>JAILEY010000031.1 GCA_024687165.1 Treponema sp.
GACCTTCTTTTTCAATCAAGTACAGAATCCGTACTTTTGCTTCCAGTGGGATTTCCATTTCATGCCCCCATATCTGGTGTTCCTGTATTCATCCGGATTCTGTTAAAAGTGTGTCACTTTCAGGTGCAGATCAAGTCCTTAGACCAACGCAAATTTGATTCTAGAGTAATGCAACTTTCTTTTTAGACTCAAAAAAAATCTCGTCAGTTATCATAACCAAGTAAACAACTACTCCCCCTTTATGTCCTTTTTACAAGTTCAAAAAGCTGGCTTCTGGTTATTGAGGTAAAGACCGGGCGGCCATGAGGGCAGTGCGGATCAGGAAGTTCAAGCGCCTGACGTGCGATTTCTGCAGCAGTTTCCCTGTCAAGAATTGTTCCGTCCATTACTGCACGGCGGCATGCGGTTGATGCAGCAACAGCATTTATCATATCTGCAGGACTTACTCGTCTGTCAAGAATATCTTTTTTTAAGTCAGCTTCATTTCCTTTCCATCTGACTGGCACCGAGGTAAATTCCCATTTGCCGTCACCACAATCCCTGCAGGTAAATCCGCATTCAGTGAGTTTTTTCTGAATACAGCGTATATAGTTGTCATCTGCGGCTGAATCTGCGGTAACCGTATAAGGCACAAGAAGCTCCTGTTTTTCACTTGATTCAGCCATTATCTGATTGTAGAGAATCCTCTCGTGGGCTGCGTGCTGATCGATTATAAATAAAGTTCCGTTTTTTTCTGCAAGAATAAATGTACCGAGCGCACTTCCGATAAAATGAAAATCCTCGCTGTATTTTTCTGTTGTTGAAAAATCATCCGGAATATAATTTCTGTGAATTTCCGCATTTCCCTTATGTTCAGAAAATGATTGTGAAGCTGATTTTGGACTTGAAGAAAAATAATTTGAGCGGCTGTCAGAAAATCTGTTTGAAGGGGTTTCTGATTTTGAATGGCTTGTGCTGAATGAAACGCTTCTTGTTTCTGCCATGACTGGAGTCTGTCTGTCCCAGATTGAAGAAACTTTTGAAGCAACAAAATCATCCTGTACAGATTCTGATTCTTCAAATGAAAGAGAGCCGTTGAGATTTTCCGTTTCGCCCTGAGCTTCTTGAACCATTGTGTTGACTGTATATTTTTTGAAAAAATCTTTTGTTGCTGTGCTTACCGCATGGTGCAGTGTATTTATGTCAGAAAATCTTGCTTCTCTTTTTGCCGGGTGAATATTGAAGTCTACAAGTGACGGATTGATTTCTATGAAAATGCATGCGACCGGGAATGTTCCGTTTGGAAAATATCCTTGTGTTCCGTAAGTTATAGCCTGAATGAGAGAGTATTCCTGAATCCTTCTGCCATTCACGTAAATATAAATGTCTTTTCGTGAACTGCGGGAAACTGAGGGCTCTCCGATTATAAGGTTGAAAGAAAATCCGTGTTTTTCATCTTTGTGTTCAATCTGATAGAAAAGATCTTCTGTTTCAAAGAATTCCATTGTTTGAACAAATCTTTCTTTTAAAGTCTTTACTGATGGCAGCCTGAGTTTTTCTTCACCATCGCTTGAAAAAGAAAATTCTATGTCTGGGCGGGGAAGAACTTTTTCTTCAAATGTTGAGCGGCACATCGTTCCTTCGCTTCCAGGTCTTTTTAAGAACTGTCTTCTTGCAGGAAAGTTTTCAAAAAGACCAGCTGTCTGTACGATTGTTCCTGTAACCGGTGTGCAGGGTGTAAGTATGTGGTCTTCTGTAACAGACGCATTCATTCGCCAGCCACCGCTTGTAATCTGCAGACGGCTAACTGCTGCCATTGATGCAAGTGCTTCTCCGCGGAATCCCAGAGTTGAAAGATTGAGCAAATCTGTTTCCGTTGAAATTTTACTTGTTGCGTGAGGATGTGCGCAGGTTTCAAGGTCTTCTTTTGACATCCCGCAGCCGTTGTCTACAATTCTTATTTTTTCAATTCCGCCGCCTTCAATTTCTACTGAAATTCGTGTTGCACCGCTGTCTACTGCGTTGTCCATGAGTTCGCGGATAATTGCGTTTGGTCTGTCAATTACTTCACCGGCTGCAATTTTTCGTGCAACCTCTGCATTAAGAAGTTTTACTCTGCGCTGTGTCATTTACGATCTTGTTCCGTTTATCTGAGTTTCTGTATTGAAAAGTCCGAGCTCAAGGTCCGATTTGTCAGCCTTTTTTGAGGTCTTTGTACCTTTTGATGCTTTTTCAGTTTCTTCAATTTCCGGAGAATTCATTAAAATCTGAATTTTGCTTTCCATTGCATCAAGCTCTTTTTCTATTGATTTTGCAAGCTTGATTCCTTCTTCAAAATTTTTCATTGCTTCATCAACGCTGATATCGCTCTTTTTGATATTTTCAGAAAGTGATTCAAGCTTTTCAAGTTTTTCTTCAAATGATTCCATAAATATTTTCCCCTGTTTTTATTTTACTGCTGCTTCAAATTCACCTGTGGCCGGTCTGATTTTTATGAAGTCTCCGCTTTTTACCTGGTCTGCACTTCGGATTACATTTCCGTCTTTGTCGCATACCATTGAGTAGCCTCTGTCGAACACTGTCTGCGGGCTGCAGTTTTCAATAGTCTGTCTGCACAAAGCGACTTTATGTCTTTTTTCTTCTATTATTTTCTTCATCAACTGTTCAAGACTTTCAAAAGCTCTGTCAAATCTTTCACTCAGACGCTGTTCTATGTTCTGCAGTCTTGTCCGCATATTTTCAGTATCAAATGTTTTAAGTAAAAGTCTCGTGCTGTTGATTTTTGCGTTTATTCCGTTTAAAAGCTCATCCTTAAAATATTCAATATTTCCCTGAATTACATTAAGTTCCGGAATCAGGATTTCAGCCGCTGCACTTGGAGTAGGGGCACGTTTGTCGCTTGCAAAGTCGCATAAAGCCCAGTCAATTTCATGACCAACAGCTGTTACCGTTGGAATTTTGCTTTCTGCAACAGCCCTTACAACATTTTCTTCACTAAACGGCAGAAGATCTTCCAGAGAACCGCCGCCACGCCCTATAATCAGCGCATCGCAAATTTCATATTTATTTGCAACTTTAATCATGTATTCTATTGATGAGGCTGCTGTATCTCCCTGAACAAGTGACGGAAGAACTATTATGTTTACTTTTGGATTTCTTCTGTTACGGATGTTGATTATGTCACGCAATGCCGCACCGTTTGAACTTGTTACAACTCCGATTGTCTTTGGAAAAAATGGAAGTGGCTTTTTTTTGTCGGAATTAAAAAGACCTTCTGCAGCAAGCTTTCTCTTTCTCATTTCAATCATTTCCATTATGTTTCCGACTCCGGCTTCAATCATGCTGGAAATAATCAGCTGGTAATTTCCTCTTGGTTCGTAAACGCTTATTTTTCCTTTTACAAGTACAAAAGTTCCGTCTTTAGGTTTGAAGTTTAAATAGGACGCACTTCCGCGGAACATGACTGCACTTATTTGAGCATTTGAGTCTTTGAGAGAAAAATAAAGATGTCCTGAGGCACTTGGCTTGAAGTTTGAAATTTCGCCTTTAAGAACTACATTTGAAAAACTGCCTTCAAGCATTGTCTTTATAAGCCCGGTGAGCTGTGAGACTGTGAAAGCATCTTCTTCAGTTTTGTTTATCCCTTCCATGGGGCATATTATAGAAAGATTTAATGTTTTTTTCCATAAGGGGAGAGTGATTCTTTTGTTTATCTTATTTTTTTATTTTCCGATAATGAAGTGATGAAGAATATAGTTTTTTTATATGCGGGAAACTGCTGTGACCGTGTTTTTGATAAAGTATTTGATGAAAAATCTTCTTTTGATCTTACTGTAAAGTGGGCTCAGAATGTAAAGGAAAGTTCTGCAGTATTTATTTTGTGCACTGACCGTGAGGAAGATGCTGTAAGAAAAAATCTTGCACTGATTGCAGATAATGGTGCGTCTGTTATTTCTAAAGCGGAATGGAATACGCGTCTTTTAATTCAGACAATGGCGGAAGAATGTAAAAAACAGGGCGCTGAAAATGCAGTATTTACTTTTGCTGACAGACCTTTCATGGATTCTTACCTTTCAAATGAAGTAATTGAATGTCACAAAAAATATATTGCCGAATATACTTTTGCAGACGGATATCCATACGGCTTTTCTCCTGAAGTAATCAGTGCGGGAACATTGAATATTCTTAGCGGAATGGCTAAAGAAGAGCCTGTTGATAATGAGTGCATTTTTAATGTTATGAAGCAGGATATCAACAGTTTTGAAATTGAAGCTGTAATTGCTCCAAAGGATTACAGAATGCTCCGTTTTGATTTTTCATGCTCAGTTAAAAGAAATTTCATTGCTTGTAAAAGACTTTATGAAGCAGCAAAAGCTTCTGGTGTAAAGTTTAATGCAAAAGATCTTTCTGATTTTGCAGAAACAAATGCAGCTGTACAAAAGACATTGCCTTCTTTTTACAATGTTCAGATCAGTTCAAAATATAATGCATTCCCATTTTATGCTCAGCCTCTTGAAGTTTACTGCAAAGATAAAAGCGATATGAGCCTTGAAAAATTCAGCTGCCTTGTAAAACAGATCAGTGATTTTTCTGAGGATGCTGTTGTCTCTTTGAGTGCATCAGGAGAGCCTCTGCATATTTCAAATCTTGCAGAATATGTTAATAAAATTCTTGAGTTTCCAAAGCTTAAGGTTTTGATTGAAACTGATGGAACTCTTGTTACGGAAGGACTTGCTTCTTCTATTGAAGCTCTTGGTGAAAAAGACAGAGTTATATGGATTATCGGAATTGATGCAGCAACTCCTGCAATGTATGAAAAAATCTGGAAAAACGGTTCATTTGAAAAGGCTGTAAATGCAGTTTCAATTCTTGCAAAACATTTTTCACAGGTCTACCCGCAGTTTACAAGAATGAATGAAAACGAAGAAGAACTTGAAGCTTTCTATAGATATTACCACGCAAAAGAATCACCTTCTCTTGGAAAATTAATAATTCAAAAATATGATTCTTTCTGCAAAATGCTTCCAGACAGAAAGCCTGCAGATCTTTCTCCTCTTACAAGAAATCCATGCTGGCATTTAAAAAGAGATATGACAATTTTGTGTGACGGAACAGTTCCTCTTTGCAGGGAATGTGTCGGCTCAGCAATCGGTAATGCTTTTGAAACTGACATTGAATCAATCTGGAAATTTTCAGACGAAAAAATTGAAGAGCATCTGAAATCAAACTATTGCGGAAAATGTGGAGATTGTGATGAATATTATACCTTCAATTTTTAATCAGAAAAAAATCTCTTATACAGTTCTTGGCGGCGCAGAAAATCCTTCGAAGGTTTTGATGAATGTCACCTGTATTGTCCTTTGTGAAAATGGAAATATGCTTCGCTCCCGTGTTCTTGAAAATCTTCTTGCAAAAGGTTTTGAGAGAATTATTATGATTGAAAGAAAAGCCCCGGGTGTTTCTGCTCAACAGCTTTCTCATCAATTTCCTACTGTTAGGTTTTTATACATACTGGAAGAGGGTGTAACCTCTGGAGAAATGCTTAATATCGCAGTTGCAGAATCAGAGAGTAAGTATATTCTTGTTGTGCATGAAGAAATGTGCGCGGAAAATTTTGACTTTGATGCTCATACTGCAAAACGGCTTTCAGAAAAAAATGTATTTTGTGTTGTACCGCGTCTTTTTTCAAATGCAATGCAAAAGCTTCCTGTTGAGTTTGAACCTTCAGCAGAAAATTCAATTTTTAAAGTTGAAATTTTAAACGGCTCAAAAGATTACAGACCGACTTTATACAGCGCGTCTCTTGCAGGATTTTACGACAGAGAAAAAATTATCATGCTTGGCGGCTTTGATTACACAATCACTTCAGAATACTGGCAGAAGCTCGATTTCTTTTTTAGAAGCTGGCTTTGGGGTGAACAGACTATTATTGCAAATTGTTTTGATTTGTTTTACATGGATCAGATTCCCGATGAAGATCAGAGTGCGGATATTTCTTACTTAAGGTTTTATTTAAAAAATCTTCTTCCTGTATTTGCTGCAGATCATGGAAAAATTCCGTCTTCATCTTTTCTTGCATTTAAAGCTCATTCTTCATGCGGATTTGTTGAATCGCTGAGACAGTTCCGCGATGCATGTAGATGGACAGAAAAAAATAAATACCGATTTAAAACTGATGCCGTTAATCTTATGCAGAACTGGAATCAGAATGAAGCAGACAAATTTTAGATAAGGCGGATTATATGGGATTGGGGCAGATGATAAAGAATTTTTTTCCTCATAAAAAAAAGGTCGTTGTAATAGTGCAGTGCAGGCTTTCTTCAACACGACTAAATAGAAAAGCATTAAAGCCTCTTGGTGGAAAAACCGTTCTTGACTGGAATCTTGCTTCCATGAAAAAAGTTAAAGCAGATGATTATTTCGTTGCAACTGATGAAAGTAGTTTTGCAGAACTTGAGGCGATTGCAAAAAATCATGGATTTAAAATTTTTGCAGGAAGTCTTGAAGATGTTCTTGACCGTTTCTGTAAAGTTATAGAACTTTCAAAAGCTGATGTTGTAGTTCGCGCAACCGCTGATAATCCTTTTTTATTTTATGAAGCAGCAAATGATCTTGTTGAAGAATATTTTAAAAGAGAAAAAACTTCCCCTGTTGATTACATAACTTATTCAAATCTTCCTCATGGATCCGGTATAGAAATTTTTAATGCTCAGTCACTTTTGGAAGCCGCAGTTCTTACAGATGTTCCTTATGATCATGAGCATGTTGGTCCAAGCCTTTACAATTATCAGAAAATTTTTAAATGTAAATTTAAAACTCCTCCAGAAAGATATAATCATCCTGAATATAGAACGACTATTGATACCGCTGCAGATTACAGAAGGGCACTTCTTGCTGTTGATGAAATTTCCGGGACTCAGGATGTTGTTGAACCTTATACAACTGAGCAGATTGTTGAGGTTTTTGCAAAGCCTTTCATCAAATATCCAGTTCTTCTTGTTCCGTCTGTAAAAAAGGGACACGGTACAGGGCATTTAAGGCGCTGTCTTGATCTTGCAATAAAAAATAAATGGTTTATTTATATCGGTAATGATGCGGATTTAACTGAGCGTTGGGATTTGATTGATTCTGCAGTAAATAACGGTCTTAGAAAATTTCAGATTGTTGATTCAATCGATGATGCTGAAAATTATTCAATGATTGTAACCGATATGTTCAAGACTGATAAAAAGCTTCTTGAGAAACTCACTTCAAAAACTTCTGTAGTTTGTCTTGATGAAGGAAATGAAAATACAGATTCTGCTGAATATGTTCTTGATATAATACCGACTGTTTCAAAAACAAGAACTGTAAATTTTTCAAATCCGTTTTTTATTCCTCTGTCTGAAAACAAAAAGTCTGAATCAGAAAAAGATTTTAAAAAAGCACTTGTTGTTTTTGGTGGAGAAGATCCTGCATCCCTTACACTTCCTGCATCACGTTCTCTTGCTAAAAATGGACTTAAGGTTACTGCGGTTGTTTCTTCTCAGCAGAAAAAAAATGAACTTGCTGAAAAAGTTTCAGATGATATAAAAGGGCTCATTGATTTTGTCCTGCCGATAGAAAATTTAAAGGAAAAACTTTACGAATATGATCTTGTCTTTACTCATTTTGGTTTTACGGCATTTGAAGCGTCGGGTGCGGGATGTGCAGTAATTCTTGCTGCAACAACATCTCTTCACGGAAGTCTTGCTGCAGAATGTAATTTTAAATGTCTTTCGTTAAAGGATATTAATTCTAAAAAAGTAGGGGAGCTTCTGAAGAATAAATCTGCACTGTACAAAAAAATTGAATCAGAAAAAAAAGAAAGTCTTTCAGATTATCTTCTTAGACTTTCATGCGGAAATCATTTTTCTTGTCCTGTCTGCGGAAAAAAAGAATTTGAATTTTCCAATAAATTAATTGCACGTACAAAAGACAGAACTTTCAGAAGGTGCAGTGAATGCGGAATGATTTATATTTCATGGACTGTAAAGGAAAAACAGACTGAATATAATCATGCGTACTTTTTTGAAGATTATCAGAAGCAGTACGGTAAAACATACCTCGATGATTTTGACTCAATCAAAAAGCAGTGCACAAGAAGAATTTCAAACATCAGTCTGCTGTATAAACTTGTAAATAAAACGGCTCATGTTTCAATCACTCCATCTGTTCTTGATATCGGGTGTGCAATGGGACCTTTCCTTTCTGCAGCAAGTGATTTCGGCTGGCAGGTTTTTGGTGCTGATATTTCAAGTGATGCAATTGATTATGTTCAGCATACATTGAAATTTCCTGCAGTCTGTGCTCCATTCCCGGGAACAAATTTCAGTGCAGAATTCGGTATTGAAAAATTTGATGCAGTTACAATGTGGTACGTTATAGAACATTTCCAGAATCTTTCTAAGGTACTTGAGTCAGTTGGAACTCTTGTTAAAAAAGACGGAATATTTGCATTCAGTACACCATCAGCTTCGGGAATAAGCGGAAAATATAACCGCCGTATTTTCTTTGATCAAAGCCCGTCAGATCATTTTTCTGTATGGGAAACTGACAGAGCTTCTTCTATATTAAAGAGATTCGGCTTTAAAGTAATTAAGGTAGTCCCTACAGGTATTCATCCGGAGAGACTTCCATTTGTAAAAAAGCATCATCTTGAAAAAAATGCCCTTGTAATGAAGCTTCTTAATGTCTGGTGCCGCTTTTTCAAGCTTGGGGATACTGTAGAGATTTACTGCAGAAAGATATAGATGCTGTACAGCATCGGTTTTGGACTGCTCAACACGACTGGAAGCCAATTTTATTATTTTTTTTAGAAAATCGAACTTAGAATTAGACAGTATTTTTACGGATTTCATTTTTTATAATTTATTTTTTTTATTTTCCGATAATTAGGAAAATGGAAAAGTATATTTTGATTCTTGGCGCGGGGCTTATGCAGCGTCCTGCAATGGAAGCCGCCAGAGAACTTGGTTATAAAACTCTCGTTGTTGATGCAAATCCTTCTGCAATTTGTGTTCCTTTTGCGGATCGTTTTGAACTTGTAGATTTAAAGGATCGTGAAGGAATTGCGAATCTTGCACTTTCACTTAAAGATCGGCTTGCTGCAATTTTTACAGCCGGTACAGATTTTAGTGCATCAGTTTCTTATGCCGCAGAAAAATGTGCCCTGCCTTCTCATTCCTTTGAAGCTGCCTGTAATGCAAGCAATAAAGTCAGAATGAGGGAATGCTTTAAAAAACACAATGTTCCTTCTCCGGATTTTATAAGCGTAACAGAAAATGATATTCAGTCTATAGAACAAAAAATTGATTCGTTTACTTTCCCGA
Organism: Treponema sp.; assembly: GCA_024687165.1. Lineage (GTDB taxonomy): Bacteria > Spirochaetota > Spirochaetia > Treponematales > Treponemataceae > Treponema_D. Next base: position 9,330 of record JAILEY010000031.1, read on the forward strand.
AAGTTGTAAAACCTGTAGATAATATGGGTGCACGAGGCTGCCGGCTTGTCAGAACAAAAGAAGAGTTTATACCTGCGCTGCGTGATGCCGTAAAATTTTCAAGAACAAAAAATGCAATCGTTGAAGATTACATGAAGGGCAGGGAGTATTCACTTGATGCTCTTGTCGTTGATGGAAAAATTATTCTTACAGGATTTGCAGACCGTCATATTTATTTTGAGCCTTACTTTGTTGAGCTTGGGCACACCATGCCTTCTGAGTGCAGTGCAAAGGAAAAGCAGGAAATTACAGATGTCTTTCAGCAGGCAGTAACAGCTCTTGGTCTTACAAATGGAGTTGCAAAAGGTGACATTAAATATACTGAAAAAGGTGCGATGATTGGAGAAGTTGCAGCACGTCTTTCAGGCGGATATATGAGCGGATGGACTTTCCCTTATTCTTCCGATTTTAATCTTACAAAAGAAGCAATGAAAATTTCTCTTGGAATTACTCCTGAGTATAAAGATAAAGCAGAGATTCCTTCTGTAAAATTTTCTCATGAGCGTGCATTTATTTCGATTCCGGGCGTTGTAAAGGAAATTTATGGTGCTGAAGGAATTACAGGCTGTCCTTTTGTAAAAAATGTTTTCTTCCGCACAAAGATCGGTGATAAAGTTGATTTTCCGCGGAATAATGTTGAAAAATGCGGCAACGTGATTACATGTTCAGAAAATCGAGAACTTTCGCTAAATGCGGCAGAAAAAGCTGTTTCTTCAATTATTTTGCGTCTTGAAGGTAATAATAAAGCAACAGAGGATTTCTTAAATGGAATTGAAGATCCTGTAGAAAAAGGTTTTCCGTACAGCTTTTTTACACTTGATGCTCAAAGTTTTGAAAAATTTAACAGTGAAATCGAAAAATCAGAATGCTGCGAAATTCCGCCGTGTCTTAAGGATAAAGCAGAGGTTCTTAAAGACTGGAATTACAGATCTATAAAAGAAACTGTTGAACTTTATAAAAAATATGCACCTGAAAATGTGAAGCTTACAGGAAAAGAATTCTGGCGTGCATTGATCCGTGGTGGAATTCAGGGAGTTCTTTATATTGCTGATTCAAGGAGTCATGCATGAAATTTAAGCGTGTCTTTTTTATTCTGACTGCAATTTTTTCATTCTCATTTATTTATGCTGCTGAATCTAAAGTTGATCTTGTTTCTGCTTCTGCAAAAAGAGGAATGACTTTTTATTACGATCCTTTTACTTATTCCGGAATGCTTGAAAAAAATGGACACAGAATTTCTTTCAGAACGGGAGACAGCTTTGTTCTTCAGGATTACCGCACAATTTTAAATGAAGCGGCTCCAGAAATAGAAAATGGAAAAATCGTTGCTTCAAATCAGTTTTTGAATTCCGCAGAAAACTTCTTTAAAACTGAAAGTGATGAAAATCCGTATAGAATCGGCGCAATCCTCATTGATCCTGGGCACGGCGGAAAAGATCCCGGCGCAAGTAAAGTTCATAAAATAAACGGGAAAAATGTTAATGTCGTTGAAAAGGATATAAATCTTTCTGTAGGGCTAAAGCTTCGTGATTATCTTAAAAAAGCTTATCCGGATAAAAATATTTTCATGACTCGTACAACTGATAAATTTCTTTCGCTTGCACAGAGAACTGAAATTGCAAACAGTGTAAAACTCAAGGCAAATGAAGCAATTCTTTATGTTTCTGTTCACGTAAATTCTAACATGGATCCTAAAGCTTCCGGTTTTGAGGTGTGGTATCTTTCTCCTGGATACAGAAGACAGGTTCTTAATGCAAAAGATTATGCTGAAGATAAAACACTTGTTCCGATTTTGAACAGCATGATGGAAGAGGAATATACTACAGAATCAATTCTTATTGCAAAATTTATTCTTGACGGAATTTCGGCTCAGGTCGGATCTTTAAGTACAGCACGCGGAATTAAGGCTGAAGAATGGTTTGTCTGCAGAAATTCCAATATGCCGAGTGTTCTTGTTGAAGTCGGATTTTTAAGCAATGCGAAAGAGGGTGCACTTCTTAATGATGACAAGTACTTGCAGAAAATTGCCTTTGGAATATATAATGGATTACAAGCTTTTGTGACTCATTTTGAAAGGTCGCGTGGTTTTACAGGTAAATAATGGAATCAGAAATTAAAAAAAGCAGAAAACCTTCAATTGCTCTTGGCGTTTTTGCCGCTTCATTCATAGTTTCAGCAGTATGCTGGTTTTTTTGTGATTTTAAGAACCGCAATGTATTTTATTTTAAGGCTTTTGATTCTAAAAATCTGTATACAGAGACAGAATATACTGTAAAGCCGCAGGATAAAGTACGTACTTTTGTTGATGATCTTATTCTTGGACCGATGACAAACCGTTATGTGCGTATTTTTCCTCAGGGAACCAGGGCTGAGTTCTGTCATTCAAAGGACGGAAACCTCTATATAGGGCTTTCTAAGGAAGCTTTGAAGGTTTCTTCGGAATCACTGGGTATTCGTGAAGGATGCCTTTTGCTTAGGGAAAATATTGTGAGAAATTTCACAAGTTTTAATAAAATCTATATATATATTGATGGAGAGAGTGTCTTTCAGGAATAGTAATTTATCAATTTTTTTCAAATTAAGTTGACAAAATTGATTTCTTACTAGATACTTAAAGAACAAGGCTACATCATATATGTATTAAAAGGAGCTTCGCATGAAGAAGACTTTAGTTTTAACTGTTGCTGCAATGTTTATGGCAAGTGCTTTTGTAAGTGCAAAAGAATCTATTCTTATGGATTTTACACAGCTTGATGCTGATATCGTTGCAGATGAAAATGGAAATCCAACAGAAAACGGAAGAACTGTAATGGATTATTCAAGAGCTGCAGGTGCAACTTTCACAAGTGAACAGAAGTCACTTATGAAGACATCTTTGGCATTGACAAACTGGGAAGTTAAGCTCAACTCATCTGCTCAGAACCCTGTTGCTTTGGGTCTTTCACAGGTAGTAGCTGCTCCAGTTAAAGAATCAGCAGACGTTCCATTCAAAGGCAAGAACGTAATGGGTGTTCGCGTTAAGTTCCCAACATGGGCAAACAATGCAAACTCAAAGATTGTTCCAGCATTTGATATCCCTGCTTATGAACCACTTTCAGACGCTGACGAAAATGGAAACCGCCAGAAGCCAACAGATGAACAGAAGGGTAAATACCTCTTCGACGATGGTTACGGTGTTGTAAGAAATGTTGGTACACTTAAGTCAATTTCTGTTACAACAATGGGTATGAACTTCCCACACCAGCTTTATGTTCTTCTTAAGGACACAGACGGTGTAGAACGCCGCTACCTCATGGGTAACCTTTTCTTCGACGGTTGGAAGACTCTTATCTGGAACAACCCGGATTACATTGCTGATGTTCGTGCACGTGAAATCCGTGTATACCCAATCTACCCACGTGGACTTCCACTTGTTAAGTTCGCTGGATTCCAGATTTGCCGCGATGCAAACCACATTGGTGACGACTTCATCGGTTACTTCAAGGATGTAAAGGTTATTTATGACCTCGCTGTTCTCAGCTCAGACCGTGATATCGATGATGAAGACCTCTGGGGAATCATCACAAAGAAGGAACTTGATCGCCAGACAGCTGAAATGGCTCGCTTTGGTAACAAGCAGGTTAACCGCTACCTCGAAAAGGCAAAGCAGTCTAAGGAAAATGAATTCACATCTTCAATTGATCCAGATTCATCTTCTTCAGCACAGAAGTCTAATCAGGATGCAGTTGATGCACAGTAATTGCTAGGCGACTGGTAATAGAAAGACCGTTCTTTTTAGGGCGGTCTTTTTTTTTGTTTTAAATAAATTTTTTATTATAATTAATTCTTTTAATTTAAGTTTATTTTAATTAATAAATATCTGTCTGCATTGTTTTAACAGATTATTTGAATTATACTTGTTTTATTCAGTTAAAATAATTTTAAGGAAATGCAGATGAAAGAACTTCCAAATAAAAATGAAATACGGCTCAGATATGCTTCATACGGTCCCATGTTCATGGAGGTACTTGAGAAAATCGAGCTTAAACTTCGTCATACATTAAAGCTTTCCTCAAATCCGACCTATAAAAACAGAATTAAGTCATTTAACAGTTATTACAAGAAAATACTCCGTCAAAAGGCTGCAGAAGCGGGAAGCAGTACTAGCCTTGTTACTCTTACGGACATGATAGGCATACGTGTTGTTTGTCCTTTTGTAGAAGATCTTTCAATTGTTGAGCGTCAGATAAAAGAAAAGTTTGATGTAAGGGAAGTTGAGCGAAAAGGTGCTGAACAGTCTTTCCGTGAATTCGGTTATGAGTCTGTTCATATTTTGATTTCGATACCGGAAGACTGCTACCCTACAGAAAATATTTCTATGAAGCTCCCGGAAGGAATGGTTTGTGAGATTCAGGTTCGTACAATTTTGCAGGATGCATGGGCTGAAGTTGAGCATGAACTGATTTATAAAAGTGAATTTAATCCTTTTGACAAGCCTCTTAGAAGAAAACTTGCTTCAATAAATGCGAGTTTAACATTGGCTGATATTATTTTCCAGGAAATACGCGATTATCAGAAAAAGCTGCAGACTGAACTTGGTACGCGTCGTAATACTTTTTATGAAAAGGCAGATGATTATTCTGATGAACTTCTTAAAATTCCGTCTGGTTCTTCGCATACACTGCCTCATTCTGAGTTCTTAAATGAAAATGAAGGTGTTGCAAGTCCCTATACGAAAGGAAGTATAGATGATCTTGTTTTAACGGCGTTGCATGAGCATAACGTTGGAAATTTTGATAAGGCAATAGAAATCTATACTCAGATTCTAAACAGTGATCCTGAGCCTCCTGCAGTGGTTTTAAGCGTTATTTTTAAGCATCGTGGTATGGCGTATTTTGCTCAAAATCTCTATGATCAGGCTACAGAAGATTTTAAAAAGAGTGTCTCTCTTGACCCTAAAAATTTCCGTTCAATTTATTATGAAGGAATCGTTAATTCTGTTCAGGGGAAGGACAGGGAAGCAATAGAATGTTTCAACAGGTCTCTTTCAATTGATTCGTTCCAGAGCCATGTATATTATCGCAGAAGCCTTGCTGAATATAATCTTGGTGAATATGCGGCTGCTATGTCTGATATAAATAACGCCATTAATCTTGGTCTGGAAGATGATGATGTAAAAGAATTGAAATCAAAGCTTGTTAAAAAGTTCGATATGAATATGTAAAAAAAATATAAAAAAAAATGTCAAAAAAGTGAATATTCTATTGACAATAATTTTGTTATAGTATATATTCTAATCATCGACAACGAAAGTTGTATGTCTCCTTCGTCTAGTGGTTAGGACATCGGGTTTTCATCCCGACAACAGCAGTTCAATTCTGCTAGGAGATGCTACTAAGGTTCCGAAAAAAATCGGGACCTTTTTTATTTTTAAACTGAAAATATTTTAATGCTTCAAACGGTTTTGGACTTCTCAACGCGACTGGAATCTAATTTTATTAACTTAAAAAAATCAGAAAGATAAAAAAAATGCCCGCATTACACGGGCATCAAATGTTTTATGTTAATCTTAGAAAAGCATTACAAGAATCTTTGATCCAAGAACGATTGATACAAGGGCAAGAGGGTAAGTTGCTGCATATGCTGCAGAAACTTCATCTGTACCTGCTGTTGCAATCAATGTACCGAGGGCTGGTGTTGAAGTCATACCGCCTGTAATTGAACCGAGGTTGTTGAAAATAGAAAGCTTGAATACGTAACGTGCAATTACATAACCAACAATCATTGGAACTGTAGTCATTATTGCACCGTAGATGAAGTAAGAAACCTTTACGTTTGAAACAAAGTTTACTCCACCTGGAACACCTGCTCCAATAAGGAAGAGTACAAGACCAAGCTCTCTCATAAAGTTGAGAGTCTGTTTTGAAACACGGCAGTCGAGTTTTCCGATGTGCATGAAGTGTCCTATGATGAGACCACCAATCAATGTTCCGCCTGAATTTCCAAGAGAGAAATATGCATCGTGACCGATTGGAATTTTAATTGCGCCGATAAGACATCCGAAAGCAACTGCAAGGAAGAACGGGAAGAAACCGAATTCATCAGCCTTTACAAGCTTTCCTTTTGGTTCCGGGATTGTTACTGAACCTGCTGCAACAAATGATTCTCTTTCTTTTGCCATGTCAGTTTTAAGGATTTTTGGAACAATCTGTACAAAAAGTACAACACCAAGAACACCATAAAGATATGCAATTCCGTAACCTGCGCTTATTTCATCCTGTGCAGCGCCTTCAACTGCTTCTTTTGCAGCTGAGAATCCAGGAGTTGATGTAAGTCCGCCTGTTAAAAGACCTGCTGCCATGTTTGCATTGAGGTTGCTGTCAAGCTTAACACAGATGATTGCAGTTGCAACACCAAGTCCGATAACAACAATTCCCATTACAAGGTATGCGATTGAGCTTTTGTTGAATGTTCTGAAGAATTTTGGTCCGGCAATAAGTCCTACTGCTGTAACAAAAAGTGCTGTACCAATGCTTGATACAACGCTGAAGTTATTCTTGAGGGCTGGACTCCAGAGAACGATGTTTTTTTCACCGATTTTGAATGAAGGAAAGTAGTGGATTAGTACACCGTAGCAGAGAGCAATTACAAGAACTCCCGCTGTTCCCAAAGAAATGCCTTTTACGCTTACTGCGCCAAGAAGGTATCCGACTACACCAATGATAAATACAATGAAGATGAGTGAAAGTGATGATGAGCACACTGCACCAAAATAATTTAGCATATCGATTCCTCGAAACTGATAAAATTTTAGTTCAGTATAGTGATTTATGCATATTTATGCAATTATTTCAGATGCAATAGAGTTTTTCGATTTTTGGTCTGAGTTCTTTGAGGGCTTCAACAAGACAAGGTTCAAAGTATGAAAACTTATTTTCTTCAATGATATTGAATGCATCATTTAATGAACATGCGTCTTTGTATGTTTTGTTTGAACATAATGCATCAAGTACGTCTGCTATCGCCATGATTCTGGCTGGAATAGGAATCTGTTCGCCTTTAAGTCCGTTAGGGTAGCCTGTTCCGTCCCATTTTTCGTGGTGGAATTTTGCCATCTGGATTGCAATCTTTACATATTTGTCGTCGTTTCTTGATGAAAGTGCCGTGTCGATGATTTCAGCACCTGCAGAAGTATGAGTCTTTATAATTTCAAATTCATGTTCCGTGAGTTTTGTCGGTTTTAAAAGAATGCTGTCCGGAATCTTTAGCTTTCCAATATCGTGGAGAGGCGAGGCTACAACAAGAAGATCCCAGCTGTCTTTTGTCATTAAATCGCCGTAAAGATTATGTTCCTGAGCGTATTCTGCAAGAAGCTTTACGATTTTGCTTGTTCTCTTTGAATGGCGTCCTTCCGATCCGTTTCTCTTTTCTATAAGATCAGAAAAACTGAAAACAATTTCGTTTCTTGATTCACTGAGGTCTTTTTCTTTATTCTGTATTTCAAAAAGAAGTTTTTTTGCTATTGTCGTAGTTGCAATAATTATTATGGAGATAACTGTTTTTTCCATAATAGTTGTAAGAACATGGATGATTATGTAATCCTCTACCGGGTAATTAGGCCAGAACTGAGCAACGGCATCCGGTGCAATAACGATTTTTGAGACTGCTTCTGAAATTGTAGCAAATACGCATGCAAATGCTGTATACCATGGATTCAGGTACATTATAGTCATCAGTGGCATGAGCAGTGTACATGATGATAATTCAATATTGATTGAACAGTTCAAGGCAAAAATATCAGCCTGAATGACTACTGCATAAATATATCTGTAGATGTTCTGGTGTTTTGTTGTTGAATGAGACCAGAGAATGAAGATTATATCAGCAATGATTGTTAGTATAAAAATCTGCCTGGCAATAAAAACAGGATAATTGAATACTCCCTGTATTGCTCCGTAATAAATGATTGCAAGCGGAACAAGAAGAGCAATCAGAACGTAGCTTAAGAGTTTGTTGACTTGTTGAACATGATTCTTATAAAGCTTCTCATCAATCTGTGTCATCGTCACAATTATTATATCATTTAATAACTTAAAATCAACTTCATTGCATAAAAAATCTTAAATTTCTCTAAAGCAGTGACTGCGGGTCTGTGTCTGTTTCTATGTAAACTTCCTTAGGACATTTATATCCCCATACAAGACGTTCTGCTAAAGACTGCAAATCCTTTATGTTTTTTCCTCTCAAAAGAATCTGGTAGCGGTGATTTTGATTTACTGTTTCAAGCGGACATTCTGCAGGTCCAAGGACTTCCACTGATGCTCCTGCATATTTTTTTATGATGTTTCCTGCAGAGATTGCGGCTTGTGTTGCGGCATTTTTGTTTTTGGATCTGAATACAAGCCGTAATAATCTTGTGTATGGCGGAAAGTTGAGCAGCTTTCGTAATTCAAGTTCACGCTTGTAAAATCCGTCTGTGTTTCCTGAAACGCTGAATTTTATGGCGTCTGTTTCCGGTGAGTAAGTTTGAATTAAAACTTTTCCGTCTGGAAAAAATCTTCCGGCTCTTCCTGCAACCTGTGTTATAAGGCTGAAGGTTCTTTCGCTTGATCTGAAATCCGGCAGATGGAGCGTTGTGTCGGCAAGAATTACTCCAACCAGCTTTAGGTTCGGAAAATTAAGTCCCTTTGCAACCATTTGAGTTCCAAGAAGAATGTCGTATTCACCTTTTCTGAAGGCGTCAATTTTTTCCTGCAGCTCGCCCTTGTGGGAAATTGAATCGGTGTCAATTCTGATAACTCTTGCATTTGGAAATTTTGCTTTTACTTCTGCTTCAATATATTCCGTACCGAAACCTGAGTAGCCTATATCCATTGAGCCGCATTGAGGGCATTGTGTTGGAGGAGAAACTGAATAACCGCAGTAATGACAGCGGAGTCTGTTTTCGCTTTTGTGGTATGTCATGGAAACAGAACAGTTTTTGCATTTCATTTCGTAGCCACAGTCAGCACATCTGAAAAAATGATTGAAGCCCCTTCTGTTTAAAAAGAGAATCGTCTGTTTTTTTTCTTTTAGTGATGATTCAATTTCTTCCCTGAGTTTTGGAGAGATGCAGCTTCCGTCATTTTGTATCTGCGAAAGATTTATGCATTTGATTTGAGGTACAGCACCACCAGCAAGTCTTCTTGTAAGAACATGTTTTTTTATCTGCCCCTGGAGCATTGAATTGTAAGCTTCAAGAGATGGTGTAGCGCTTCCCATTACAAGCGGAATTTTGTTTCGCTTTGAACGTATCATGGCAAGCTGCCTTGCATGGTATCGCGGAGAAGAGCCTGACTTGTAGCTTGAGTCGTGTTCTTCATCGATTATTATGAGCCCAAGATCCGGGACTGGTGCAAAAACTGCGCTTCGTGCACCGATTACAACACGAGCTTCTTTTGAAAGTATGCGGTGCCACTGGTTAAGTTTCTGGCTTGGTGTAAGTTCACTGTGAAGAATTGCGGCAGTGTTTCCAAATCGATTTATAACGGCTTCCATAACCTGCGGGGTAAGGCCGATTTCCGGAACAAGATAAATTACTCCTTTTCCCTGTGAAAGCACTTTTTCTGCGGCTGTTAAAAAAACTTCTGTTTTTCCGCTTCCGGTCATTCCGTAAAGATAATGAAAACTTGTTTGATCTGTGGAGCTTGAAATAATTCCTTCGACTGCAGCTTTCTGTTCTTCACTGAGTTCTACATTTTTTTTGCTGAACGCTGATTCATCTTCTTCAAGCGGAAGTGTGGAATATTCACTTTCTCTTTTGCCGGACGGAATCATTATGTTTACGCATTCACCAATCGGTGCGATGTAGTATTTGCTCATGAAAAGCGCAAGTTCGTAAAGCTCATGTGTAAGCAGCGGCTCCTTGTCCATGTAGCGCAATGCATGACGTATTTTGTCTTCTGAAACTGTGCAGGATTCTGGAAGCTGATCATATACTTCCGTAACAAAGCCCGTGAGTTTTCTGTTGCCGAATCTTACTTCAACTCTGAAACCAAACGGATCTTCTGGAAAAGAGGATTCTGGATTTTTAGCGGAAGCTTCCACATCTTTATAGGTGAATGTCTGGTTGAGCGGAACATTCAGTGCAACATTAAGGTATCTCATGAAAGAAGGTTTTTATTCATCAGTTCTCTTTTGAACATTTTAAGATCTTCCCATGCAGGACGTTTAAGGTTTACGTCGCGGAGTAATTCTGCAGGATGATAAGTCGGCATGAGTGGAATTCCGTTGTATTCAAACCATTTTCCGTGGAGAGCATTCATTCCCTGTCCCGATTTTAAAAGTGACTGAGCACTTGTTCTCCCCATTGCAAGAATATATTTTGGCTTGAGAATGTGAATCTGTGCCTGTAGAAATCCTGAGCAACTTGAGATTTCATCGTTCATCGGGAATCGACCCATGGAAGTAGGGCATTTTACAAGATTTGCAACGTATGTGTTTGTTGTGCGGCTTAAACTGATTGCAGAAAGCATTTTGTCTAAGAGTACGCCTGCTTCTGCTGAAAAAATGCGGCCTGTGTTTGTGTCGTTTTCTTCCGGACTGTCGCCTATAACAAGAACAATCGGGTATGCAACACCTTCGCCGAATACAGAATTTTTTCTGTTGCGCGAAAGAATGCAGTTTGTGCAGTTTTTTACTTTTTCAAACAAAGTGTCGAGCGTCATTGGAGCTGTTTTTTTAGCCTGCTCAACCGTCTGTTGATTTTCTGTCTGAGTGGTTTGTACAGTTTGAGTAGTTTGAGATGCTGTATCTTGTGCTAGAATTTTTTGTTCCGCGTTATTATTTTCAGCATGAACTGTTGTTTCTACATCATCTTTAAAATCCGGAATTTCACCTGCAAAATCCTGCGGTGTATAACCTGTGTAGCAGCATGAGGCGGCTTTAAATAGTTCATAGATTGATTTTTTTTCTGCGGAAGTCATTCTGATTGTGCCTGTTCTTCCTTAAATAATCTGATTGCTTCGTTGTAAGAATCCACAAGCTGAGGCGTAAGAGATGAAATCTTCCATTTATTAGCCCACGCAACTGCATCTTTTGCTTTCTGTTCGTGGAGCTTTTTGTTTTTTATAAGTTCGATTGTCTTTTGTGAGAATTCTTCAACGTTATCTTTTACCATGAAGCCGCCGTTATCTCCCTGCATGACATCAAGAGTTCCCATTTCACCGATTGCAACAACCGGAAGTCCTGCAAGCATTGCTTCTATAGTAACAAGTCCCTGAGTTTCAGTTTTGCTTGGGAAAGTAAATACTGTGGCAATTTTGTAAAGATAAATCAGGTCGTTTCCGTCCATGTAGTCAGTAAAGCAGACTGATTTTTCAAGACCTTTTTCTTTTGCATGTTTTTTCAAATCTTCAAGATAAGGTCCGCCTCCTACGATTATGAGCATCGTTTTTGGAAGCTCCTGCTGTACGCGCAGAAGAACATCAAAGAGAAAGTCCAGGTTTTTTTCCTTTACAACTCTTCCGACGAACAGCAGTGCCTTTTTTCCAAGGAGCTGTGGAAATTTTTTGAAAAGATGAAAATATACGTTCTTTGATTTTCCAAGATTAAATTTAAGCTTTGAATCAGGAATTCCAGTCGGCTGGATTCTTACCGGTTTTGTAATTCCGTATTCTTTAACAAGATTTTCAATTTTAACTGTAGGTGCAAGAATCAGGTTTGCACGCTTAAGATAAAATTTTATAACTTTTACTGCAAATTTTCTCAATCCTGAAACCGGGAAAATATGAATGTAGTTTGCAATGTAATCATCCCAGAGCGTGTGAAAAGTGTAAATGTATGGAACGTGGCGGTGTCTTGCATAAGTTACGCCAAAATATCCCAGTGTAAATTCCGTGTTTACATGAATAATATCCGGGGCAAATTCGTCCATCTTTTTTCTGAGAAAACGCCATTTTGTAAGACGTGCCATGCGGTCTTCCTTCGAAATAAGTGATGCGCTTTGAGATGGAATTCTTAAAATGCGGAATTTTTCTTTTCTGTCACGAAGTTTAATATTGAAGGAAGTTTTTTTTTGCTGTTTTTCTGAATAATCAAGGCATACAACGCATACATCGTGTCCTGCTTTTGCAAGAGAATCAGCATATGAATGAACTGACACTGCAACACCGTTTATGCGAGGAAAATAAGCATCAGTAAACATGGCAATCTTCATAACTTCTACATATTAGCGTATGCTTGTTTTTTCTGCAACATTTAAGTAAGATGAAAAAAAATGTGAGCAATATATGAGAAAGATTTTATCAGTTTTAGTTGTATTTTTTGTTTTTGAAGGATTTTCTGCAGCCAGAAGTGCACAGGAGCTAGTTCCTGCAGGCAGCTGGGTATATGATGCAATGGCTTCATTGAATATTGAACATGGAAAGATGGATTTTTCATTCCGCGCCCCGATGACGATTCAGGAAATCAGATATTATTTTGACAAAATTGATTCATCAGCTTTGAGTGAAGCAGGTAAAGTTCAGTATAAAAGACTTCTTGATTTTTTTGAGGAAGGCCACAAGGTTTCATTCGGTGCAGGTTTATTGAAATTAAATCTTGATTTTGAAGCGAATCTTGAAGCATATTACAAAACAAATGATGAAATCGGCTGGGTATATGACCGTTATAAGAAAAAGCCTTTCTTTTTAATTCCTTTTGGCCTTTCTTTAGGGGATTATTGTGCTATTGAGATGGACTTAAATCTTGGAGCAAGCAAAGGCACCCGCATGCAGAATGATAATTACTTTAATCTTCCTTTAGCGGATGTTGCTCATGATTTTGACCTTAATTTCCCCTCAAATGTCTATGGCTGCACAGGTGCCATGATTACGGAAAATACCGGATTTACTTTCAGGCTTGGAATGGGAGAAACAAGCTTTAACCGATCTCTTTCAGGAAGTGTTGCAGAAAGTGAATATTTTACAGGCAGTGCATACGGATGCCTTTCAATCTTTTCACCGAATTTCCGCTATGAGTTTAGAATAAATCAGTTTAATCCTGATAAATTTATGTACACTCATGAGCTGTCTGCAATTTTCTTTGAAAAGCTTCAGTTTACGGCAAGAGAGTCTCTTGTAGTTTTTGCGCCTCTGGAACTGCGTTATATGGTTCCGCTTTCAATCTATCACGGGCTTTCTCCATGGCGCGATTATGGAACTGATGACGAGACAATGGGTGGTGAAAGCCATACCTGTGATTATATGCTTTTAAAGCTTGAATGGGCTGCCTGTAAAAGCTTACGGGTTTACGGTGTAATGGCTATGGATCAGTTTCAGGCTCCAAATGAATCAAGTGATTCTAATGATTCAACTCCAAACGGTTTCGGTTTTCAGGCGGGAGCTGAGTCTTATATTCCTGCCGGGAAAGGCTATGTTCATCTCTGGCTTGAAGGAACTTACACACAGCCTTACATGTACATAAAAGGAAGTCCTAACTGGTCACTCTGCCGCGTATATTATGAAAACGTAAGTCCAACAAGAAATACCCCGATTTATGAATGGCTTGGAACTCCATGGGGACCTGATACAGTCGGTGGTGAACTTCTTGCAGGCTATGAGGTTCCTGAAAAATGGTCGCTTTCTTTTGGTTATGTATTTAAGGCTTGCGGTGAATATTCGGGTACAAAAGTTTTTGATCCATTAAAGAATTTAGATAAGGATGAGAGGTATGATGGAAAGACATCTTCTAATGTTCAGGGTAATTTGGATAAATGGGCCTATCCGAACGGTGATGTAATGTCTGAGAAAGAAGCAAAGAAACGACAGAAATTTTCAACGCCGCATGGAACTGCAGAATTGTACAACAGATTTTCTGTGCGCGGAATGTACTATATAAATACTGCGTGGACAGTTACAGTTCAGCCTTCGTTTGTTGTAGTTTTCAACAGCGGAAATACAAAAGGAAATACTGAAACAGGCTTTGAAATTGCCTGCAGTACAAATTATAAATTCGGGAAAAAATAGGGAAATATCATGAAAAAAAAGTTTTTATCAGCAGTTGTATGTTTAATAGTTTCGGTTTCTGCATTTGCACAGATGTCTGTAGATCCGATGCATGATTTTTATAATTACGTTCAGATCTGGCAGAATAAAGGAATTGTTTCAAATGTTCCTCTTATAAGGCCGTATCCTGTATCAAACATAAAAGAAATTCTTGAAACTGTTATTGAAAACGGTTCTCAAAAAGACGTAAAAGCGGCAGAAGAATTTTATGAAGAGCTTACGGGAAAATCATTTTATGTTGATATTTCTGCGGACGCTGGCTTTGTAAGTGATGACGGTGAAAAGGATACTGTTTTCAGATTTTTCCCTGCTGTAATGGGAGACAAAAGTTTTTCTCAGACAGATTTTGTTTCAACCGGATATTGCGCAGGATTTGCAGTTCGTACAAAGAGTGACGAAAGTGCATTTTTCCCGGGAACATACATGCCGCCTCATGATGCAATAAGAGATCCTGCAGAAATCGGGCCTGCAAAAGCATATCTTGATTTTAACAATACGATTGCAGTCGGTACAAAAAATATTTTTGTTCAGACAGGACTTTTCAGATCAGGATTCGGACCGTATTTAGGGCAGGGGCTTGCTTTAAATGACAGAAGGTTCCATTCAGGAAATTTAAATTTTACTTACATGAATGATAAGCTTAAATATACACAGCAGTTTTCTGTAATCGGTGCAACTTTAAGCTCTGATCTTTCAAGTTCATTAAGCGGAAATAAATTTACTTCTTTCCATGCTCTTGAATATGAGTTCAGCAGATATTTTTCTCTTTCATATTATGAAGCTTCAACTTTCGGTGGAAGATTTGACCCGATGTATTTTATGCCGGTGCCTTTCATGATTGCGCAGGAAATTGAAGGCTGTGAAGACAATATAAATATGGGCATCATGTTCAACGTAAGACCTGTAAAAGGAATTTTGTGGTGCACTGATATTTATGTTGATGATTTTGATTTGAACAAGCTTGCAAAATTGAGCCTTGATTCAAAGCAGAGAATTGCCGCAAGAACAGGAATTATATGGACTCCTGATGATATGATGATTAAAAAGGCATCTTTAAGTTATGTTGCAGTTACTCCTTATACTTACTCTCACTGGGAGTATGAGGGAAACAGAGCTGCAATGTCTAAATTTACAGTTAATTATCAGAATTACACAAACGGCGGAATTCCAATTGGTTCTGAATATAAGCCGAATACAGACGCAATTGAACTTTCTGTTGAAATTGAACCGGTTGAAAAACTTAATCTTAAATTTACGGCTGCTTTCTCACGTCACGCAAATGTCTGCCAGTCTTTAACAGATGAAGAAGCCTGGAAATATCTTAGTGCGGAGGAAGGTGTTTACTGTACGGACGGCGGAATTGCGACACATTCAATGTATGCAAATCCAAATGATACGAGCGGAGATCAGGTAAAAACTGCCTGGAATCATTTGAATTTTCTTACTCAGGATGATGTAATGACTGACATTCAGCTTGGTCTTGATGCGGAATATAAACTCAAAGTCGGTGCTGAAAAGAAAAAGCAGGTTTCAGTAAAATTCGGCGTTTCCGTTGAATACATAAAGAATTACGGCGTGGACACTCCAATGTATAAAAGCCTTGGTCTTTCACAAACTGAAATATCATTAGTAACTGAAGAACAAAAGAAAGATCACATCAATCAGGCTAAAAAAGCATTTGAAGATCAGCTTACAACAAAATTAAAATTCTGCGGCTATGCAGGCTTTGGGATCCGATTTTGATTCCCGCGTTTTTGTAAAGTGCAACCTGACTGGAAGTTTTTTTATTAGTTTTAAAAATTACGAGTTAATATAGATATAGTAAAATTGGCGCGCAAGACGACTGGGAGCCAATTTTTATAAATTATACATTAGAGGATGTTATGAAAAACAGGGACATTGATTTTTCTGTATACAGTCAGACTTATCTTGGAAAACTTGGTGAACTTACGCTTAAAGGCGGCAATCTGAAAGTTTTTGAAAATCAGCTGGCAAAAAATATGCGCATTGCCCTTGAAAATAAAAAGGCTCATGTACGTGTTCAAAGCGGACGTCTTTATGTAGTCTGTGCAGAAGATGCATGTGAAACTGTAGAATTTGCTCTTTCTCATCTGATTGGAATTACAGGCTGGGCAAAAGTTCGTGCTGTAGAAAAAAATATGGATGCGATAAAAGCTGCAGTTCGTGAAGAAGGGCTTATTGCAAAAGAAAGAACAGGCGGTAAAACATTTAAGATTGAAGCCCGCCGTGAAGACAAAAGTTTCCCGTTGAACTCTTATGATCTTGCCCGTGAAGCAGCAGGTGTTCTTTTTGACGACGGAACTCTTGATGTAGATGTAAAAAAGCCTGATATCGTTGTGAATGTAGAAATCCGTGAGAGGGCTTATGTATACTGCGCAACAAAAAAATCCTGCCGTGGACTTCCGGTTGGTGTAAGCGGAAAAGGACTTCTGCTTCTTTCAGGCGGAATTGACAGTCCTGTTGCAGGGTACCGCATGATGAGACGCGGCATGAAGATTGAAGCAGTTTATTTTCACTCGTATCCCTATACATCGGAAGAGGCTCAGAAAAAAGTTCAGGATCTTGCAAAGACCATTGCTATGTACGGAGTTGAAATGCACCTCAATGTTATTCCCTTCACAGATGTTCAGATGCGTATTAAACAGAAAGCCCCGGAAGATTACAGCACTCTGATGCTGCGTCTTTGTATGATGAAGGTTGCAAATCTTCTTGCGGAAAGGGTGAATGCTGACTGCATTATTACAGGTGAAAGCCTCGGTCAGGTTGCAAGTCAGACTATACAGAATATGGCAGTTACAGAAAGTTTTGCAGAAAAGCCTCTGCTCAGGCCTCTTGTCGGTCTTGATAAAGAAGAAATAATCGATACTGCAGTTGAAATCGGTACTTATGAAACTTCTATCCTTCCTTATGAAGATTGTTGTGTTCTTTTTAGCCCAAAACATCCGATATTAAGAGCAGACATTGAAGAGTCAAAAAGAATTTATGACGAAATGGAGATTGATGAGCTTGTAAAAGAATCCTTTGAAAAAAGAGAAATCTTTTCATATTCAATCAGAAATTTTAACGGGTAAAGGGTAAAATTGTTTAGAAAAATTCTTGCAGTTACGGCAGCATTTTTTGTTTCTCATAATTTGAGTGCACAGGTTCCTTCACTTTTGAAAGGAGTCTGGAAAAATTCTGCGCGGTATACAGTTTTTGATACGAATTATTATTCTGAAAAAAACGGAGGTGCTGTTCCTCAATGTGCACTGCGCCTTTATTATCAACTTTATCTTGACCGTGTTGCAGAAAGTGCTGATTATTCTGAAAAAAATAAGAGGCCTGTAAATGCGGCAACTCAAAAAGATGAAGCAGAAGAAGTTTTAATTGAATTTATTCCGCTGACAGATGAAGCTCTTGAATCAGCATCTGCTGAACAAAAATATAGTGCGGAAAATGTTCCTTCAGGGGCCTGGAATTTAAAGATAACTTATCCCGGGTACAAGGAGCCTTATTATATTCCTGTTGCCGTAATCGGTGACAAGCTTTATCTGAATTTTAAAATAAAGGCCGATGACAGCGATAAAATTCCGTACAGTACTCTTCTTGACGGAACTGTAATGCAGAGTGGAAATCTTATGGCGGGATTCTGGCAGGATTATGGTGCTGCAGAAAAAATCCCTGTAAGCAGACCTCGTACAAAAACAGAGCTTTTATCATATTATGTTACGGATAATGCAGTTTATCACATCCGCTACTGGCAGACAGATATGGATTATGATGCTGAAACGCAGGCTGTATTTTCTGATGGAGAAGAAACTTTTTATGTTCCGAAGCATTTGAAGGTTTCTGAAAAAACTTATACTTGTGTTACGGGAAAGCGCACAAGAATCCGCAATATTGAAAAGAGTGCAAAAATCCCAGGAGAATATTCTCATAATACTGTTCTCGTAAAAAAGTCAGTTGAAGAGCAGAACGGAAAAAATACTTCTTACACAGTTCGGATTGCAACAATCTGTGTGCTTGGAGAACCGTATCTTGTTTTGCAGAAAGATATGAGCATGGAGCAGATTCTTGAAGAAAGCAAAAAACTTCATGCACCTGCACCAAAACCTTTGTTCCCGCCACATGGAATCCTTGATTTTGACTGGAGCATTGTTGAGCGCCCACCAAAGAACTGGAATAAACGAATGCTTGATTTAGGAAAATAATCTTAACTTCGAATTTCTCTAAAATTAATAAAATTGGCTTCCAGTCGCGTTGAGCAGTCCAAAATTCGAATTTGTATAGATATAATAAAATTGGCGCGAGGGAATATTGAGCGGAACGAAAACATTCTGTTTGTTGCAGTCGCGAGAGCGACATTTTAAAAAGTTTTTTTACAACAAACAGCATGTATGTTATGAGCAAGATGACCGGGAGCCAATTTTATTTTTTTATATCAGCTTATAATCAGCGTTTAATAAACTGAATGTAGTCAAGACTCATTCCTGTGTGACCAAGTCTTGTATCGCTGTTAGCCTGGATTGTAATGAGAATTGTTCTTGGCTCATCGATTGTAAAGTAAATTGGTGCGCGTGTTGTAAGTTCCCATGATCCTAAAGGAGGATTGCTCGGGTAAACACGGAATGGTTCAGTATCAACGTATACGTAAAATGCACTGTGCTTTGAATCCATGGCTTTTTCGTTCAGAAGGCCGGCATAAGTACCTGCAGGAAATTTGATTTTAACCTGAGCAGTTGCGGCTTCATTTAAAAGACGTGTTGCAAAAAGTCCGCTTGCATCCTTGTCATAAAGAACAAGGAAATTTTTCAAAAGCATATTCTCGCATTCATATTTGATTCCGTTTCCTGTAAACTCAATTATCGGAAGTTCTGTTTGAAGTGCCGGTGGCTCCGGTGGAGTTTCAATGTGAATAAATTCTCCTTCTTTTGTTGTATGACATGATGTAAAAGCAAATGAAGCAACTAGCAATGCAAAAAAAGCAATTTTTTTCATATTCGTTTATTCCTCTGTCTAGATTATCGGCTTAAATTTTTGGTACATGAGGCTTTGCAAAGTTTTTAAGCATATTCTGCAAAAGCTCGTGGGCCTGTTCCGCATTTACTTCTTTTGTCGGTTCATGATATTCAACAAGTTCTCTTGGAATTTCATCAAGAAAACGGCTTGGTTCACATTCAACACTTGCATTCATTCTTCTTCTGTTGCGGCATGAAGAAATGCAAAGTCTTTCCTGAGCTCTTGTAACTGCTACATAAAAAAGACGCCTTTCTTCTTCAACTGCAGCATCTCCGCCTTCTTCAACGGCATGAGCGTGAGGCATAAGTCCTTCTTCTGCTCCTGCAATGAATACAACAGGAAATTCAAGTCCTTTACTTGCATGAACGGTCATGAGGTTTACTTTTCCCTGATCTTCATTATCATCCATATCATCACGGCTCAAGAGTGTAATTCTGTTTAAATAAGCATATAAGCTTGTGTCGTCATAATTCGGATTGTTTTCCCATTGCTCCATACTTTTTATGAGGCTTTCAATATTCATATATTTAAATCTTGCGGCTTTTTCGCTTTTAGGATTTTCACCAATCAGATAATCAAAATAATTTATTTCTTCGACCATTGCATGAACTTTTTTGCTTAAGCCTTTTCCGCTTAGCATTGATTTTGAGTTTTCAATTACGCTTGCAAAATTTTCAAGATCGGCTTTTGTTTTTTCATTGAACGGACATTCTTCCGGGGGGCAGGTGAGAATCTGCTGAATTGCTTCCCACAATGATTCTTCCTGGACTTTTGCAACTTCACTTATTTTTTCAATTGCAGCTCTTCCGATTCCGCGTCGTGGTGTGTTTATTATGCGCAGAAGGTTAATGTCATCATCATGATTTGCAATCACCCTGAGGTAGCTGATTATGTCTTTAATTTCTTTTCTTTCAAAAAAACTTGTTCCGCCGCTCATTGTGTAGGGAATGTTGTTTTCAAGGAAAGATTCTTCTATTGCACGGCTTTGAGTATTTGCCCTGATTAAAACGCCGAATTCATCGTAGCTTCGTTTTTCATCGGCACTGATTGAGAGAATCATTTCAGAAATGAAATTTGCTTCATCCGCTTCATTTTCCGGAGCATAAAGTTCAATCGGTTTGCCGCTGCCTTTTCCGCTCCAAAGTTCCTTGTCTTTACGGTTTGTATTGTGCTTGATGACACCGTTTGCTGCTGCAAGAATCGTTCCTGTTGATCTGTAATTCTGTTCAAGGCGGATTTCCTGCACTGGAAAATCATTTTCAAAATTTACAATATTCTGATAGTCTGCACCACGCCAGCTGTAAATGCTCTGGTCATCATCACCGACAACTGCAATATTTTTTTCTGAGAGAAGGTGCATGAACTCATACTGCTGATGGCTTGTATCCTGAAATTCATCTACCATAATATATTTGTAGCGGCTTTTGTACTGCTCAAGAACTTCTGGAACTTCCTTAAAAAGTTTTATCGGCAGGACTATAAGATCATCAAAATCAACTGAATTATAAAGCTTAAGCCCGGACTGATACTGCTCGTACAAAGCCCTGTAGATATCTGTTTCCTGACCCCAGCTTTTTCTTCCGGTTTTAATGTCGCTGAAGAGGGCACTTACTTTATAAAGATCCATTGCTTCTGTATTCATGCCAAGCTCATGTGCTGATTCTTTGATGAGGGCTTTTTTGTCTGTTTCATCGTAAATGGAAAAATTAGGGCGGAATCCAAGCTTTTCAATTTCTGCGCGCAGAATTTTAACGCCAAAAGCATGGAAAGTGCTGACTGTAAGATTCTGAAGTTTTTTTCCGGTCAGAGCCTTTATGCGTTCTTCCATTTCCTTTGCGGCTTTATTTGTAAAAGTTAATGCGAGAATTGCGCTTTGAGGAATTCCATGCTCCAGCATATTTGCAATTCTATATGTAATGACACGCGTTTTTCCTGAACCTGCGCCTGCAATAATCAGAATTGCGCCTTCAAGTGTAGTTACGGCCCGGTATTGTTCAGGATTAAGTTTGCTTTTAAGTTCATCTTCAAGTGACATGCGGAGAGTATACTAAAATAATTGATAATTCACAATTCAAGCTTTTATTGTAAAAACTGATTCTTAATGATATACTAAGTCGTATTTTTATTTAACTAAACCGAGGTAATTTATGAATATTGCAGCAGCTGCTTTTTTGGAAAGACACAATTTTTCTGTGCACCAGGATATAAACAGCATCGTGGATTCTATGCTCTATGATTTTGATATGGGGCTTAAGGGAAAGAAAATCGGGTCTGAAATGATCCGTACTTTTACAACACCACCTTCACAGGCAGCTGCCGGAAAATCTGTAATTGTAATTGATGCGGGCGGAACAAATTTCCGTTCATGCATTGTTTCTTTTGATGAAAAGGGAACTCCTTCAATCAGCGATCTTGAAAAGACTTCAATGCCTGGTATTGACCGTGAACTTTCAAAAAAGGAATTTTTTGATCAGATTGCAAAAAATCTTGAACATCTTAAGGGTAAATCAGAAAATATCGGATTCTGTTTTTCATATCCTGTAACAATCCTTGAAGACGGAGACGGAGTATTAATCAACTTTACAAAGGAAGTTAAGGCTCCTGAAGTTGAAGGATGCACAATCGGAAAGGAACTTGCAGCTGCCCTTAAGGAACATGGCTGGAGCGGAAACCTCAATATTCGTCTTTTGAATGATACTGTTTCTGCACTTTTAGCAGGTGCTGCAGATGTTGATGAAGGAATGGAATATTCTTCATATATCGGCTTTATTCTTGGAACCGGAATGAACGGCGCATATATTCAGAGTGAAGATCCTTCTTATCCGGGGCTCAAAAAGCAGATTATCAACTGTGAATGCGGAAAATTTGACATGGTTGCAAGAAGTGACTTTGATTATTCATTTGATAAAAAATCAGACAAACCTGGTACTGGAATTATGGAAAAGCTTTGTTCCGGTGCATATCTTGGACCTGTTGCTTATGAAATGCTTGTTGCTGCAGGAAAGGAAAAACTATTCTCTGATGCAGTTTCTGCAAAGTTTGCTTCAATCGACAAGGTAACAACAATCGATGTTTCAGCATATCTTGCTTCTCCTCATTCTGCAGAAAATAAGCTTGGTGCAATAATCAGCGGTGCATCTGAAGAAGATCAGGATATTCTTTTCCAGCTTATGGATGCTCTTGTTGAACGCTGTGCACGTATGGCTGCTTCTATTCTTGCCGCATGTGCAATCAAGAGCGGGGAAGGAAGATCTGCAGCAAAGCCTGTATGTATGCTTTGTAACGGTTCAACTTTCTTTAAGCTCTACAAGGTTCAGGACCGCGTAAAGGGATATCTTGAAGATGTTCTTGTAAAGCAGCGCGGAATTTATTTTGATATTATCAGCCGCGACAACGACATTACTCTCGGTACTGCAATCGGCGGACTTATCAGATAAAAAAGATTTGTATGTTTGAAAGGAGTTTTGAAAGTTTGATTTTTGAAGCTCCTTTTTATGCAGCAATCATCATGTGCGGAACATCCGTTACTTATTGCTAAATTTTGAACAGGATTGTTCCGACAATTATAAAAAGTTCATTTGGGTGGGGTTAATATGGCACGTGGAAAAGTCTTTGCAAAATCTCTTCTTTTGGTGATTCTCATTGTTATTCTCGTTCTTTTTGGAATTCTCTGGTTCGATGTAGGGCTCGGGCTCTATAATTCACGAGATGCTTTTTCAAAAGTGTTCGGCTTTTTCGGGATAAAGGGTAGAACTTCACAGACAGAAACCGGAAAATCGCTTGTTGATGCAGATCTTGATAACGACAGATATGCAAAGCGCCTTGAAGCCCTTAATCTTCGTGCGGAAGAACTAAAAAAACTTGAGGATGATGTTGGTACCGCACAGAAAACAAATGTTCAGGTTGCCCAGGAACTTGAAGATAAAGAAAAAACTCTCATAGAAAGAGAAAAAACATTTAATAATCTTGTAAAAAAATACGATGATAGAAGTAAGAACATTGAAGCTATCGTTGCAAACCTGAATGGTATGCCGCCAAAGGATGCAGTTGGAATCATGGTAGAGATGGACGATCAGGATGTAATTGACGTTCTTCGAAAAGCCGATGAGATTGCTGCTGCTAACGGAGAGTCTTCTACAGTTGCTTACTGGCTGTCGTTAATGCCAAAAGAACGCTCTGCAGAAATCAACCGTAAGATGGCAAACAAACCGCTTTCTATCGATCAATAGGAAAGTTCACAGGCTGCAGTTGCTTCCATGTTTTTGAATATGGAGGATTAGATGCAGTCTTTGAACGTACAGATTCTTACACAAAAAAACGAAGGTCCAAAAGTACAGGGCGTAAAGACAGAAAAAAACAGCCCGGATTCAACTTTCAAAAATCTTGTTGAATCAATGTCAAAAAAGGACACAGCACGATTAACAAAAGCTTCTTCCTCAAAAAAAGAAATCAAAGTAAAAGCAGAAAATCCTGCAGAAAATGACCAGATCGCAGAAAACTCAAAGAGTGTAGAAAAGGGGCAGGAAAAATCTTCTGCACGCGAAAGAATTTCAAAAAAATCTGAAAAAAACGTAAAGACAGAAAATAAAGTTGAAGTTGAAGAAAAGACTGAAACTCAGGTTGAAGAAACTGTTGCAAAAGAAAATGTTTCTCCTGAAGTAAACTCTCAATATGGAAAAATTGCTTCATTGATGAATTCAGATTCAAACAGTCAGCGTGTGGAACTTTCATCAGATAATGCTGAATCTGCTGAAATCAAAGTTGATGTGAGTGCAGAGGAAGTTTCATTCCTTAAGTCTTCAGCGGTAAAAACAGACGATACAGATTTTATCATTGAAAATGTTGAAGAATATAATTCTGATGAGCTTAAAT
The DNA here is from genome assembly GCA_024687165.1 of Treponema sp. Taxonomy (GTDB): domain Bacteria; phylum Spirochaetota; class Spirochaetia; order Treponematales; family Treponemataceae; genus Treponema_D. The sequence goes on from JAILEY010000031.1 coordinate 33,263, forward strand.
CATCTGCAGTAAAAAATGCACAGATTCTTTCTGTTGAAGATCCTGACAGATTCCTTAAGCAGGCTGAAATGGCCGGTGAAAATGAACTTGCATCTGCAGTTGCTCAGGAAAATCTTGATTTGACATTCAGCCGTACAGACAGAAATGAAGAAAAGAATGATTATTTTGATATTGAAATCGTAAATAAAGACGGAACAACAACTCAGTCTAAATCACTCTTTGAAAATCTTTTTACTGTTACGGACAACCGCAGTGTAGAGCAGAAAATTGCTGATTTTAAAAATGCTGCAGTAGAGACAAATACAGAAAGCTCAGAAAATAATCTTGAACTTACGATGAGTTTAAATGCAAATGCAATGCAGAACATTAAGGCTGAAAATAACCAGAGTGCAGGTGCAACAGGTTCAACATTCCAGCAGATGCTCTCTCAGCAGATTCAGACTTCTGCTCCTGATTTTGTAAAGGCGGGCAGTATCGTTCTTCGTGATAATAATCAGGGTTCAATCAACATGATTCTTAAACCGGAATCTTTAGGAAATGTTAAGGTTGCATTGCAGATTTCCGATAATGTAGTTACAGGCAATATTACTGTTCACAGTAAAGAAGCTTTTGAAGCCTTTAAGCAGAATATGGACAATTTGAGGCAGGCTTTTCAGGACAGCGGATTTGAAAATGCTCAGCTCAACTTGAATCTTGCAGATGGTTCAACTGGCAATGCTTTTGCACAGAATGAACATCAGACTGGCAGTGAAAAGTTCTTTTCAAATAAAGTTTACGGTAATTATGCTGTATCCGCTTCAGAAGCTGATTCAGACGAAGAGAATATTACTTCAGTTTTTGAATCAGCAGCCGATAAAAAAGTCAGCATCGTGGCTTAACTTGAATATACGAGAGGTAAAAAATGGAAGACATTAAGTTAAATACTACAATGAATCCACAGGAAATGGCACAACTCAAGATGCAGGTTGATACTTTCAACAAGTCTCTTGTTGTAGAAGGCCGTAAACCGTCTCAGGAACTCGGTAAGGATGACTTTCTTAAGCTTTTGATTACTCAGCTTTCGCATCAGGATCCTACAAAGCCTACTGACAATACTCAGATGATTGCACAGATGGCTCAGTTCAGTTCCCTTGAACAGATGACAAACATGAATCAGGAATTCGGCAAGCTTAACCAGATGCTCAATTCTTCAAGTGCAATTAATACAATCGGAAAAACTGTACAGGTTGCAATCGGTGATACTACAGCTACGGGTGTTGTTGAAGCAGTATCTTGCGGACCAAATCCACAGGTTAAAATCGGCAACATGTTCTACGATATGAAACAAATCTCCGCAGTTTACGGAGAATAGGCTCAAGTTGGGGAGCTTATATATTTTATAAAATCATAAGAGGGTAAAATTATGATGAGATCTTTGTATGCAGGTGTTTCAGGCTTGCAGAACCACCAGACAAGAATGGATGTTATCGGTAATAACATTTCTAACGTTAACACATACGGTTTCAAAAAAGGCCGTGCAACATTCCAGGACATGATCAGCCAGCAGATTAACGGTGCTGCAAAACCTACAGAAGAAGTGGGCGGTGTAAACCCTAAAGAAGTTGGACTTGGTATGAGTGTTGCAACAATTGACACTATCTTTACTCAGGGTAACCTTCAGACAACAGGTAACCAGACAGACCTTGCAATTCAGGGAAACGGTTTCTTCGTCCTTAAAAACGGTGATGAAACATTTTATACACGCGCAGGTGTTTTCGGAGTAGATTCAGAAGGAACTCTTGTTAATCCTGCAAACGGACTTCGCGTTCAGGGATGGATGGCAGAAGATGTAAACGGTCGCCAGATTGTTCGCACTTCAGCAACTCCTACAGATCTCGTAATTCCTGTAGGACAGAAGGATCCTCCAAAGGCAACAGAAAATGTACGTTACTTCTGTAACCTTGACAAAAATACACCGGAAATCCCGGAAAATCCTACTGCAGATCAGGTTATTGAAGGAACATGGCAGACAGAAATTAATATTTATGACAGCTACGGAAGCGCACATCAGGTTCAGATGAACTTTGCAAGGGTTCCTGGAAATCCAAACCAGTGGACAGTAAGCGTAAATGTAGATCCTGACAATGCTGAATTTACACAGACCAGAGTAGGCTTTGGTTCTACTGACGGACAGGGAAATACATACACATTGAACTTTGACAACAGCGGAAAACTTCTTTCGGTTGTTGACAGTGCCGGAAATCAGTCTAATCCTGAGGGAGAAATCGTTCTTCAGGCTTCATATCAGGTTGCGGACAGCAATGCGGACGGTGACGGAAATCCATACCGCCAGACATTCAACCTCAACCTCGGAACTATCGGTTCTATGGAAAATACAATTACACAGAGTGCTTCAACGTCTACAACAAAGGCAAACTATCAGGATGGATATAAGCTCGGTTATCTTGATAACTTTAAGATTGACCAGAGCGGTGTTATTACAGGCGTTTACTCAAACGGATCTGTACGTACAATCGGTCAGGTAGCAATGGCTTCGTTCACAAACCAGGGCGGTCTTGAAAAGAAGGGGAACAACACATACGCAGAATCAATCAACTCTGGTATGGCAAACATTGGTGAAAGTGGTACACAGGGCAAGGGAAGTATGCTTGCAGGTACTCTTGAAATGTCAAACGTTGATCTTACAGAACAGCTTACAGACATGATCGTAACACAGCGTGGCTTTGAATCAAACGCAAAGACTATCCAGACTGGCGACAGTATGCTGGAAACAGTTCTCAGTCTTAAGCGTTAATAGAATAAGGTAATAATGTGAAAGTTTGAGATTATCCTCAGACTTTCCATAAATAAAAGAAACACTATTACATAACCCAACCTTGCCGGCATAGATGAACCCTCGTTTATGCCGGTTTTATTTTTTAAATTTTTCCGGTTTTGCGAAGCAAAATGGACGCGGATGCGGACAAGGGAAAATTTAAAAAATAAAATGATGATGCCGGAGGCATCATACGTTTTTTCATATACATTCTGGTTTTGCGAAGCAAAATGGACGCGGATGCGGACAAGGAAAAATTTAAAAAATAAAATGTTGATGACGAAGTCATCATACGTTTTTTTCATATACATTCCGGTTTTGCGAAGCAAAATGGACGCGGATGCGGACAAGGGAAAATTTAAAAAATAAAATGATGATGCCGGAGGCATCATACGTTTTTTCATATACATTCTGGTTTTGCGAAGCAAAATGGACGCGGATTCTTGCGATTTTTTATAAACTTCTAATTTATATTGACATTTTTTTTTTTTGTCAGATTGCGCTTACAGACTATTTTAAGGAGTTTATTTATGAAAAAAATTATCGCTATGTTTGCAGCCGTAGTATTGTCTACAACTGCAGTTTTTGCAGATTTTTCTGCAGGTGCACGTGCGGGTGTAGGAATTAACTTTTTTGAATTTGACGATGATATTGCTTCATTTGGTGATCCAAAAGTAAAATGTGGTTTTACAGCTGCAGTTTTTGCTGACATCGATATTCCTGTTGTGGAAGGACTTGTTTTCCAGCCGGAACTTGTATTTGCAAGACATGTGTTTGCTTTAGACGAGGGGGTTGAAATTGAGATTACTTCAAATACACTGGATCTTCCTCTTCTTCTTGGTTACAAAATTAAGGCAGGAGATTCTTTTACAATCATGCCTTTTAAAGGCTGCCTTGAATGAGGTAGCCTTTTTTTATGCATTAACTTCTATTGAATATTTTTTTTATACATGATAAATTATCATATTATACAGTGTTTATAAGGGGTGAAAAATGATTTTTCCTTTGGAAGATATGGCAAAATTTAAGGGTGGCATGTACGGAATTACTGTAGCAGCAAGTCGTCGTGCATATCAGCTTGCAAAGCTCGCTATGATCAAAGACCCGAATGTATCTGAACTTGTTGAAGAAAATAACGGAAAGGTTGTAAGTCTTGCAGCACGTCAGCTTTTCTCTGATGAAGTTCATTACTCAATTGAAAACTCAGAACGCTAAATTAAATTGATACCGGTAATTGTAATATTTGCACCTACCGCTTGCGGAAAGACTGCTTTGGCCACGAACATTTTTGGCAGAAGCAGTTTTTCTGTTTTAAAGCAGAAATGTGAAGTCATAAGTGCGGATAGTCAGGCGGTTTACAGGCATCTGGATATTGGGACTGCAAAACCGACTTTAGAAGAACAGAAGGAACTTCCTCATCATCTTATTGATATTGCTGAGCCTTGTGAGCAGTTTGGGCTTGGTGAATTTCTTGAAAATGCAGACAGACTTTGTGAGGAAATTTATTCACGTGGAAAAATTCCTCTTGTTCTTGGTGGAACCGGTTTTTATATCCGCAATTTTCTTTTGGGAAGTCCGGTTACGCCTGAAAGTGATCCTCAAGTTCGTGAAAAATTAAAGGAAAGACTTCAGAAAGAAGGTAATGAAGCTCTTTACAAAGAACTTGAGCTTGTGGACGGCGAATATGCATCAAAAATAAATGTAAATGACGGTTACAGAATTTGCCGGGCTCTTGAAGTCTATGAGCTCAGTGGAAAGCCACTTTCATCATTTAAGCTTCCGTGTGAGCTTAGAAAAAAATATGATTTTTGCACGATAATTTTGAATCGTGAGCGTGAAGAGCTTTACAGACGTATTGATGAGCGGGTAGAGCGTATGTTTGAATCGGGACTTTCTGAGGAAATTGAGCACCTTAAAGCAATGGGTTGCACTAAGGATTTTCCTGCGATGAAGGCGATCGGATACAGTGAGTTTTTTCTTGAAGGACTTACTCTTGAGCAGATAAAAGCAAAAATCAAGCATGACAGCCACCGTTATGCAAAAAAACAGCAGACTTTTATGAGTGGGATTCCTTTTGCTCAGACTGTTCATGCTGATGATAATAAAAAAATTATGGAAATAATAGAATCGTTTGTGGATAAATACTAAATTCTGCTTTGAAAAATGCCGAAAATCATAAGGAAAAAAGAGGGATTTTATTTGGTGAAAGGGTAAAAATGCCAAAAAATACTTGACGATTCCAGTTATACAGTTCATTATATAATGTATATTATTTATGATTGAAGTAACTCGTTTAAATGGAAAAAAGTATTGGATAAACCCTCATCAGATTGAAATGATGGAACAAATGCCGGATTTAACAATCACTCTTCTTTCTGGAAAAACTATCGTAGTCAAAGAATCTCCTGCTGAAATAATCGAGAGAATTGTTTTGTATCGTAAAAAGATCGGAATGATGGAGTTATGACAGTCGTTTAACGGGATTCGCTTTGGGAGGAAATAAATGGATATAGCTACACTGATCGGTTTCGTTGGTGGTATTGCCATGGTTTTGCTTGGTGTTTTCTCATCAGGTTCTTCTGTCGGCGGTATTATCGATATCCCTTCTGTAATTATTGTTGTTGGTGGTTCGTACATGGCTTTGTTCGTTTCATCACCGATCAATATGGTTGTAGGAATCTGGGGCGTTATTAAGCGCGACTTTAAGACTTATGATTACGGAGAAAAGAATTCCGTACAGAATATGGTTCAGCTTAGTGAAAAGGCCCGCCGTGAAGGTATCCTTGCTCTTGAAGAAGGACTTGAAGATCTTGATGATGCATTCTTAAAAGAAGGTCTTCGTCTTATGGTCGATGGAAACGATGCTTCTGCAATCCGTGGAATCCTTGAAAATGAAATGGCACAGACTGAAGCACGCCACATGCAGTGGGCTGGTATTCTTAACCAGTGGGCAGGTTATGCTCCAGGTTGGGGTATGCTTGGTACTGTTATCGGTCTTATTGGTATGTTGAACAACCTTGAAGATAAGTCATCTCTCGGTCCTAACATGGCCGTTGCTCTTATTACAACACTTTACGGATCTATGCTTGCCAACTGGCTCTTTGGTCCTCTTGCAACAAAACTTCTCGCACAGAACAGCCGCGAAATGAACTCAAAGGAAATGGTTCTTGAAGGAATTCTTTCAATCCAGGCCGGTGATAACCCTCGCGTTCTTGCACAGAAGCTTCTTACATATCTTGATCCAAAAACACGTAAGTCTATTGAAGCTGAAGTTCTTAAAGACTAGGAGTGAGTGCTGATGGCTAAACAGAAAAAAGAACCGGAGAAACCAAGTACCGCGTGGCAGGGTACATACGGTGACATGATCACCCTCATGCTCTGTTTCTTCGTTATGCTTTATGATCCTACGGAATCTGATGCCGTTCAGATGGCAGCTCTTTCTGCTTCTCTTTCAAATAATAACCCTGGTGGTGGTATATCAGTAAGTCCGGGAACTCTTGCAGATCTTGGTAATGTTGTAAGTTCGCTTCCTTCCATGGAAAAAGGAAAGGCACTTGGTCCTGCAATGAAGAAAGCTATTTCAAGCTTTACTCCGGAAGTTAAGTCAAATAAAGTTACCATTACAAGTGATGAGCGTGGTGTTATAATTTCCCTTGCATCTGATGTTTTCTTTGAAAAGGGAAGTGCAGAACTGAATATAGAAGAATCCCGTGAAACTCTTTTGCGTCTTTCGAAATTCTTTGGAGCTCCTGAAGTTGCGGGAAGAAGATGGCGAATTGAAGGTCACACGGACAGCACACCTGTTCCGGTAATAGTGGATTCTGAAGGTAGAAATATCGGATTTGAAAGTAACTGGGAACTTTCTACTGCACGTGCTGCAAAAGTTCTTCATTATCTTGCTGATTTCGGTGTTGATGAAAAACAGTTCAGTATTGCAGGGTACGCAGATACACGTCCTAAGTTTTCTGGGGAAACAGATGAGCGTGCCAAATCTTATAATCGAAGAGTTGATATTATAATTCTTGATGATGCTCATTTTTAATAAAAATTGCTAAGATAAAAAAAAAATATACCGATATAAAAAAAGAGATTATTTTGATTTTGGGAGGACATTATTATGGCAGATGAAGATGACGCAAACAACCTCGGTGATGATGGTGATGTTGACGTAGGCATGTCAAAAAAAGGAAAGGCTTCTGCTCCTATAATGGGTATTCTTAAGATTGTTTTGATCGGTGTAGCAGCTCTTATCCTTATCATCACAATCGTTGTAATTACAGTAAATATCGTAGGTGAGAAGAAATTTAAATCTGCACCGATTACAGAAGAATTCAAAAAGCAGAGAGATTCTCTTGACTGGTATTCTTCTTTGGATCAGATCCGTACAATGACAAGTGATGCTGTTCCTGCAAGTGTTAACGTAACAGTTGTTCTTGGTTATAAAAAGGATGATAAAAAGGCTTCTACAGAAATTACAGAACGTCGTATCGAAATCATTGACTTCCTTCGCCGTTTCTTTAGTGAGTGTTTTGCAGAAGAATTGCGTCCTCAGAATGAACAGCAGCTTAAAATGCAGATTCGTGACCAGATAAATGATGACATTCTTAGCAATTCAAAAATTAAGGATGTTAAGTTTACGGGATTAGACGTAATTAGGCAGTAGGCTTAATAATTATACAGGGTGGAATGAGACATGAATGAAGTTCTGTCACAGGATGAAATTGACCAGCTCTTACAGGCTATCAGTACAGGTGAAAGTGAAACTGATGAGTTTAAGCCGGTCACTGACTCCAGACGCATAAAAATCTATGACTTCCGTCGTCCGGATAAATTCTCAAAGGAACAGATTCGTACAGTTTCAAACATGCATGAAACTTTTGCGCGTCTTACTACAACAAGCCTTTCTGCACAGCTTCGTACACTTGTTCATGTTCACGTTGCATCTGTAGATCAGCTTACATACGAAGAGTTTATACGTTCTATCCCAACGCCTACAACTCTTGCCGTAATCAACATGGATCCTCTCAAGGGCAATGCTGTTCTTGAGATTGCTCCGGAAATTACATTTATTATCATTGACCGCCTTTTTGGTGGTTCTGGTGATACAGGTGGAAAAGTTAACCGTGACCTTACTGATATTGAACAGTCGGTTATGGAAGGAATTATTGTTCGTATTCTTGCAAATATGCGTGAAGCATGGACACAGGTTATTGACCTTCGTCCTCGTTTGCAGCAGATCGAAACAAACCCTCAGTTTGCACAGATTGTTCCTCCGTCTGAAATGGTTATCCTTGTAACACTTGAAATTAAAATCGGTGAAGAAGCAGGTATGATGAATATCTGTATTCCATATATTACAATTGAGCCAATCGTTTCAAAGCTTTCTTCTTCATTCTGGTTCAGTTCAGTTCGAAGAAGCTCTACAACACAGTATTTGAGCACACTCAAAGAAAAGCTTTCTGACGTTGAGATGGAGCTTGTTGCAGAAATCGGTTCAATTAATGTTCCAATCAGAGATGTTTTGGGTCTTAGAATGGGAGACATTGTAAGACTTGATACAATTAAGGTTGGAGACCCGCTTACGTTGAGCGTTGGAAGTAAGAAAAAATTCTACTGTCAGGCTGGTAACGTAGGTAAAAAAGTTGCTGTTCAGATTATCAATAAGATTGAAGAACAGGAATCAGAAGAATTTGAAGAATTAACCCCGGAAGGAGAAGATGACGTATGAGCGAAGGTTCTATTTCACAGGAAGAAATTGACGCATTATTGTCTGGCGTAGACGTTGGAGGAATTGGTTCTGGAAGTTCATTTGCATCAGGTCCTGATGTAGCTCTGGACATTCCTACATTGCAGACTTTTGCAGGAAAAATTAAAGATAAACTTGCTGAAGTTATTAAGGGAATGACAGAACAGGATTGTACCGCTGGTGAGGCAGTTGTAGAAGGCTGTGACCGCGATAAGCTCCTTGCAAAAATTCCGGAAGTTGTAGTTGCAGTTATGGCAGATTATTCTGCAGGACTTGCTGGAAGTCATCTCTTCCTCATGTCTCCAGAATTTGCAACAAAACTTGTTGGTTATATCAATAAAGAAGAAAATCCTAATCTTGATGATATGGGTCTTTCTGTAATTTCAGAAGTTATTTCATCACATTCTGGTGCTGAAATTACAGAATTGAGCGCTACAGGAAAACTTCCTGGACTTGCAACAAATCCACCTGAAGCTGTAAATCAGCCTAAAGCAATGATTTGTATGCCACAGGGAAATTTCTGCTGTTTTACATACAATGTAAATCTTGGTGGAGAAACATATACACTTTGGGAAGCAGTTGCAGGTACGGTTGCTGATGGTATGGCTAAGGCTCTTGGCGGAGGAGTAGCTCCGGTTCAGGAACTTGGTGCAGCACAGGCAGCTCCAGCAGCAGGTTTTACACAGCAGGCTCCAATGGGAGGTATGCAGATGGGCGGAATGCAGCAGCCAATGATGGGCGGTATGGGAATGCAGCAGCCGATGATGGGTATGCAGCAACCTATGATGGGTATGCAGCAGCCGATGATGGGTATGCAGCAGCCGATGATGGGCGGAATGCCAATGCAGACTCCACCAAATGTTCAGAACCTTCAGTTCCAGAACTTCCCGCCTTCAATTTCAAGTGCAGAACAGGGAAACATCAGTCTTATCATGGACGTTTTCATGGAGATGACTGTAGAACTTGGTCGTACAAAGAAAACAATCAAGGATATCCTTGGGCTTGGAGAAGGTACAATCATCGAGCTTGATAAACTTGCCGGTGAACCGGTTGATATTCTTGTAAACCATAAGCCGATTGCAAAGGGTGAAGTTGTTGTTATCGACGAAAACTTCGGTGTTCGTGTCACAGAAATCCTTCCGGCACTTGAACACGTTGCATCTTCAATGTAATATGAGCAGGCATTCTGAATTACTCAGGGTGCCTGATTTTTTTTATTGAGGTTTTGTTTTGATTCAGCTTAAAAAATTAATTTTGAGTGTAGCGGCTTTATGTTTAGTTTCTGGATACGTATTTGCACAGGAGAGTGCTTTATCTGTACCGGTTGCAGAACAAACTAAAAAACAGAAAAAGATTCTTGACTGGTATTGTCAGCTGCCGCAAATCCGTGCAAAAACAAATGATGATGTTCCTTCTGACGTTTTTGTAAATGTTATTTTTGGCTATGAAAAAGCTGACAAAAAAGCTACAAAAGAATTAGAAGAACGTAAAATTGAACTTATAGATTTTCTCCGCACTTTCTTCAGTAAATGCAGTGAAAAAGATTTATCTACTGAAAATGAAAAAGAGCTTAAAATCAAAATTCGTGACTGCATAAATAATGAAATTCTTTGTAATTCAAAAATCCTGGAAGTTAGGTTTTTGGAATTTGAAGTAAAAAGAAAGTAATATATTTTTACAGAAAACAATTCTGCACTTGAATACGTTTAATCTTCAATGTAATATAAAAGGGTATTCTGAATTGAATCAGAGTACCCTGATTTTTTTGTTTCCAGAGGGGATTTACGGAAACATTAAAAATTGAAAAAAAGCGGGTGGGAAAATGTTTAATCTTAAAAAAATCATGGCAGTTCTTCTTGTTGCCGGAACTGCATCTTTTTTCTGTGGTGCGCAGAATAATACAGCTGAAGCAAAAGCGGAGACAGAATCCGTTCAGGAAAATAAAGAAAATCTTACGGATGCACAGAAAGCTCAGAATGAAATTATTTTTTCAGATACAGAAACTGATGATGCATCTGCCGTTCAAAACAGCGGAACAAGCGGAGTTTTTGTTTTCCTTCGCATGATTCTTGTACTTGCAATCGTTGTCGGTGCAATCTATGTTATTTTCAGATTTTTTAAGAAGACTGTAAATCCTTCCGGTGATAAAGATCCATTTTTAAGAAAAGTTTCAAGCGTTCCTCTTGCAGTCGGTAAATCGGTGCAGATTGTTACTTTAATAGACAAGGCCTATATAATCGGTGTGTCTGATAACGGTGTTAATCTGATTGAAAAAATTGATGATAAAGAATTGATTAACGCGATGAATCTTTATGCAGACAAAATGGATAATACAGCCAAGCCGAAAAATTTTGCAGAAGTCCTTGAATTATTTATGCCTTCAAAAGGAACTGAAGTTGCAGCTTCCGGTGAAACTGGAAAAACTGAAAGTAGTTCAAAACAAAAGTTAAAATCAATCTTTGGAAAAAAATCAACTTATGATGCAGATACTATGGAATTGATTAATTCCCTTAAGAATAAAAGAATGAATGGTGGTGAATGATATGAAGTCCAGAAGTTTTTCAAAAAAAATCATTCGTTTTTTCTTTGTTATTTTGCTTGCTTCAGTTTGTGCATTTCCGGTTTCTTCACAATCAAACAATAATTTCCCTCAGGGCTCATCTTCAGGTACTACAGAAATGTCTGAGAGACAGACTGGTGTTGATTTTCCTTATGTAACTTTTACAGCAGCTTCTCCAAAAAATGGAAAGGAAGTTGCATTCAGTGTTCAGCTTCTTCTTCTTTTAACTTTGCTGACTCTTGCTCCAAGCATTTTTATTTTGATGACTTGTTTTTTGAGATTCAGCATTGTTCTTGACTTTATAAAAAGAGCACTTTCTTTACAGCAGGTTCCTCCGACGGCGGTCTTAAATGGAATTGCGCTTTTTATGACTCTCTTCTGCATGATGCCTACGTTCAAGGAGATTTATAAGGATTCCTTTAAGCCTCTTTCAAATAATGAAATATCACTTACACAGGCCTATACAAAAGCTGAGGCTCCTTTAAGGCTTTTTATGTTCCGCCAGATGAACAAGGATGATTCTTATCTTAAGACATTCTGCAAAATGGCAAATGTAAAACCTAAGACTCTTTCTGACATACCGACTTATGTTGTTGTTCCGTCGTATATTCTTCATGAGCTTACGGTTGCATTTAAAATAGGTGTTCTTCTGTACATACCGTTTATCGTCATAGATATGGTCGTCTCCAGTATTCTTATGAGTATGGGTATGATGATGCTTCCTCCGGTTCAGATTTCCATGCCGTTCAAGCTTATGCTTTTTGTTCTTGTAGACGGCTGGGGACTTCTTACACAGCAGCTTTTTCTCAGCGTAATGAAGTAGGTGGTGACGTATGACGCTTAATGTTATTGAAAATCTTTTGCAGTCGGGGATTCTTCAGGTTTTGAAAATGACAGTTCCGATTCTTGGTTCTGCGCTGATTGTCGGACTGATTGTTGCAATTTTTCAGGCAACAACTTCGATTCAGGAACAGACCCTTACGTTTCTTCCAAAGTTCCTTGCGATTCTCATAGTTATTGCACTTCTAGGCGGATGGATGTTTACTTCTATGAGACAGTATTTTATTGACATTCTGACAATGATTCCACGTATGAGCGGAAGGTAAACTGAAAAGTGCTTGAGAAGATTGTTTCCAATGCGCCTGTTTTTCTTCTTATTGCTGCCAGGTGCTTTGCAACACTGATGACGCTTCCTCTTCTTTCTGCAAAGACAGTTCCAAGAATGGCAAAAGTTGCTCTTGCAGGATACATGGCTTTTTTTATTTTCGGGCAGGTATCGCTTAATTCTGGAGTTTATTCAGCTTACAGATCGTACATTTCTCCTACAGGAAATTTCAATCTTGATTTTGTTTTTCTTGTTGCCGGTGAAGTTTTAATCGGTCTTATAATGGGCTTTTTTGTGCAGATTATTTTTTCTGCTGTAAGTACTGCCGGTCAGTTTTTTTCATTTCAGATGGGATTTTCTGCGAGTGAAGTTTATGATTCCCTTAGTCAGGTTGAAAATCCGCTTATGGGTCAGTTTTTTAATTTTATTGCAATGCTTGTTTTTTTGCAGAATAACTGGCTGCAGCGTCTTTTTATTGAAGGTCTTCAGCAGAGTTTTTATTCATTGAATACATTTTCAATTTTGAATCATACGGATTATATGGGTCGTTTTATGCTTAAGAGTCTGACGATTCTTTTCCGTGATGCACTTATGATTGCTTTGCCGATAATGGGCTCGCTGTTTCTGATAAATGTTACAGTCGGTATTCTTTCAAAAGCTGCACCTCAAATGAACCTTTTGTCTGAAGGTTTCCCGATTCTCATGCTTACATCATTCTTTTTGATTTTTATATTGATTCCAAGCTTTATGGAATTTTTTACTTCAACGTTTACTGCCGGCTTTGAATATATAGGCAAAATGCTGACTGATTTTGGAGGCGCAAAATGAGTCAGATAGATCTCCAGTGGTTTGCTGCAGAAGATGAAGGAAAAACTGAGGAAGCAACAGAGTCAAAACTCAGGAAGGCACGTGAAGAAGGTCGTGTTGCTAAATCCCAGGAACTGAACGGTTCAATTGTTTTTTTGTTTACATCGCTCGCGGTGATTCTTCTTGCATCCTGGATTTTTGAAAATCTTATAGAGATGATTAAATTTTATTTTTCAAATGTTACTTCAAAAAAAATTGATCAGTACAGATTTTTTTATGCGTTTGGAAAATATATTGTGATTCTTGCAGTTCCTGTTGCTGTTGTCGGTCTTATTGCAGGTGTTGTTATGAATATCGTTCAGAATAAGGGCTGGATTTATACAACAAAAACTATCAAGCCGAATTTTTCAAAAATCGTTCCAAAATTCGGTGAGTATTTTAAAAAGAATTTTTTCTCAATGATGGGGCTTTTTAATATCATAAAGTCCATCTTAAAAGTTGCAGTTATCGGTGTGATTGCTTTTTTCTTTATCCGAACTGATTTAAATACGACCATGCAGTTTCTTAAAGCGGCAGGACCAGCACTTGCCATGCTTCAGATTGCAAAAATGGTTGCAAAGCTTCTTGTGACAAGTGCAGTTGTTCTTGTTGTAATTGCAATTTTTGATTACGTAATGCAGCGCCGTGAATTCAAGCAGCAGATGAAAATGACAAAGCAGGAAGTTAAGGAAGAATTTAAAGAGAGTGAAGGGGATCCTGAAGTAAAGGGGCGTCTTGAAAGTGCTCAGAAGGAAATGCTTCAGCAGAATATGCCCAAAGCTGTACGTGAATCCGATGTTGTTATTACGAACCCTACACATTTTGCAGTCTCCCTTCAGTGGAAAAAAACTGAAATGGATGCACCGCAGATTACTGCAAAGGGTATGGATGAAACGGCTCTTACGATGAGACGCATTGCGACTGAAGCAGAAGTTCCTGTTATAGAAAACAGACCGCTTGCCCGTGGTTTGTATAATGATACAGAGGTCGGTGACGTTATTCCTGCAAGCTACTTGAGACTTATTGCGCAGGTTTATGCACAGATCGGCTTTATGGAAAAAAATAAATCTTAAAGTTTTAGTGATTTTAAATTTGATTTTTTTTGTTCATAATGATAGTATTCAATCCCGTTATGAAAAACGGATTCGACAACGACAAATATCTTAAAATTCAATCAGAACACATTAAAGAACGCATCTCAGAATTTGGAAATAAGCTTTATCTTGAATTCGGCGGTAAGCTTTTTGATGACTATCATGCAAGCCGTGTTTTGCCGGGATTTCAGCCGGACAGTAAACTCAAGATGCTGATGCAGCTTTCTGATTGTGCAGAAATCGTAATCGTAATCAGTGCAGTTGATATTGAAAAAAATAAAGTTCGCGGAGATCTGGGAATTACATATGATATGGATGTTTTAAGACTCCGTGATGAATTTCAGAATCGCGGGCTTATGGTTGGAAGTGTTTGTATTACTCATTATGCAGGACAGACTGCTGCAGATATTTTCCGCTCAAAGCTCGAAAAAATGAATATTAAAACATACGTTCATTATAAAATCGAAGGGTATCCTCACAATGTTGCTCTTATTGACAGTGATGAAGGATACGGAAAAAATGATTATATTGAAACTTCAAGACCACTTGTTGTAATTACAGCTCCTGGTCCTGGAAGCGGAAAAATGGCTGTATGTTTAAGTCAGCTTTATCAGGATAACAAGCGTAATATCAAAGCAGGTTATGCAAAATTTGAAACATTCCCGATCTGGAATCTTTCGCTCAAGCATCCTGTCAACCTTGCATATGAAGCTGCAACTGCTGATCTTAATGATGTTAATATGATAGATCCGTTCCATCTTGAGGCATACGGAAAAACAACTGTAAATTACAACCGTGATATTGAAATCTTCCCGGTTCTCAATGCAATTTTTGAAGGAATTTATGGTGAAAATCCATACAAAAGCCCGACTGACATGGGTGTTAATATGGCCGGTTATTGTATTTATGATGATGATGCCTGTAGGAATGCAAGTAATCAGGAAATCATACGCCGATATTACACAGCATTGAATCGTCTTGCAGAAGGAAAATGCGATGAATCAGAAGTTAGAAAAATTGAGCTTTTGATGAAGCAGTCTAAAATTTCTACAAATGACCGCCGTGTAACAGAAGCTGCAAAAGAACGCGGTTCAAAAAATAATGTTCCTGCTGCTGCAATTGAGCTTGCTGACGGAACTATTATTACATCTGAAACTTCAAGTCTTCTTGGAACAAGTGCGGCTCTTATTCTTAATGCTGCAAAACATCTTGCCGGCATTGACCACAGTATAAAGCTTATTCCGTCTGATATGATTGAGCCTATTCAGAATATGAAGGTTTCTTATCTTCGCGGAAAAAATCCACGGCTTCATACGGATGAAGTTCTTGTTGCTCTTGCAATGCTTTCTAAAAATGATGAAAACTGCAGAAAGGCTATTGAAGTTCTTCCTCAATTTAAGGGCTGTCAGGTGCATACAACTGTAATGCTCAGTGAAGTTGACAGAAAAATTTTCAAGAAGCTTGGTGTAGACGTTACATGTGAGCCTGTGCTGAAAAAAGGCACTTTATAAGACTTGTCAAATTTATCTTTTCATGGTAAAATTTCCCATTGCTTTTTGAAGTGAAGGGTGGGGACTCGTGCCGGAAAAGCTTAATTCAAGGATTTCTATTTTTAAAATCATCACAGGAAATGCTCTTGCTGCGGGTGTTGTAGTAATTGCGTTGTTTATGTTTATTCCTCTTCCAAAAGTTGCAATTGACTTTGCTATGGCTTTGAATCTTGCAATGTCGTTTATTGTTCTTTTGAATGTTTTGAACATGAAGCGTGCAGCAGATTTTACTTCTTTTCCTCGGCTTGTACTTATAATTACTCTTTTCGGGCTTGCAATCAATATTTCTTCAACACGAAATATTCTTGTAAATCCTGTAACGACCGGCTCCGGACATATGGCGGGTCAGAGCGAAATGGTTCAGACTTTTGCAAATATCGTTGCGGGAAATAATGTTCTTATCGGTTTTATAATTTTTATAATTCTTATTGTTGTTCAGGTTCTTGTTGTTACAAAAGGTGCTGATCGTGTTGCAGAAGTTACTGCCAGATTTACTTTGGACAGCATGAACAACAAAATGTTTACAATCCAGAATCAGATGAATAATGGTTCTATTTCAGAAGAAGAAGGCGATTTTAAAATCAAGCAGCTTCGTCAGGAAGTAGATTTTTATTCTGCAATGGATGGTTCTTCAAAATTTGTAAGCGGAAACGTAAAGGCTGGAATTTTTATTACTGTTATAAATTTAATCGGCGGAATTATTACCGGTTCTCTTGCCGGTGCTTCTTTATCTGATGCCTTAAATTCCTATGCAAAGCTTACGATTGGTGACGGACTTATGTCTCAGCTTCCGGCGCTTCTTTTGTCATTCTCTACAGGTTTGCTTATTACTGGAAGTAATGAAGGCGAGTATCTTTCAGATCAGTTCAAGGATCAGTTTTCGAGAGATGGAACGACTTATATTATTGTCGGCGGAACTTTGTGTGCACTTGGACTTGCATTTCATAATCAGGCTAGTGTTGTACTTATCATTCTTGGCGGATTGTTTATTTTCTTCGGTTCAAGACTCAATAAGTTTAATAAAAAGAAAGCTGAGGATGAACTTGTTGCAGCTGAGCAGGCAAAGAAAAATCCTCAGGGTGCAAATGGAAATGTAACTGAAGAAGTTTCTCCAATTGCAAAACTCGATGACCTTGCACTTGAAATCGGTTATGCACTTATACCTCTTGTTGATGCGGAAAAGGGTGCTGAACTCATGAGCCGCGTAAAGAGAATTCGTCGTGAGGCCGCTCTTGACCTTGGACTTGTAATTCCTCCTATTCATATTATGGATCAGATGGAGCTTAATCCTGAAGAATATTCATTTAAAATCCGTGGCGTTGAAGTAGGTAAGTGCCGTCTTAAGCTCGGTCATTTTATGTGTCTGAATACGGGTAATGTTCCTAAAGACCGTGAGCTTGTCGGTGAAAAAACTAAGGATCCTGCATTTGGAATGGATGCAATCTGGCTGCCTGATTCAAAGCGTATGGAAGCTGAAAAAGCCGGTTATGCTGTAATTGATGCACCTACAATCATTGCAACTCACCTTACTGAATTGATCAGACATAATGCTGCAACGATTTTGAGTCGTCAGTCAGTAAGCGCAATGCTTGAAGAAATTAAGAAAACAAATTCTGTTGTTGTTGATGAAGTTATTTCCGGCGAAAACAGATTTACATATGGTGATGTTGAAGCTATTCTCAAGAACCTTCTTAATGAACAGGTAAGTATCAGAAATATGATTGTAATCCTTGAAACAATCGGGGATTATGGACGTCTTACTCATGATACATGGGAACTTACGGAAAAAGTCCGCGAAGCACTTGGTGCACAGATTTGTCATCAGTATGTTGATGAAGATAAGATTCTTCGTGTTCTTAATATTTCTCAGGAATACGCACAGAAAATTCTTGAACATAAAACTGTAATTTCTGGAAAGGGACCGACACTTGCATTCGATCCGGTTGATACAAGAAATTTCATTTCATCTGTAAGTAACGCAATTGCTGCCGTAAGAGAAAGAAATTATCTTCCAATCATTCTTTGTCCGTCTGAAGTCAGAAGAGTTATAAAGAGTGCTGCTGTAGATTATGGAATGCCTGGAGTAGTTGTTCTTTCTGTTAATGAAGTTGTTGCTGCTTCACCAAATATAAAAGTTGAATCACTGGGAGAAATAAATGGCTAACGAGATTCCATGGCAGGATAAAGTCTATACTATCAAAGGTGAGTCTTATGCAGAAATTGAAGACAGGCTTTACCAGCAGTACGGCGTAAATTTCACCATATTAAATCATAAACCTGGATTTAAAAAAGGATTTCTCGGCTTTTTTCAGAAGCAGTATTGCGTTGTAAGGTATCAGTTAAAAAATGCAGCTGTTCCGGTTGCAGAAAAAAAGAGCGTGGTGTCAGCTCCTTCTGCTTCATATTCTCATGCAAATCTCTCAAACAGAATTTCACCTGCAGGTGCAACGGATAATTCGACTGATTCATTTTTAAGAAACAGAGATTCCATACTTAATAAAGTTAATCCGAGCGTTACAAGCAACATTCAGCTTGGTGTTCTTACAAAGCAGCTTGATGAATTTGAAAAGAAAATTACTCAGCAGATGGATCGCGTTGTAAAAGTTACTTCTGCAGAAGAAGAGCATAACAGCATAATAAGAATCCGCGAAATCCTTGAAGATAATGAATTTACACGTTCTTATATCAATAAAATTCTTGAAAGAATCAGACGTGATCTTACAATTACTGAGCTTGATGATTTTGATTTTGTTCAGGAAAAAGTAATGGACTGGATCGGTGAAAGTATTCTTATTGCAAAAGAAAAAACTGTTGCTCCTCCAAACGTTATTATTCTTGTTGGCCCTACTGGTGTTGGAAAAACTACAACTCTTGCAAAGATGGGTGCTTCTGTAAGAATCAATTATCGCGATCACAAAGAAAAATATAAGTTTCCTCCAAGAATCAGAATGATTTCTACAGACTCAATGCGTGTAGGGGCTGTTCAGCAGCTTCAGCGATGGGCAGAGCTTATTGATGTAAATGTTGATAAAGCTGAATATGCAGAAGATCTTGAAACTTTGTGCCGTGGTTATGCTGAAAATTCAGATTATATTTTTATTGATACAAGCGGATATTCTCCAAATGATTTTAAGAATATTGCAAAGATGCGTGAAACGCTCAGCGTAAAAAATATGAATGAAAATATTTATTTAGCTGTTGCAGCAGGTGTCAGTGCAAAAGATCTTGAGAATATAATCAGGAATTATGAATGTTTTAATTTCAAGAGTGTAATCGTTACAAAGTGTGATGAAACTCTTGTTTATGGAAGGATTATCAGCGTGCTTTCTGAAAAAGAAAAATCGCTTTCATGGCTTACGGTTGGACAGGATGTTATGGGAACTCTCAAAAAAGCATCGCCTGTTTATTTCCTTGAACGGCTTAAAGGATTTAAATTCAATAAAGAACATGTTGAAAAAAAGTTCGGAAATGCCGATAAGGAAGCAATGGACTATAAATTTTAAAAATCGAGTTGGAGAATAATAATAATGGAAGATCAGGCAAAAGAACTTCGTGAATTGATGAACGCAGATAAAAAACAGACTACTGAACATAAAACAAGAATCATCGCAATCACAAGCGGTAAGGGTGGTGTAGGAAAAACAAACATCGCTGTTAATATGGCAATTGCGTATGCTCAGCTTGGAAAAAAAGTCATCCTTATTGACGGTGACCTTGGAATGGCAAACGTAAATGTTCTTCTCAGTATTGTTCCTCAGTATAATCTTATGCATGTCATCAACCGTAAAAAGACGATGAGTGAAATCATTCTTAATACGGAATTCGGAATTAAATTTATTGCCGGTGCAAACGGATTTTCAAAGATTGCCAATCTTTCAAAGGAAGAACTCGATTATTTTGCAAAGGAATTTGCTTCACTTTCAAATGCGGATATTATTATTATTGATACAGGTGCGGGAATTACAAACAATGTTCTTCAGTTTCTTGCTGCTGCTGATGAAGTTTATGTTGTTACAACTCCGGAACCTACTGCAATTACAGATGCATATGGAATCATCAAAATCATTACAACGGAACTTATGAACCGTCAGATTAACCTTAAGCTCCTTGTAAACAGAGTTCATTCATCTGATGAAGGAAAAAGAATTTCTGATCTGATTATAAATATTGTCGGACAATTCTTAAATTACAAGGTTGAATATATAGGCTTTGTTTATGATGATCCTGTGGTTCAGGCATCGGTAATCAGACAGAAGCCGTTCATTATTGTGAATCCGACTTCAAAACCTGCAGTATGTTTGAAGCATATTGTCGGAAGAATTGAAAAAACTGAACTTGCTCCGGATTCTGGAGTTTCAAACTTCCTTAAGAAGTTCATCGGTAAAAAGAAGTAAATTCGGATTATAAATTCTTACTTGACCTATGGGCGTTTTTGCCTTAATCTAGAATAATGTAATAATGGGAGGAGGATACATGTTCAACATCAAAAGCATCGCAAAATTTGCTGGTGCCGGATTTGTTCTTTCTTTTATTATAAGCATATTTTCAACACAACGATTTGGTGTATCTCTTGTAAGAGGTTTGATTTTCGCTCTTGTTTTTGGGGCGCTTGCTGCATTAATCTGTTTCCTTGATAGTTACTTTTTTGACGGAACTCTTGGAGAATCAGATTCTTCAGCAAAAGTCAGTTCTGGAACTTCTTCTGTGCCTAAGTCTGGTTCAATTGTTAATATTACGATTGATGATGAATCTTTGACAGAAGAAGACAAGGCTCCTCTTTTTGATATTTCTTCAAAGAGAATGGGTTTTGCCAGAAATGAAGTAAATCCTTCAAAGGTAGTGAATCAAGCCCCTCCGGTTTCTACTCCGGTTCAAGCTGTTCCTGATGCACCTGTCGCAAAAAATGAAGAAATTGTACAGGCTCCAGAGGCTGCACCTGCTGCTTCATCTGCTCCTGTTCATGAAAATGTAAAGACTGCCGAAGCTCCTCAGTTTAAGCCTGCTCCATTGCAGGAAGTAACTTCTAAGAAGCCGGCTGTAGATAATGATATTGACACTTTGCCGGACATTGGGGATGAGATGGCAGGTGGTGATGATGACATTGGGCTTTCCAATTCAGGAGCTTCTGTAGTTACAGATTCTGAATTTGCAGAAACAGGAACAGACGGTAAGCCTGTATCTATTGTTGATGCGTCGGATGCAACAAAACATGATACAAAGACTATAGCGGAGGCTATAAGGACTTTGCTGAAAAAAGACGAATAAAAATTTCCTGGTAGTTTGGCCAAAATGGGGAAAAGGTGTGGGATAAATGGCAACTCAAGTACTAGATGAAAATGAAGAAATAGAACTCTGGAAGGAATTCAAAAAGACAAAGTCCGTTGCGATCAGGGACAGGCTTATCCGTCAGTATATGCCTCTTGTAAAGTGGGTCGCTGGCAGAGTGTCTTCAGGTATGCCTGACAGTGTTGAATTTGATGATCTTGTTGGTTTTGGTCAGTTTGGACTTCTTGATGCAATCAATAAATTTGATGTTGATAAAGGCGTAAAATTCAAGACTTACGCTTCTACCCGTATTCGCGGTGCCATATTTGATGAATTGCGTGAAATGGACTGGGTTCCTCGTTCTGTTCGTCAGAAATCAAAAGAAATAGAAGATGCAATTGTTGAGCTTGAAGCAAAACTCGGGCGTACAGCATCTGATGCAGAAATTGCACAGTCAATGAATATGACGGAAGCTGAATATCAGAATACGATTATGAAAGTCAGCGGAACAAGTGTGCTTTCGTTGAATGATGTGTGGTATTCAGGTGATGACAGTGAGCATATTTCAATCGGAGATAGTATTGAAGCTCCAAATAGTCTTAATCCGGATGTAATTGTTGAACGAGAGGAAGTTCGTCGTGTAATTATTCAGGCAATAGAAGAGCTTCCTCAGAATGAAAAAATGGTTATTGTTCTTTATTATCATGAAGATCTTTCATTTAAAGAAATTGGCCAGGTTCTTAATGTAAGTGAGAGCCGAATCAGTCAGCTTCATACAAAAGCAAACTTGAGATTGAGAGCAAAGCTTACAAGCATCAAGAAGGGGATTTTTTAGTGGGGAAATATGGTTACTCTTGAAAAACTCCGCGCAGAAATGGAAAAACAGCTCCAGTTTGATAAAGAACTTCATACTGTTGATGTAATTGCTGATACACTGGAAGAATGTCTTCAGGACGCTTCCGTTCAACTTGAGACAAAAGTAAAAAATCTTGAATATGAAGTCATGCAGAAAGGTTATGGCGGAATCTTAGGACTTATGAAAAAGCCCTGGATTATCAAGGTTTATGAAAATCCTAATATCATAAAACAGAAGAAAAAAGCTAAGGCTGCACAGGAATCTTCTCAGCAGGCTGAAGAAGAAGAAATTAAAGTTGTCAACAAAGACGGTGTATTCTATATCCGTCATTTTGGTGCTCATCTGTTTGTCAAAGTTTGTCTTCCTGAAGGAGAAGGAACTCCTGTTGATCCTCAGGATCTTCTTAATTCTGCACGAAGTCCTGAAAATACAGCTCTTGATGAAGATCTTGTTCTTAAGCTTGGAAAAGAAGGCACAAACGGCGAATATGTTGAAGTTGGTTCTTACAATCATGTTGCTGCCGGAGACGCAATTATGGCTGTTGATGTTGCAAAAGATGAAATGCAGGCAACAATCACTGTATCTCCTCCTTCTTCAGGTGGAGCTGATATTTCTGCAGAACAGATTACAAATGCACTTAGAACTCAAGGCGTTGTCTGTGGAATTGATGAAGAGCGCATTTCAGCCTTTGTAGATGATCCTTCATATAATCTTCCTTATGTTGTTGCAAATGCAATTCAGCCTGAACATGGTGCTGATGCAAGAATTGAATACAAATTTGAAACAGACCGCACAAACCTTAAGCTTAAGGAAACTGCAAATGGTCAGGTTGATTTTAAGGAACTCAATCTCATTCAGAATGTTGTTGCAGGTCAGCCTCTTGCCGTAAAGATTCTTGCACAGAGGGGAAAAGGCGGAAAGACAATCACCGGCCGTTATCTGGAAGCAAGAAACGGAAAGGATATACCTATTCCTCTTGGACAGAATACTGTTCTTGATAAAGACGGAAGAACTGTTCTTGCAGAAAAAAGCGGTCATGTTATGCTCATGGCAGACAAGATTACTGTTGAAGAAGTTTACGAAGTACCTGGAGTAAATATCAAAACTGGAAATATTACTTACATGGGAACTGTTGTTTGCCGTGGAAATGTTGACGACGGATTTAATATCAAGGCTTCTGGTAATATTGAAATATACGGTTCTGTTGGAAATTGTCAGATTGAAGCTGATGGAGACATTGTTATTTCTCAGGGTGTAATGGGACGTGATGAAGGTAAGATTACGACACCTAAGACTATTTGGGCCCGATTCCTTCAGAATGTAACTGTAGAAGCCGGTGAAATGATTGTTGTAAATGATAACATCATGAATAGTGAAGTTAGTGCGATGAAAAAAATCCTTGTAAAGGGAAAACGTGCTGCTATCATCGGTGGACATCTTTTTGCAACAGAAGAGATTACAGCAAAAAACATCGGATCTGCCGGTGGTGGTACTGAAACAATTCTTGAAGTTGGTATTGACCCGAAAGCAAAACAGAGACTTTCAGAACTTCAGGAAATGCAGTCTACTCTTGTAAAGCAGCTTGAAGATATTGATTTGAATATTGCTACTCTTGAGAATCAGAAAAAGGTCCGACGCTCTCTTCCAAAAGAAAAAGAAGAGAATCTGAACCAGTTGAGAAATCAGCGTGTAGAAATTGTTGAGCAGAGCGATAAGATGTCTGAAGAAATAAATGAAATTCAGGAACGACTTAGAGAGCTTAAAGTCGTTGGTTGTGTTAATGCCAGCGGTACTGTATATGCAGGAACAAAAATTTATGTCCGTGATGAAAAGGATGAAGTAAAATCTGACTGCAAGGCTGTTACTTTCTTCTATGACCAGGGATTTGTAAAGCGCGGCAAGTACGATGCTTCACAACATACAGAGGAACCAGAGGGACCAAGTGGCTTTACAACCAATTGATTTGTCTACAATTTATTCTCAGATGGACAAAGTTGGACAGTTTAATGCTTCTCAAACTCAGGGTGCCGCAATGGCAAACAGAACCCGTCTGGAAAGAACTGCACAGGAAGATACACAGAAAGCAAATACTGTTCAGCAGGCATCAAAGGATAAGGATTCTAACAAAATTAAAGCTGATGTAAATCAGGGTGGTGGAGCCGGACAGACTCTTATAGGTGAAGATCAGAATAAAAAAGAACAGAAGACTCAGCTTGAAGCAGAAGAAGTTCCTGTCAGAAGAGTTTATGAGTTTAAAGATCCAAATGCGGGTCAGCACATTGATATTACGGGGTAAAAAGTGATTGCCGTAATTTCTACAGTTGTTTTTCTTATTATATTCAACATCTTGATGTGGCTTGTATTTCTCTATAAGTTTAATTCTTTTTTTTCAACTGAAAAATATATTAAAGAAACACATGATGCAATAAATTCCATGATTCGTGATGCAAATAATAATGCAGGCCGTAATATTGAGCTGATTGAAGAAAAAATCAGGCAGGTAAAGGCTGTTACTGCAGAAGCTGAGCGTCGTGTTGCAATGCTTAGAAATGAACTTGAAATGAAGAAGAATTCTCAGGATTTTCAGCTGCAGATTCAAAGCGTTTCTTCTCCAAAAAAATCAAAATCAGCAAATTCTTTCTCTTCCAGAAATGTTGTGCCGAAACATGAAGTCCGATCGTCCCATTCAGGTGGTGCAAATATTTCCGCAAGATACGGTGCAGATAATACAAAAAATTCTCAGAAAAGCCTTTTTGAAGAAGAATCAAGAGAAGAAAAAAAGCCTTTATTTTCAGTTTCTGCAAGTCCGCTGGATTTGAAAAAAGATTTGAAATCTCAGGTGAAAGAATTGAGTTCAATGGGGCTTCCTGTAGATGAAATTGCACATAGAACAGGCTCTAGTGTTCAGGAAGTTAATCTTCTCCTTCAGTTTTAAGCTTAATAGCGACTGGGAACCAATTTTATTAACTTTTTAGAGAGATTTGGTTTTAAGGAGGGGGCATAATCAGATATTCTGTAATTTTTTCGTTATTTCTTGAATTTTACTTAAACGAGTTTTATACTTACCGTATATGGCTAGCTTAAAATTTACTGAAAAAGTTTTTGGAACTTTGTGCGACGGCACAGAATGCAGACTTTTTACTATTTCAAATGGAACTATGAGTTTCTCCTGTACAGATTATGGCTGTACGCTTACAAGTATTATTATCCCTTCAAAAAATAAAAAAGTTGATGCTCTTATGGGCTGTTCTACGCTTGCAGATTGTGTTACAAGTATGTCCAGCTATGGAACTGTTGTAGGACGCTTTGCAAACAGAATTGGTGGTGCAAAATTTACACTAAATGGAACAATATATAATTTATGTGATAATGACGGTGGAAATACTCTTCACGGGGGATATGACCGTTATGAGAAAAAGGTTTATTCAGCACGAAAAATAAAGACAAAAAATGGACTTGGCGTTGAATTTACAAGATTCAGCCCGGATGGCGAGCAGTTAATGCCTGGAAATGTTCAACTTAAGATTATTTATACTCTGAATGAAAAAAATGAACTCACACTTGAATATTTTGCTCAAACAGATAGACCAACTCCTGTAAATCTTACAAATCATGCATATTTCAATATAAAAGGATATGACGGAGGTTCTGTAGAGGACCTTGAGCTTAAGCTTAATTCATCAAACTATGTTGAAGTTGATCAGCATTGTATTCCTACTGGAAAAATCAATAGTGTCAAGGATAATCCTGATTTTGACTTTACTCAGGGAAAACTTATCGGAAAGGACATAAAGAATGTCGGTATTGGTTATGATCATGCATTTTGTGTAGATGGTTATGACGGATCGATTAAGAGTTTTGGTGTACTTAAGGATAATGATGCAAAAGTTTCGATGGAAGTTTTAACTACGCTTCCTGCAGTTCAAATTTATACTGCAAATCATGCGGAAGGTGCAGTTGGAAAAAATGGTTATGTTCATCATGCTCACGATGCAGTTTGTCTTGAATCAGAAGATTATCCGGATGCACCGAATCATGAGAATTTTCCAAATTGCATTGTAACTCCGGAAAAACCGTATCATTCTGTGACGGTATATAAATTTGGCTTTAATTAGTGAACTTTAGTAAATATAAAAAACTTTAAGTGAGGTTGTAATGGACATTCAGTTACAAGAATTGATCAATAAGATCAAAAAAGATGGTGTTGCTAGTGCAGAATCAAGTGCTGCTGCAATTATCGCGGAAGCTGAAAAGAAAGCTGCATCTATCATCAGTGACGCAGAAGCAAAGGCTGACAGTATTCTTAAGACTGCAAAGACAGAAACAGAACGCATGGAAAAGGCTAGTGAAGATGCTATTGCTCAGGCAGGACGTAATCTTATTATTTCTTTCCGTGACGGAATTAACAAGGAAGTTAATGCAATTGTCAGTGCAGAAACTGAGAGGATTATGGACAAAGATCTTCTTAAGAAGCTTATTCCTGAAGCTGTAAAAGCCTGGGCTGCAAAAAATGACGCTTCAGATCTTTCAATCCTTCTTGCTGCAAAGGATCTTAAAGCTCTTGAATCAAGCATTAAATCTGCACTCAAAGGTAAGCTTGCAAAAGGTCTTGAAATTAAGGCTGATGCTTCACTTTCTGCCGGATTCAGAATCGGGTCAAAAGGTGGAGAAGCATTCTATGACTTCAGTGCAGAAGAAGTTGCTGCTTTGTTCAGCTCATACCTTAATCCAAAGACAACAGAACTCATGAAGAGGGCAGCTGCTGGTATTGAGGCAGAATCTCCAAAGAAAACTGTTGCTGCAGAAGAAAAGAAAGAAGCACTTGCTAAAAAGGCACCTACAAAGAAAACTGCTGCTGCAAAGGCTCCGGCAAAGAAGACAGCTGTAAAAGGAAAAAAATAGTGGAACATCTCTATTATTTGGTTGCCCAGCTCCCAGCATTCTCGGTAAGTGATGACAGTTCTCAGAAACTGCCTGTTACAGTAGAGTATTTTAAGGACTTGTGCACAAGATTTATGTCTGAAAAAACTGCAAAACTTGCTGCAAACCTTTCGCTCGAACCTCCGCTTGAACTGGAAGAAACTGGAGTTCCTTTCCTTGATGAATGGTACAAAAAAGAGCGTGAACTTCGTCTTGCTCTTGCACAGGTACGTGCACTCAAGATGAAAAAGGACCTGAAAGATCTTCCGTCTACAACTGATGGTGAAGTAATTCAGGCTGCTCGTACTGCAACAGGAATGGATAGTCCTTTAAGCGCTGAACAGTATTTGAACCAGTACAGGCTTGGTCTTTTGGATAGAATAGCACCTATGGATATGTTCTCTGTAGATGCAGTGTTCAGTTACGGCCTTAAACTGATGCTTTGTGAGCGCATGAAGAAGTTTAACAGGGATGAAGGTTTGGCTTCTTATCACAAAATTTATGACGAAATTCTTGGAGAAAATAAATGACAGATACAAAAGGTAAAGTAGTTGCTGTCAATGGAAACATGGTTTCTGTAGAATTCGACGGCAAAGTTGCTTTGAACGAAGTAGGCTATGTTAAAGTTGACGGTAAGAGCCTTAAGGGCGAAGTTATCCGTATCCGTGGCAATACATGCCAGATGCAGATTTATGAAATGACAAACGGAATCTCGACAGATTGTTCTGTTGAATTTACAGGTGATCTTCTTTCTGTAGAAGTTGGTCCTGGTCTTCTTGGTCAGGTTTACGACGGTTTGCAGAATCCTCTTCCGTTGCTTGCAGAACATTCAGGATACTTCCTTGAACGCGGTGTATATCTGAGTGCCCTTAATGAAAATAAGAAGTGGGATTTTACAGCAACAGTAAAAGAAGGTGATAAGGTTCTTGCAGGTGACAGTGTTGGTACTGTTCCAGAAGGTCCATTTACACATAAAATTCTTGTTCCATTCGGATTCCTTGGAACATACACAATTAAAAAGATTGCAAAGTCTGGATCTTTCAAGATTCATGATACTATTGCTACACTCGTTGATGAAAAAGGCAAGAGTGTTAATATCAGCCTTAGCTTCAAGTGGCCTGTTAAGCGCGCTGTAAATTGTTATGCAGAACGTCTTAGTCCGGATGAACCAATGGAAACAAAAGTTCGTCTTATTGATACATTCTTCCCTGTTGCCCGTGGTGGTACATATTGTATTCCAGGACCTTTTGGTGCAGGTAAGACTGTTCTTCAGCATACAACATCAAAGAATGCAAACGTTGATATTGTAATTATTGCAGCTTGTGGTGAACGCGCTGGTGAAGTTGTTGAAACTCTTACAGAATTCCCTGAATTGAAAGACCCAAGAACAGGTCGTTCACTCATGGAAAGAACAATCATCATTTGTAATACTTCTTCAATGCCTGTTGCTTCTCGTGAAGCTTCATGTTATACGGGTGTTACTCTTGCTGAATATTACCGCCAGATGGGACTTAACGTTCTTCTTCTTGCAGACTCAACATCACGCTGGGCTCAGGCTATGCGCGAAATGTCTGGTCGTCTTGAGGAAATCCCTGGTGAAGAAGCATTCCCTGCTTACCTTGAATCAACAATTGCTTCGTTCTATGAACGTGCCGGTATTGTAAAACTTCGTGATGGAACTACTGGTTCTGTTACAATTGGTGGTACAGTTTCTCCTGCAGGTGGTAACTTTGAAGAACCTGTTACACAGGCAACTCTTAAAGTTGTTGGTGCATTCCATGGTCTTTCACGTGCCCGTTCAGATGCACGTCGTTATCCTGCAATTGACCCTCTTGATTCATGGTCAAAATATAAGCCTGTAATTACAAAGTCATGGGTTGATTATGCACGTGGAATTTATAAACGCGGTGCTGAAGTTAATCAGATGATGAAGGTTGTTGGTGAAGAAGGTACAAGCCTTGCAGACTTTGTTCTTTATCTTAAAAGTGAATTCCTTGATGCAATTTATATGCAGCAGGATTCTTTTGATGAAATCGAAGGTGCAACTTCAATTGAACGCCAGCAGTATGTTTTTGCAAAGATTGTTGGAATCCTCGGTTCGCACTTTGATTTCGAAGAAAAGGATGATGCACGTACATTCTTTAACAAGCTTACACAGAATTTCCGTGATATGAACTATAAGGCATTCAAGTCTGCTGATTTTACAAAGGTAGAAAAAACTATCGATGCAATCTTAAAAGAAAAGAATGCACAGGTTAGTGAAGATGTAAAAACTCTTCTCAAGGACGGTGAATAATGGCTAAAGTATACAGCAAAATTGAAAGCATTAACGGAAGCGTTATTACTGTAAAGGCAAAGGGCGTAAAGCTTAACGAACTTGCAGAAATCACTACACGCTTCGGAAAATCACTTGCCGAAGTAAACAAGATTGATGGTGAAACAGTTTCACTTCAGGTTTTTGCAGGTGGACGAGGTGTTGCAACAAACGATCAGATCCGCTTCCTTGGACACGACATGCGTGTTTCATTCAGCGAAAATCTTTTGGGACGAATTTTCAATGGTTCAGCAGAACCTCGCGATCACGGTCCTGCCCTTGCAGATAACCTGGTTCCAATCGGTGGACCTTCAGTTAACCCTGCAAAGCGTATTAATCCTAACCGTATGATGCGTACAAATATTCCGATGATCGACGTGTTTAACACACTGGTTGTATCTCAGAAGATTCCTATTTTCTCAATCTCTGGAGAACCTTATAACCAGCTTTTGGCACGTATTGCTATGCAGGCAGAAGCAGATGTTATCGTTCTTGGTGGAATGGGATTGAAATATGATGACTACCTTTTCTTTAAGAAAACTCTTGAAGAAGGTGGAGCTCTTTCAAAGACTGTAATGTTTGTTCATACAGCAGCTGATCCTACTGTAGAATGTATGAAGATTCCAGATCTTTCACTTGCTGTTGCAGAACAGTTTGCACTTCAGGGAAAAGATGTTCTTGTTCTTCTTACAGATATGACTAACTTTGCAGACTCAATGAAGGAAATCGCAATTACACAGGAGCAGGTTCCTTCAAATCGTGGTTATCCTGGAGACTTGTATTCACAGCTTGCAAGCCGCTATGAAAAGGCTGTTGATTTTGATGATCAGGGATCTATCACTGTTCTTGCCGTAACAACAATGCCTGGTGATGACGTTACTCATCCGGTTCCAGATAACACTGGATACATTACGGAAGGTCAGTACTACCTTAAAGGTGGACGTATTGAACCATTTGGATCATTGTCACGTCTTAAACAGCAGGTTAACAACAAGACTCGTGCAGACCATCGTTCATTGATGGATGCAATGATTCGTCTTTATTCTTCATTTAAGGATACTCTTGAGAAAAAATCAATGGGTTTCAATATGAGTGCCTGGGATGAAAAGCTTCTTAAATATGGTGAGCTTTTTGAAGCAAAGATGATGGATCTTACTGTAAATATTCCTCTTGAAGAAGCATTGGACAACGGATGGAAGATTCTTGCCGCATGTTTTGACAAAGAAGAAACAGGTTTGAAGACAGAACTTATCAATCAGTTCTGGCCAAAAAAATAAGGATTAAATATGGCAAAGATAAAGCTGACTAAAAACGAGCAGAAGACTCAGAAAGATGCGCTTAAAATGTATCAGCGCTATCTGCCTACTCTTACGCTCAAAAAACAGCAGCTGCAGTCAGAAATCCGCACCATAGATGAAAAGGCAAAGGCCGTTCGTGAGCAGAAAAAGGCTCTTGAAGCAGACTTTGAAAAATGGATTTCAGTCTTTGGTGAAAAAGATGCATTCAAGCCCGATATGGTAACCGTAAAAAATATCAAGAAGGGTTGGGGCAATATTGCGGGTGTAAAAATCCCTATCTATGAAGGTGCAGATTTTGGTCGTGGAGATTATGACCTTTATTCAACTCCTTTATGGATTGATATGGCTGCAGACCGCATGGAAAAAGCTCTGGAGCTTGATCTTTTAGCAGAAGTCCTTGATGAACAGGTCAGGCTTCTGTCAAAAGAATTAAGAACTACAACTCAGCGTGTTAATCTTTTTGAAAAGGTTAAGATCCCTGAAACTAAGGCAAATATCAAGAAAATCGGTATTTTCCTTGGTGATGAACAGGTTGCTGCTGTTGTTCGTTCGAAGATTTCAAAGAAAAAGCTTCAGATTGCGGCAGAAAATAATAAGGAGGCTGACTGATGGCAATTGTTAAAATGAAAAAAGTCTCCATGGTTATTTTGAACTCAGACAAGGAAAATTCCTTGAAGCAGTTGAGAAAGGCTGGTGTTCTTCATCTGGAAGCAATTGAAGGAAACAGCGTCGAATTAACTGCTTTCAGAGAGTCTTCTGCTGAAACAGATAAAGCTGTGTCTATTATCGATGAAGTAAAAGTTGATAAGAAGACAAAGATTTCCCAGGTCAAACTTGACAAGGAAGAGGCAAAACTTAAGGCAAAGCAGATTGTTGAATTCAGTGAGCGCAAAAAAAGTCTTTATGATGCAATCAATTCAAATACTCAGGAACTTGCACGTTTTGAAAAATGGGGCAAGGTTGATCCTGCACAGCTTGAAGCTTTTGCTGAAAAGGGAATTTATCTTTATCTGTATGAAATTCCTGCCGAGAAATATTCTCTTATTGCTGAAGACTGCAAGACTATTCTTGTTAATACAATTAATAAGACTGCAAGATTTGTTCATGTTTCTGAAACTCCTGTTGAAGAAAGACCTGAAGGAATTCCTGCAGAAGCATTTGCTGTTCCTCTCCCTGAAGTTTCTACAGATAAGCTTCTTGAAAACAACAGGCTTAGCAGACAGGAAATTGAGCATATCGATAAAGAGATCTTTGATTCAAAAAAATACAGGGATGCTCTTCTTGCGTATAAAAAATCACTCCTTGTAGACATAGAGTTTGAAAATGTTTACAGCGGAATGGAAACTGATGCAACTGAAAATGTTGAAGCTAAACTTGCCTGGCTTACAGGTTATGTTCCTGTAGACAGCATGGAAACTTTCAAAAAGGTATGTGCAGAAAACGGATGGGCATATGTCGCTTCGGATCCTTGTGAAGATGATCCTGTTCCGACTAAGCTTAAGAACAATCCTATTGTAAGATTGATTTATCCTCTTACAAGCTTCCTTGATGTTACTCCAGGATATAACGAGTATGATATTTCAAGCTGGTTCCTTTTGTTCTTCTGTCTGTTCTTTGCAATGATTTTTGGAGATGGCGGATATGGAGCTTTGATTACTCTTGCAGGCATTGCGCTTCTGTTCAAGAGGGGAATAAGCAAATCTCTTGGTGCTTTTGTAACACTGCTTGGCCTTTGTACAATTGGCTGGGGTGCTGCAACTTGTACATGGTTTGGTATGGCTGCAGAAAAACTTCCGTCTTCACTGGTAGATCTTTCTATCGCTCCGATTTCGGCTGCAAAAGTAGGAAGTGATGTTGCAAATACAAATCAGAAAATTTTCTGTTTTGTCCTTGCAATCATTCAGCTTAGTGTTGCGCATATAAAGGGTATTTTTAGAAATATCCGCGGACCTAAGGCATTGGGAGATCTTGGAGCCTTGCTTCAGCTTTGGGGTATGTTCTATGTTGTAATGAACATGGTTGTAGATGCATTTAAATATCCGCTTGGAATAACTCCACAGACAATTTATGTTGCATCTGTTCCACTTTCATACATTGCACTCGGTGTGCTTGGTATAGGATTTGCCTTGAACTTTACTTTTGCCAATTATAACGGCAGTGTAAAGGATTCAGTTCTTGAAAGCTGCAAAAATATTATTTCTGTTCTTTTGGGAATTGTAAATGTATTCTCTGATATCGTTTCTTACATTCGTCTTTGGGCAGTTGCTCTTGCGGGTGCGGCTATCAGTAATACTGTTAATACAATGGCAGGACCAATGTTCGGTAAGCTTTATCTGCTTATTTTCGGCGTTGTGCTGCTTTGTTTTGGACATGGGCTCAATATGATTTTGAATCTTTTGTCTGTTATAGTTCACGGTGTTCGTCTGAATACACTTGAATTCAGTCAGCATCTTGGAATGTCGTGGAGCGGAACAAAATACAGTCCGTTCTCGGAAAAATAATCCTTTGTAAAAGGTTATAAAAACTAAAATTTTTTAATTATACGCGAACTGCGTAAAGGAGTAATTATGAACTGGGGAATGATCGGTGCAGGTGTTGTAATGGGTATTGCTGCTATGGGTAGTGCAATCGGTATTGGTATTGCAGGACAGGGTGCTATTGGTGCTTGGAAAAGATGTTATTTGAATAACAAGCCGGCTCCATTCCTTCTTGTTGTATTTGCCGGTGCTCCATTGACACAGACAATTTACGGGTTCCTTTTGATGAATGCAATGTCAGCATCTACAAAGATTACTGCTAATCCAGCATTCTATCTTGGTCTTGGTGTTGCTTGTGGTCTTTCTATGTGTATGTCTGCTATTGCTCAGGGTAAGGCTGGTGCTGCTGGTTCTGATGCTCTTGCAGAAACTGGAAAAGGATTCTCACAGTACATCATGGTAGTTGGTCTTTGTGAAACTATCGCTTTGTTCAGCATGGTTTTCGGTATGATCGCCTGCTAAATCAAAAAAACATGAGTTCTGAAAATTGAACTTCTGTTAAAAGGTCGTCTCAGTTGAGGCGGCTTTTTTTTTACTTGACTCTATTTTCAACTATTGTTAAATTTTACTGATTCATATATGAAAACATTAAACGATTTAAAAACTGGTCAGAAAGCATTGGTTATAAAAGTTCATGGTGAAGGTGCTTTGCGTCGAAGAATTATGGATATGGGAATTACAAAAGGTGTTTATATCCGTCTGAGAAAATTTGCTCCTCTGGGAGATCCTATGGAATTAACAGTTCGCGGGTATGAACTTTCTTTGCGTAAAGCTGATGCTCAGATGATTGAAATAGAGGAATAAATCATGTCATTTGATAAAATCAGAATTGCTCTTGTCGGTAATCCAAATTGTGGCAAAACGACTTTTTTTAATGCATTGACTGGAATGAATCAGTATGTGGGAAACTGGCCTGGTGTTACTGTAGAAAAAAAAGAGGGCTCCATAAAAAAACTTGAAAATGTAATTGTAACGGATTTGCCCGGTATTTATTCTTTAAGTCCATATACAATGGAAGAAGTAGTTGCAAGAAATTATCTTCTTCGTGAACGTCCTGAAGTAATACTGAATATTGTTGATGCAACAAATCTTGAGCGAAATCTTTATCTTACAACTCAGCTTATGGAAGTTGGCATTCCTGTTGTAATTGCACTTAATATGATGGATGTTGTCAGAAAGCGCGGGGATATAATCAAGGTTTATGAGCTTTCAAAAAAACTGGGATGTAAAATCATAGAGATTTCTGCGCTAAAAGAAACCGGCCTTATGGAAGCTGTTGAACTTGCCGTGGAAGTTGCAGCAACTGGAAGTTTCATTCCAAAGCATATTTTTACAGGTGAAGTTGAGCATACACTCGCTCATATAGAAGAGGCTTGTGTTCATGAGATGGATGATGAAAAACAGCGCTGGTATGCAATCAAAATTTTCGAGCGTGATAAAAAAGTAATTGAAGAGCTTAATATCGATTCTAAAATTCTATGTCATATTGAAAAGGATATTGAATCAACTGAAAAAGCACTTGATGATGATAGTGAAAGCATTGTTACAAATGAAAGATATAATTATGTATGTGATGCCCTTAAAGGTTGCTATATAAAGAAAAATGCTGAAGGACTTTCTGTTTCTGACAAAATAGATCAGATCGTAACAAACAGAATTCTCGGGCTTCCGGTTTTTGCGTTTGTGATGTTCCTTGTATATTATATTTCGATGGTTACTGTTGGAACTCGTGCTACTGACTGGGTGAATGAAAATCTTTTTGGCGAAAGCTGGTCTTTGTTTGGACATGAAATGAAGGGAATACCAGTGTTTATTTCTTCGCTGCTTGATTCATTACACGTTGCTTCCTGGCTTAAAGGGCTGATTGTTGACGGAATCTTAGCTGGTGTTGGTAGTGTACTGGGATTTGTTCCGCAGATGTTTGTACTTTTCTTTTTACTTTCATTTCTTGAAGCGTGCGGTTATATGTCACGTATTGCATTTGTTCTCGACAGGCTTTTTAAGAAAATAGGTCTAAGCGGAAAATCGTTCATACCTATTCTGGTCGGTACAGGCTGTGGTGTTCCGGGTATAATGGCAAGCAGAACAATCGAAAATGAAAGTGAGCGCCGTATGACTATTATGACGACAACTTTTATTCCATGTGGTGCGAAAATTCCGTTTATAGCGCTTATTTCAGGCAGTATCTTCGGTGGAAGTGCACTGGTGAGTACAAGTGCTTATTTTATCGGCATTCTGGCAATTATTTTCTCTGGAATTATTCTGAAAAAA
This sequence comes from Treponema sp., assembly GCA_024687165.1. Classification (GTDB taxonomy): domain Bacteria; phylum Spirochaetota; class Spirochaetia; order Treponematales; family Treponemataceae; genus Treponema_D. The sequence continues at coordinate 68,440 of JAILEY010000031.1, forward strand.
ACACGCGCTTTTAAGGGAAAATTTTCTCCGTTTGTCATGGAGCTTTCACCTTATCATTTTCCACCTGCAAAAAATGTTTTAAGAACTACCTGGGATCGTGGCTTTGAATTTGTTAAAAAAGCAATGACTATAATCCTTCTTTCAACAATTCTTGTATGGCTTCTAAGCAATTTTGGCTGGATAAAAGGCAAGGGCTTCTGCATGCTTTCTAAGGATCAGCTTGAATATTCGGTTCTTTCTGGAATCGGCAGGCTTTTCTGCTGGGCATTTGTTCCTCTTGGATTTGGAAAATGGCAGATGGTGGTTGCTTCTGTTACGGGACTTGTTGCAAAAGAAAATATTGTAAGTACACTCGGTGTTCTTTATGGGCAGCATGGAAGTTTGTATGAAGTTTTATCAAGTGTATTTACATCGGTTTCTGCATTTGCTTTTATGGTGTTCAATCTTTTGTGCGCTCCGTGTTTTGCTGCAATGGGTGCGATCAGACGCGAGATGAACAGCAGAAAATGGACAGCATTTGCAATTTTGTGGCAGTGTTCTTTTGCTTATGTTGCTGCACTTTTGATTAATATTTTTGGAAGTTTGATTTTCCGTATTTAAAATCCATATCTCTTAATTGATTTACAGATTTTTCTCATATCCTGATTCTAGAATGATTCATTTGTTTTCGTTATAATTTTCTTATGAGTGGTATTTTTAAATCTCCCCGCGTTGTTTCTATAGGCGGGGCAAATGGAATCAGAAAAATTCTTATCGGCGGCAATAATCCTGTCACAGTTCAGACAATGTGGAAAGATGGAATAACGGATGTAACTGAGGAATCTGAAAAACTTCAGAAAATACTTAAGGAAATTAATAATTTAAAATCGATTGGATGTGATATTATCCGTTTTGCAGTTCCGGACATGGAAAGTGCAAAAGCTCTTTGTATAATTCAGTCTCATACAGATGTTCCTCTTGTTGCAGATATTCATTTTGACTACAAACTTGCGCTGGAATGTCTTAAAGGTACAGTTCCTGTCATAAGAATTAATCCGGGAAATATCGGAAGTGAGGATCGTGTAAAAGCAGTCGTTGATGCATGTAAAGAAAAAGGGGCTGCAATCAGAATCGGCGTTAATACCGGAAGCCTTCCAAAAGATCTTGAAGAACTTGTTGAAAGTGGAAAAATTTCACGTGCGAAAGCTCTGGCTGATACTGCACTTAGGGAAGCTGAAGTTTTTGAAAAACTTGGATTTGAAAATTATGTTGTCAGTATGAAAGCAAGTTCTGTTGAAGAAACTATAGAGGCTAATGAAGAATTTGCAAAAGAATCTGATGTTCCACTTCATATTGGTGTAACAGAAGCAGGCCCTTTAATTACGGGAATTGTAAAATCGACTATGGCCTTTACTCATTTGCTTAAAGAAGGAATCGGATCAACAATTCGTGTAAGCCTTAGTGCTGCTCCAGAAAATGAAGTTATTACAGGTCGTGAAATTCTTCATGAATGCGGATTGAGAAAGGGTGGTGTTACAATTGTAAGTTGTCCCCGCTGCGGAAGGCTTGGGTTTGATGTTCATTCTTTTGTTGCAAAATGGCAGAATACTCTTCTTTCTATGGATAAGGAAATTACGGTTGCTGTGATGGGATGCGTAGTAAATGGTCCTGGTGAGGGGAAGCATGCTGATCTTGGAATTGCCGGTGGAAAAGATAAATGCATTATTTTTAAAAAAGGAAAAATAGTACGAACAATTAATGCAAAAGATGCCGATAAAGTATTTGAGGAAGAATTGAATTCTCTTTAAAATAAGGTAGTACAATGAAGAAATCGTTTGTAAAAATCAGCATATGCATCTCGTTACTTTTTATGGCTGTTTCAGCAGCTTATTCTCAGACTGTTCCAAAGAAAGTTGCAGAAGGAAATGAAGAATGGAGATATCTTCAGAAAGCAAAAGATGCATTTGTGGCAAATGATTTTGGTGGTGCTATTCAGCTTGCAGAAAAAGCAAAAGAAATTCGCAGACAGGATGCAGAATGGAAAGAATATACTCTTGAATCATCTTTGAAAAAGGCGAGGGTTGTACGTGCAGGTGATGAACTTGATCGTGTTGTGTCGGTATTAAAAAGTCTTCAATTAAGAGAAACATTAAATACAGTCAATTTTTTTACTGAAAGATACGGCCTTGAGTTTTTCAATAACAGTTATTCTAAAATTTTTGAATTTATTTCTACATATTCTCATTATCCTGAGGCAGATTATCTTCTTGGAAAAATATATGCGGTTCAGGGAGAGAATACAGTTGCCCTTAAATTTTTGCAGGATGCATATGAATACAGTATAAATCTTAATGTTCCGATGGAAAAAATTGATTTGCTATATGATCTTGCATTCCTTTCGCAGGATCTAGGAAATGATAATGATTATGAAACGTATCTTCTTTTAGTTGCTGAAAATAATACGTTTTTCCGTGACAGTCGTTACATGGATTCTCTGTTAAGAATTACGAACAGTGGGAAAAAAGATTCAGTTGAAAAATTCTTTATTCTCTACAGATGCGAGAAGGACAATTCTCTTAAATCTTTCATTGAACTTGCTGAATTTTACATTGAGCGCGGAGAATCAGAAAAAGCTCTTAAATGTTATGCTCTTGCAAGTGTAATTTCAATCACAAAAATTGAAAGTGTGCTGCTGGATAGAGTTAATGAATATGAATACACAACATTTGACGATGCTTTAAGACAGTGCCGAAAATTTCCTGATGTTGTTAAATGGGGAAATGAGAATAAAATCTGGGAGCTTTTCTGTAAATTTGCAGACGCATCAGTTTCAGCCGGAAAAATCAGTTTTGGAACAAACTTATACAAGGTACTTTCTGAAGCAGAGCCTGAGGATTACTGGCAGCTTTACGCAAAAAATAAACTCGATGTAGCTAAAACTTCGGATTAGTAAGCGCCTTTTCCAATCAGTACAACCCAGAAAGTTTTAATGAGAATCCAGAGATCGAGCCATACAGACCAGTTTTGAATGTAATATGTATCAAACAGGATTCTCTCTTCGTAACTTGTTTCACTTCTTCCAGAAACCTGCCACATTCCGCTTAATCCTGGCTTTACTGACAGAACGTAATCAACATGTGTTCCATATTTTATCAGTTCATCTTGAGTTACAGGGCGGGGACCTACGAGTGACATTTCGCCAGTGAAAATGTTCCAGATTTGCGGAAGTTCATCCAGACTTGTTTTTCTAAGAAACTTGCCGAATTTTGTAACACGCGGATCATCTGTAAATTTTCTGTCTCGTTCCCATTCTTCGCGGCGTACAGGATCTGTTGCAAGAATCTGTTCAAGGATTTCCTGAGAGTTATTACACATTGAACGGAATTTCCAGCATTTAATTTCTTTGTGGTTTTTTCCAACTCTTTTATGCCCGTAGAAAACAGGTCCCGGTGAGGTAATTTTTATTATTACTGCAATTATAATTGTTACCGGAATTACGATTACGGCAATCAAAATACATGCAATAATGTCGATTAATCTTTTTATAAAAACTGGAATTGGTCTTGTAAGATAATTTGTTGTAGAGAAGCCTAGAACTCCTCCAAAATCCCTGATTTTAAGAGAAATTGCGGCTGAATACTGATTTTCTGGAATTGTTATTACATATCTGTATGCTGAGTTAACTGATTCAATTTCTTTTGTATATCCGCAGATTATTGCAACCTTGATTTTCAGTTTTTTGAGCATGCTTTTTATTTCATCCGTTGAAGTTTTGACTGGAATTCCCATGAATGAATCTGGATGATCATCAGTATCTGTTATAATCAGTACTGGTTTATAACCGTAGTGCTTTCTGACTAAGAGACGTTCAACAATCTGCTTGCATTGATCTCCATGAGTATAAACTACAGCGGGAACTCCCCAGGTTGAAAAATTGCAGTGAATTCTTTTTCCAATTTCGCGTCCAACCGGCAGAAGAATTGTTGCTGTCGGCCACGCAATTACAAGTGCTGCAGCGATTGATAAGAATGTTGCAGTGTTTTTCATCGTTGAGAGTATAAAAGCTTCACCTACAAAACATAAAAATGTTGAAAAAGAAAATCGTCTGATCTGTTCTTCTGGAGGAAGTAGAATTCCCGGATAAAGATCTTGAATGTAGAAAATTGCAAAAATCCCCGGGAAAAAGACAATGTATTTTATAAATGCACGAAGCCAGATTGTGTGCGGAGAAATGGCGTTTACAATAAAAAAACCGAAGCCTGTAGAAATGAGAATCGACATTGCATCAAAAAGTGCAAGCATTAAGCCGAAAAAAAATGAAGTCGTATGTTTGTATTGTGAACGGATTTTTTCCTGTAAATTTTCTTGATTCATAGGAATTTACATTATAATAGAAAAGACCCCACTTGTCCATGTGACACAGCAGGGTCTTATTATTTCGTTTAGTTTTTTCTGTTGTTTATTTTGTTTTTACAAATGCGTCCTTGAATCCGAATGCCTTGAATTTTGCAAGGACAGCTCCGTATTCATCTTCATTGAGCGGACCGACAAGAACCTTGTATGCACCCTTTCCGTTTGGAACAAGAGAAATAGGGTAGTTTGAATATTTTTCAAGAAGTTCCTGAATGTACTTCTGGTTACCCATTGTTGCAATCTGGATGTAGAAGCAGTTCTTTTCAAGATTACTTTCTGATTCAACAACATGATCGCTTATTGCTGCGCTCTTAAGTACTTCTTCCTTAACAGGAGCTTTTTCTTCAACTTCAACAGGAGCAAGAACTATTGCGTCATATTCTTCTGCTTTAGTTTCTTCCTCTTCAACTGAAATTACCTCAGCTTCATCTTCTATTGCTGTATTTTCAACAGTTGTTTCAGTTTCTTCAGTAATTTCTACTGATTCTGTAGCTGTTCCTTCAACAGTTTCTGTTTTCTCTTCAACTGGAGCAAGTTCATCAGCTTCAAAGCTTTCTGCTTCGACTTCAGCTTCTTCTTCAACCGGAGTTTCTTCAGCAGTTTCTTCTGCAACTTCCGGTTCAGCTTCAGTTTCTGCTACATCTTCAACTGGTTCTGCCTCTTCCTCAACTGGTTCAAGTTCATCGGCTTCAAAGCTTTCTGCCTCAGGTTCTTCATCTTCTTCAACCGGAGCAAGTTCATCAGCTTCAAAACTTTCTGCTTCGACTTCTTCTTCAGCTGGAACTTCTGTTATTTCAGCAACAGGCTCTGTTTCATCAGGTTCAACGCTTTCAACAGCTTCTTCTGCGTTATCTGAATCAAGTGTATCTCTCTCAGATGGATCTTTTGTATCTGCCGGAACCGGGATTTCAACTACAACAACAGCTTCTTCATCCGGTTCAACAGAAATAACTTCTTCACCTTCTGCATCTGTTTCAAGCTCATCATCTTCAACTGGAACTGTTTCTGTTACAGGTGCTGATTCTTCTGCTGCAGGAGCTTCTTCTTCAACAATTTCTTCTGCTGGCACTTCTTCAACAATTTCTTCTGCTGGCACTTCTTCAGCAACAACTTCTTCCTTTTCAGGATCTAAAGTTTCTTCTACAGGTTCAAGTTCATCAGCTTCAAAGCTTTCTGCTTCAATTTCTGTTTCATCTTCAACAATGATTTCTTCTTCTACAACTTCATCTTCTACGGATTCAACAGCTTCAACAGGTTCTTCAATTACTTCGATTTCGCCTGTAGAAACTTCTTCTTCAACTGGTTCTACTGAATCTACTTCTTCTTCTGTATATTCTTCAATTTCTGCAGGTGAAGGCTGTTCTACTGATTTTTTAATTTCTTCAAAATTTTCGTCAGTTGAGTCTGCAATTTCTACAACAGGTTCTGCTTCTTCTGAGATTTCTGCTGATTCTTCTTCTATAGTTTCTTCTACAGGTTCCTTTGTTTCAACTGCTGCTTCTTCTGTGATTTCTTCTTCTTTTTCTGCATCAGCTGGTGTAACTGCTGCAACTGCATTTTCCGGCAGTGTTTCTGGAACTGGTGCTGATTGTTCTGCTGGTTCTACGGATGCTTCAACTGCTGCCGTTTCTTCTGTTTCAATTTCGATAGAGGCAGCTTTGATTGTTGCGCTTCCTGAAACAGCCTGATCAAAATATCCGTTTCTTCCGTCAAGCTTTACCTGTGCTGCAGATTTGCTTGAAAGTCCAAGTTTTTTTGCTGATTCAGAAGATACGATAAGTGCAACACTGCTTGAACTGTCGAGTGTTCCCAGGTTGAGAATCTGAATCTCTTCTCCTGTTGATGGGTTTCTTATTGTGATTGTATCTCCAGGTAAATATCCGATTGCCTTTCCGAAGAGTCCTGCAGGAAGATCGTCTTTTTTTGCAACCTGAATAAGACCGTCAACGTAAGCTTTCTCAGATTGTGAAAAAGCTGACAATGAGAACAATGCGATTAATGATGATAATAAAATCTTTTTCATATTTCCCACCCTGAACTATTTAAGAGATTTATATATTCTCTCTGCTAAATCTATTGTAAAATCCGCAATTCCCGCCTGTTCGTTTTTAAATGCAACGACTTTCGGGGGAGTCATTTTTCCGCTTCCAAGACTTTCTTCTGTTTTGAGCATTCTTACAGTCCACGTAATGCTCTTGATGTTTCCAAGAAGGGCAGCGTCAGGATTTGTAGAATCGTCAAGTCCATATTCTGCAATTATTTCAACAAAATACTGGACATTTCCGTCTCTGGCTTCATCCATCGATTGTTTGAACAGTGATTTATCTTTCTGTGCAGATTCACTGTTTACGATAGGTGAATTGGAAGTGATGATTCCTCTGCTGAAAAAGTAGTCAAAAAGCGTATCTTCCATAACAATGGCTGCTTCCCTGACTGGAGCATCTTTGTCTTGTCGTTGAACAATCTGAAAGGCAACTGATTTAGCCCATGCGCTTACAGAGATTAAAAATGAGACAATAAAGATGCCTGTAATTTTTTTCAGCATAGAATCCTCTTTGCTTTATTTTCGGAAAATATTTTTTTTTGTTTAGAACAAATATTTAACTCTTATGCTATTGACATTATTTTTTAAGAATGATATCGTACCAAACATCAACGGTGGCTTAGTTCAGTCGGTAGAACAACGGACTCATATTCCGTATGTCAGAGGTTCGATCCCTCCAGCCACTAATGAGATAGCACTCTGGAATTTCTGGAGTGCTTTTTTGTTTTTGAGCAGAATAATAAATATATATTGAAATTGCATAAATATACATAATTACTTGATTTTTATGTATGAATATGTATAATTTATGCAAGGGGTGCATTATGAAAGCAGAAAAGTTTAAGAGCCCATTTAAGGGAAGAAGCCTTATGAACTGGATCGACTGGTCAAAAGATGAAATCAGTCAGATTCTTGATTATGCTTTTCTTGTAAAAAAGCAGGTTCACAAGGGCGAGGTTCATCAGCGTTTTTTAGGTAAGACTATCGCCCTTATTTTTGAAAAGCGTTCTACACGTACACGTTCTTCCTTTGAAACTGCATTTGGTGAAGAAGGCGGACATCCTGTTTTTATGTCTACTGATGATATTCAGCTTGGCGGAAAGGAAAGTGTGGAAGATACAGCAAGAGTGCTTGGAAGAATGTTTTCTGCTATTGAATTCCGTGGATTTAAGCAGCAGCATGTGGAAGAACTTGCAAAGTATTCAGGAATTCCTGTAATTAACGGACTTACTGATGATTTCCATCCGACACAAGTTCTTGCAGATATTATGACTCTTAAAGAACAGTTTGGAAAGCTTGAGGGACTTACAATGTGCTATTGTGGTGATGGACGCAATAATATGGCACGTTCCCTTATGCTCATCTGTTCAAAATTCGGAATCAATTTTTCCGTATATTGTCCAAAATCTCTCTCTCCAGATCAGAAAATTATTGATATATGTACGCCTTTTGCAAAGGAAAGCGGTTCAACTATTTCTATTTCTGATGAAATTTCGGTTGTTAAAAACGCAGATGTGCTTTATACTGATGTGTGGGTTTCCATGGGTGAAGAAGCGTTAAAGGATGAACGCATTAAGTTACTTCAGCCATATCAGGTTAACAAGGCCCTTATGGATGCTACCGGAAAACCAGGTACAATTTTCTTGCACTGTCTGCCTGCTGTAAAAGGTCAGGAAGTTACAGAAGAAGTTTTTGAAAGCGATGCAAGTAAAGTCTGGGATGAAGCAGAAAACCGAAAGCATACAATAAAGGCCATTATGCTTGCTTTGATAAAATAAGAAACTCAAGGAAGGATACCGTTATGAAAAAGATTATTATGGCTCTTATTCTTGCAGCTGCAGTTATTTTGCCGGCTGTTTCTCAGGAAAAAGAAAAGACAACACCAATCTGGGATCATGGAGACAATGTTTCTCCTCTTGTATACCAGAATGTTAGAATTTTCAAAGTTTATGATTCTCCTGATGCATATGTAGTATTGTATGAAATGGCTGGAGTAAAGACAGGAACTGCTGTTATTCCTAAGAAATGGTCAAAACCGGAAGAAAAGGGTAAGCATAGTAAACTTTTTATCCGTAATAAACCGGCAGGATTGCTTGGTCCATATATGACTGTAATTAATCAGGACGGAAAGTTCCTTAAAGTTTGGCTTACAATTCCAGCAAGCAGAAGTGATCCAATGTGGGGAGTTCTTCCTCTTGGAACAACTATTGAAGGTACAGACGCTGACGAGCTCAATCTTCAGTACTAAAATTTGAGGTTTGAGAGCCTTTGATTTCAGGCCCTTGGACTTGTCGGGCATTTCTGCGGAATCATTAAAAATGAGATTTTGAAGTGCCCCAAAATTGAAATCGCGAAACGGGCTGTTCAATTGAGGACAGCCTTTTTTTTATGTATTTTATTTAATTAAGGATATAAAAATGATAAAAATTTCAGATTCTCAGATTTCCAGTTTCAGAGAGTTTCTTGTTTCTCATGATAGTTTTATAATTGCGGGACACAAGGAACCTGACGGAGATTGTGTTTCTTCCTGTATGGGACTTTCATTTATTCTGGACAGCATGAGTAAACCTTATGTACGGCTGAATGCAGGACCTTTTAAACGTACTGAAATAAGAAAATATGCGGATTTGTTTGTGAATGAAGTTCCGTTTATGACTCAGAGCGAAAGAGATAAATGCGGTTTGATTATTGCTGACTGCAGTGAAATTTCTAGACTTGGAGAAATCGATGGGGATCTTAAAGGTTTTGACACATTCATTGTAGATCATCACAAAACTTCAGATGCCAGCGGTAAAAATGTTATAATCGATCCTTCTGCTCCTGCTGCATCTTGTCTTGTTCAGCAGCTTTTTGAAGCATTAGTCGGCAAACCTTCAAAGGAGCAGGCAGAGGTTCTTTTCTTTGGTATGGCTACTGATACAGGATATTTCAGATTTCTTAAGGAAGATTCAAGTGAAGTTTTTCTTGGAACGGCGCGTCTTGTAGAGGCTGGTGCAAATCCCCGCGAGATATATCAGAAAATGACAAGCGGAAAAGGCTGGAATACAAGAAAACTGTTGGGGCTGATGCTTGGTCGCGCAGAAAGACATTGTAATAATAAGCTTGTTGTTACTTATGAAACTCAGGAAGATACAAGAAAATTCGGTCAGGAGGGAAGAGACAGTGATGCTTTTTATTCACTTATGCTTGAAGTTGAGGGCGTTGAAGCTGTTCTTTTTGTGCGTCAGGATACAGATCACACTTGTACGCTTGGGCTTCGTTCAAAGGATAGTTGTGATGTAAGTGCAATTGCAAGTAAGTTTGGTGGAGGAGGTCATAAGAATGCTTCCGGGGCAAGTACTGAAGGCAGAATAGAAACTCTTCTTCCACAGGTAATCAAGGAATTTGCAAAAGTTTTATAAAAGTTCGTTATTACAGATTGAATAAATGCGTGTTTCTGGATGAGATTTTTCTTCAGATGCACGCATTTTTTTATTAAAAAATTAAATTTTTCTAATTGAATATCTAACTAATTAGATTTAAAATCTTAATTTATTAGTATGAAATCTATATAGAAAAGTTAAGAAAATAATTAACTATAATTATAATTCTGTATAGAAAAATTCAAAAATCATATTACAATCAGCGCTTTTCTCTAAAATCTCTATTGGCATAGAATCTGCTTACTTAATTTGTGTGAAAAAAACAAATTAAAGGAGCGTACTATGGACGAAATTAACACAAATTATTCTTCTTACCAAAGAGGATCTCTTTCACCTGAAAAGTTTAAAAATTGTCTGCTTGAGCAGCTTTTCTTAAACCGTGAGCAGACAGGTCTTTCTAAAATTGATGATGATTGTTTTTCTGACTTTCTGATTCATTTTGCCAGTCGTATCGATTCAATTCTTGAAAAATATGACAGCGAAGTTTCTGATTTTACGAATTATTTTTTTGGAGTTATACGGGTGACTTTTTCCTGGTGGTATCGAAAATATAAAAAACGGATGAATGAAAAATATTATATTCATGCTGTCGGAGGGGAAGATATCGGCGAAAGAGAATATGAATACAAATGTAGTGAAAAATATAATGAAGTAGAGATGAATGAAAAATCTCTTAGCATTGACGATTTGAAAAAAATTACAGAAGTTAAAATCGGTGCGTCATATAAAGATGTTCTGAAGCATAAGAGAATTTCAACAATTTCAAAGGAGAATCTGGAAATTCTGAGAAATGAGGCTTGTTTGATTCTTACACTTAAAAGCTGCTGGTTTATTGATGATGAGATGATCGAAAAGCTTTCTGTAATCACAGGAATTGCGTGCGAGGAAATTCTTGCTCTTGTGTATCGGGCTAAATTAACGATGAAAAGAAAAATAATGAAGATACAGGAACTTGAGCGAAGAAGAAATTCTGAATATTTCCTGAAAAAAAAATGTGAGCTTTCTGCTGAAGGAAGACGTAATTTTTTCTGGAATGTTTATTTTCTTGAAGAGAGGTCTAAGCTTCATGAGAAAAAATGGAATCAGCTTTTGAATCGGATTAAGTTATGCAATTTAAAAATGGTTCCTTCAAATAATGCTGTAGCAACTATTCTTGGAATAGACTGCAGACGTGTCTCTTACATTGTAAAGGTGACTCGGAAATATCTGGATAATTTAAAACTTCTTTGCGAAACATCAGATGTTAAAGATTATTGAAAAATGTTGATTTAATCTTAAGCGGGCAGAGTAAAATCTGCCTGTAAAATCATAAAAATCTGAAAAAACTCGGAAAAATTTATGTACTTTTTTTATCTTTTTTTGATATAATTATAGCATGTTAAGTTTTCTGACACTTTTGTGCATTTTAAGCGCCATGATGTTTCCTACATTCATGATTTGTCTGTTTTATCCGTTTAGTAAAAGACTGGCACTTTTCTGGTCAAATTACATAACTTGCAGAACGGCAAGGCTTCTTTTTGCATGCCTCAAGCTTTACAGAAAATTTGATTTCATAAAATACGATGATAATCTTGAAACTTTACCGAAGCAGTTTGTTGTCGTTTCAAATCATCAGAGCCTTTTTGATATTGTAGTTTATCTTTGTTTTTTTGGTGGATTAAGAACAAGATTTGTTGCAAAGGATTCTCTTGGAACTGCACCGATGGTTGGAAAAATGCTTAGAACTCAGGGGCATTGTCTTATTCCAAGAAAGGGAAGTCCGACGGTTGCAATGAAAAAAATTGATCAGTTTGGTGAAAGGGTAATGAAGAATGATCTGATTCCTGTAGTTTTCCCGGAAGGAACAAGAAGCCGTGACGGAGAATTAAGGACGTTTTATGCTGCCGGATTCAGGCGTCTTGCTCAGTCTACAAAACTACCTGTTGCTGTTTGTGCTCTTGACGGTGGCTGGAATATTTCGAATATAAACACAATTTTTAAGAATTTAAAACGCGGGGCATATAGGGTTAAAGTGCTGAAAGTCTATGATGCGCCGCAAAATAAAGAAGAAGAATTGCATATTTTGGAAGAGGGAAAGGAATTAATTCAAAAACAGCTTGATGAATGGCGTAATTGAATGAATTTTGTCTTGACGCTATTTTAAAAAATGTGTATATTCTTGTAATACAATTAGAATTAGTTATGGAGGAAGACCATGGCCGGAGCCAGTAAGAACTCTCGTACAACAGTTGCAACTCAGAAATTTGTATGCCCAGATTGTGGCGGTGAAATTTTGATGAAGACATTCTTTGAAAATGGAAGACTTAAGAACCAGGCAGAATGTCAGAAGTGTAAACGTACAGAACGCAGACCAAAAGATTTCCAGTAATCTATTGATCATTTTATAATTATATTTATCAGGGGATATAACCTATGGCAAACAAAAAATCAGCAGACAAAAGATATGCACAGAGCGAAACACGTCGTATGCGTAACAAGGCTGTGAAGTCTCAGGTTCATACAGCTTTGAGAAAGTTCACAGAAGCAGTTCAGAAGAAAGATCAGAACCTTTCAAGCGAATTGCTTAAAGCTTTGCAGTCAGAACTTGATAACGCATACCGTAAGGGAGTTATTAAGCAGAATGCATGTGCACGCAAGAAGAGCCGCATGTTTAAGCTTTTTAATGTAACATTCGCCGCAAATTAATTGCTTTAAAAAGGGTGCTGTTTAATTTCAGCATCCTTTAATTTTTAAATCTGCCGTCTTAATTTTGGCAGCAATAGTTTTCTTTTTCCAGTTTATATTTTTGTTCAATAGCTTTTTTGAGATATATATTTAGTTTTTTTTCATCTTTATATTTAATAAATCTTTTTTAATTTGGATAGTATTATGGCAAATATAAATAAAAATTTAACTGTATTTGGCCGCGAAACAGAATTTGACGGTCATCTTGAATTTTCGGACAGCCTTGTGATTACCGGCAAGTTTCACGGAACAATCAATGCAACAGGCTCTCTGGAAATTGAAAAGACTTCTGTTTGTGAAGTTGACAAGATTATTGCAGAGTCTGTTGTGGTTTCTGGTCAGGTGTCGGGAAATATAGAAGCATCAGATCATATTGAACTTTGCAATGGAAGTAAGGTTACCGGGGATATTAAGGCTGCAAGACTTAGAATAGCAGATAATGTTGAATTCGAAGGTCAGGTCAGCATGCTGGATGAAATTCCGGATACAGATATTTTTTCAGTAAGTTCAGAAGAATACAAGCAGGCTTTGATCATCAGAACAGATGAAGTCAGATAGAATATTAATAAGGAATTTGTAATGTCATTTTTGAAACACAGCACATCAGAATCAGAAGAAAATCAGAGTATAGAAAACGCAGCCGCAGAAGTAAAGTCATCGGAATCTGCATTGACAGAAGCTCAAGCCGATGATACTGCTGAAATAAAACCAAAAAGAAGAAGAATTGTAAAGAAAGCTGTACCTGCAGAAGAGACAGCACCGGCTCCTTCAGAAGCTGTTCAGTCTGCAGATTCAGAATCATCAGCAGAAACTTCGTCTGCAACTCAGGTCGTTGAATCTGCAAATACAGAGGGACAGCATCAGAATCGTCAGCGTTTTGACAGCAACAGAAAATATAATAATGGCGGAAGATTCAATAACCGCTACAATAATAAAAGAAATACAGATTATGAAAGAAGGATGCAGGCTAAACTTGATGCCGTTCGTGAAGCCCAGAAAATTGAAAATCCTGAAGAATACGAATCAAAACCTAGACTTTTAATAAACGATCTTACAAAAAAAAGCATGCCTGAACTTCGTGAGCTTGGTCTTGAGTACGGAATCAGTGCTGATGATATGGCTCCAATGAAAAAGCAGGATCTTATTTTCTGCATACTTCGTGCTCATACAGAACATGGTGGAATCATTTTTGCTTCAGGTGCTCTTGAAATTCTTCCGGATGGATATGGATTCCTTCGTTCACCTCAGAACTCTTATCTGCCAGGTCCGGATGATATTTATATCAGTCCAAGTCAGATTCGTCTTTTTAACTTGAAGACTGGTGATACAATTTACGGACAGACACGTAGTCCTAAAGATGGTGAAAAATTTTTTGCGCTTTTGAGAATTGAAACAGTAAATTTTGAAGATCCTTGTGTTGCACAGACTCGTGTTCCTTTTGAAAATCTTACCCCGCTTTATCCGAATGAAAAGCTTCATCTTGAAACGACTTCAACTGAATTTAGTACACGTATTGTTGATCTTTTTGCTCCTATTGGAAAAGGACAGCGTCTTCTTATCGTTGCTCCGCCAAAAGCCGGTAAAACTACACTCATGCAGAAAATTGCAAATGCTATTACTACAAATAATCCTGAAGTATATCTTATTGTTCTTCTTATTGATGAACGTCCTGAAGAAGTTACTGAAATGGAACGTGCTATTCAGGGTGAGGTAATTTCTTCAACATTTGATGAGCAGGCTACACGTCATGTTCAGGTTGCAGAAATGGTTCTTGAAAAAGCAAAGCGTCTTGTTGAACATAAACGCGATGTTGTAATTCTTCTTGATTCAATTACCCGTCTTGCACGCGCATATAACCAGACTCAGCCTACATCGGGAAAAGTCCTTTCTGGTGGTGTTGATTCAAATGCGCTTCACAAACCTAAGAGATTCTTTGGTGCTGCCCGTAATATTGAAGAGGGTGGATCATTGACGATTATTTCTACGTCTCTTATTGAAACAGGGAGCCGCATGGATGAAGTTATCTTTGAAGAATTCAAAGGTACGGGAAACAGTGAAATTGATCTTGACAGAAAGCTTGCAGAACGCAGACTTTTCCCTGCAATCAATATCAAAAAGTCTGGAACACGTCGAGAGGAACTTCTGCTTACGGAACCTGAGCTTAAGAGAATGTGGGTTCTTCGTGAAGTTCTTAATCCGATGGAAGATGCAGATATGCTTCAGTTCATCCGTGATCAGATGAAGAAAACAAAAGATAATCATGCATTCCTTAATTCTATGAATGCCGGTGGTCTATCAGATAACGATTAGTTTATTGTTGACATGCTTACTAATTTTTTATAAAATTGGCTATCATTTTAATCTTGTGATATCAACTTGATTTGTAACGGTAAGGGAATGATACAACACTACCTTTTTAAGTGTATGTAGTGCTGACCGGCATTTCTTTGGTATCGGGCAAGAATATAGGAGTTATAAAATGAAAAAGGGAACACACCCAGACTACAAATTGACAAAAATTACTTGTGTATGTGGTAACGTTATCGAAACACGTTCAACAGTTGAAGACATTCACGTTGAAATTTGTTCTGCTTGCCACCCATTCTACACTGGTAAGCAGAAGCTTGTTGATACAGCAGGTCGTATCGATCGCTTCAACAAGCGTTATGGTGTTAAATCAGAAGCAAAATAATTCTGATGCTACAGAAAGCCGGTTGAGAAATCAGCCGGCTTTTTTTATGTTCAAGTTTATAAAAAAAATGCACCATGTAGAATTGAACGTCTGTCCGGTTTTACATGGTGCTTTTTTATTAAAAATATTTTTTAGCTTTTATTAAACTTCAAACTGATCAACCTGATTTCCCATTTTTGTGATTGAAGTCTCCATGAGCTGGGAAATATCTGTAAGTGTACTTCCCATTTGATTGATCTTCTGAGCGCTTCTGCTCATCTCGTCCATTTCCTGCTGCATGCTTGCGCTTCCACTCTGGAGTAGCGAAATTTCCTTCATGATTGCACGGCTTTCTGTTGTCATCTCCTTTGAAGCTGATTTAACTTCCTGTGTACTTTCGTTCATTCCGTAAAGTGCATTTGTAATCTGACTTGAACCTTCCTGCTGTTCTGTCATTGCAGCTTTAATCTGCTGAACAAGAGTGTCTGTTTCATGAATTTCATTTGCCAGGTGAGCATACCCTTGAACGCCTTTTTGAGTTGCTGCAACAACTGTTCCGATTGAATTTTGAATTCTACTGAGCTGCTCACCGATAGTTTTTGACTGGCTTGACGATGTTTCAGAAAGCTTACGGATTTCATCGGCAACAACTGCAAATCCTTTTCCTGCTTCACCTGCATGAGCTGCTTCAATTGCTGCATTCATGGCAAGAAGATTTGTCTGTTCTGCGATTGATGCGATTACTGAGTTTGCTTCACTTAAAAGCATTGACTGATTTTCAATTTCTGTAATCTGAGTTTGAAGTTCTTCCTGTGTTTTTGCACCAGTCTGAGCGTCCTCTTCAAGTAATCCGAATGATGCTGCCATTTTTTCAACTGAACGGTTTACTTCGCTGATATTTCCAATCATCTGTTCAACTGCAGAAGATGCACCTTGTACTGATTCTGCCTGTGAAGATACAAGATTTTCAAGAGAATTAATGCTGTCAAGAATTTTCTTAACATTTTCAGCAGTTTGAGTAACTCCGTTATTCTGAAGTGTAAGATTCTGACCGACTTCATTAATGTTTGCACTGATCTGTGTAATTGCAGCCATTGTTTCGTGCGTTGTGCCTTTGAGTTTATTTCCAGCTTCGTTAAGTGAAACTTTGGTCTGTTTCATGCTTCCGATGATTTCCTGGAGCTTTTCAGAATAAATGTTGAAACTGTCTGCTACATCACCTATTTCGTTTTTAGATTTAACCTTGATTCTCTGTGTAAGGTCTGCCTTTCCCTGTGCAATCTGTTCTGCATTTTCGCTGATGCTGTTTCTGATTATCTTAAGAGGACGAATGACTTTTCTTGTTACAAAACCAGCTACCAATGCTATTATTACAGCAAAAATAATGCTTATAATAAGAGTTGTATTCATTGTTGAATAGAAGGTTTTATAAACTGTGTCATAAGGGCATAAAGCAATAATCTGATAGCCTGTCTTTTCGTTTGTTATTTTTTTTGTAAGATATTTTTTGTAGTTTCCGCCAGGAACTTTAATCATGCCGTTTGTTTCTGAGTCTGAAAAGAATTTTTCCAGATCAGGAATATTTATTTCTGAAACATTTTTAAAGTTGCATTTGCGTGTTCCTGTGTCGGCAAGAATTGTTCCGTCTTTTTGAATCATCATGTAGAACGAATCTTTTCCGATTTTCATTTTTTTAAGGATTGAATTTAAGGTATCAAGAGAAACTTCAATTGAAGCGTTTCCGATAAAATCTCCTTTGTTATCATAAGAACAACGTGTAATTCCTACAACTGTAGTTCCAACTGTAGAAGCAAAGGCGTCTGTAATCATCACGCTGCCTCTTCCTTTGTTTGCAGTTTCGTACCAGCCGCGTTTTCTAGGATCATATCCGCCGTTCATTGAACCGTCAAAATTTGTTGCGTATCCGCCCCATTTTGTACCAATATAAATCTCTGCAATATCGCTGTCATTTTTTGCAAAAGATTTACAGAGCTTTCTGATGCTCTCTTCAACCGGACTTTTTTTGTAGCTTAAAATCTGGATTGTTCCATTTTCATTTGCAAAAGAGTGAATAGAATCATCTGCTGATTTTACCTGTTCTGATTCGGCAAATACATTTAATTCATTTTCTTTTGCTTCAAAGAACATTGAAATTGAATCAGAAAATTCTGTTACTGATGTTTCTGCACTTTCATAAAATACACTCAGAAAGTAATCTGAAAACAAAGATGCATTTACATTGATTGTAAGTATTGTAACAAGAAGAATAATAATTCCAACACTTATAGAAAGTTTTGTTGAAAGAGAAATTCGCTTTTTGACCATTTTTATCCTCTACCGATATTAGTATTATTTGTTACATTATAGCAGAAATAAGAGTATTTAATCAAAGATTTTTTTTAATCAGGCTTTTGTAATCTTCCAGACTCTGTGAATTTTTTTATTTCTAAAATCATCAGGAATTGTTGATGCTGTAATTTCCTTTGCGCAGAATTCAGAAGGTAAAAGAGATTCATCAAAATCAAGCTTTCTGCTGTTTGTAGAAAAATAAAGAACCCCGTTTTCTGTAAGAAGTTTTGTGCATTTCCCCGCAAGAGAAGACCAGTCTCTGTTTATGTCAAGAAGCGTGTCTGTTTTTTTTGAATTGCTGAATGTTGGCGGATCAAGAATTATGATGTCGTATTTTTCTGAATTTCCTTTGTTTTTTTCATCCAGAAATTTTATGACATCGCTGTTTTCAAATTTGTATTTTTTTTCATCTGAAAATCCGTTGAGGTTAAAATTTTCTTTTGCCCATTCAAGGTAAGTTTTGCTCATGTCTACGCTTGTTACTGATGAAGCATTTCCTCCTGCAGCGTAAACAGAAAAACTTCCTGTATAACAGAAAAGATTTAAAACTGATTTTCCGCTGCAGTTTTCCCTTAAAGTTTTTCTCAGCGGTCTCATGTCAAAAAATAGTCCTGTATCAAGATAGTCTGTGAGGTTAACTTTAAAAATCTGCCCGGCTTCAATAACGCATCCTTCAATTTTTTCTGAGGCTTCTTCTCTTTCGTACTGGCTTCTTTTTGTCCCGTCAGTCTGTTTTTTTCTTTTGCGGCACAAAATATTTTCCTCTGAAATTCCAAGAGCTTGAGATATAGCTTTTTTCATTTCATCAATCCAAAGATTTTCTTCTTCTTCATCTTTTTCGTACGGTCTTTCATAAAGATAAATTTTTGCGTATGTTCTTTTATATTCTTCTCTAATTAAATCTGCAGCTTGATTTGTGTTTGAAGAAATTGCATTTGAAAGTTCAGCCCAATATTTTGCAGCATCTATTTTGTCTGTTACATTTTCCGGAAGAAGAGTGTAAATATCGACAGCAAGAGGAATTTCTGGAATATCCTTATCATAAAGTCTGAAGCAGGAAATTCTGTTTTTGCGCATTGATTTTTTCAGCTGTCTGTAATTTTTTGAAATCCTGTTTTTTAAGAGTTCTGCCTGATACAAGTTTTTTTCATTTTGCATGCTGATGAGTATATTGGAAAATTTGAAATTAGTCTTTAGCAGTTGCATGTTATGTCTGCGTTATTGCTTAATCTTTCCTATTATTATAAAGTATTGTAATTATTTTGGATAAATGTACGCGGGTGGGGTGTATGAAATTTGCAGAATTCATTTTGAATGAAAAGCTTCAGAAAGGAATTGAGAATGCCGGATATGTTGATTGTACTCCGGTTCAGGAAAAAGTTCTTGCTGCATCAGAAAAAAGAAGTGATCTTTATGTTCAGTCACAGACTGGTACTGGTAAAACGGCAGCATATCTTGTAAGCATTATTAATCAGCTTTTAAATGAAGAAGGCAGCGGAAAACAGGCTTTGATAATGGTTCCAACTCGTGAGCTTGCGGTTCAGGTTCAGGAAGAAGCTGAAAAACTCTGTTCTGCATCTGAGTTGAAATGTGAATCATTTTACGGCGGTGTAGGATACGATAAACAGGTTGCTTCCCTTAAGCGTGGTGTTGATATTCTTATCGGTACTCCGGGACGTGTAATCGATCTTCATGAAGGAAATCAGATGGATCTTTCTAAGGTTGCATTCCTTGTTGTTGATGAAGCTGACCGTATGTTTGACATGGGGTTTTATCCTGATTTGAGAACGCTTATTAAAGTTCTTCCTTCATCTGAAAAACGACAGACTTATCTTTTTAGTGCAACGTTGAATTCTTACGTAAAAAATCTTGCGTGGGAATATACACGAAATGCAGAAGAAATAACTATTGAAGCTGATAATATTACAGTTGATGAAATTGAGCAGAAGCTTCTTCATGTTTCAAGTGCAGATAAAATGTCTCTTTTGCTTGGAATAATTAAGAGTCAGCAGCCTGAAAGTCTGATTATTTTTGCAAATACAAAGAAGACTTGTGAAATTGTTTCAAAGAGACTTAAGCTTAACGATTTTGAAAGTGAATTTATAATCGGAGATCTTCCGCAGAAAAAACGCCTTGCAATTATGGATAGATTTAAATCCGGAAAGATAAAGTGTCTTGTTGCCACTGATGTTGCAGCCCGCGGAATTGATGTAAATGATCTTGCTATGGTTATAAATTATGATCTTCCTAATGAAGCAGAAAATTATGTTCATAGAATTGGTCGTACGGCACGTGCGGGAAAATCTGGAATTGCATATACCTTCTGCAGTGAACAGGATGTTTACAGTCTGCCTGCCATTGAACGATATATTGAAAAGCAGATTCCTTCTGAAGTTGCAGCTGCAGAGATGTTTGCTGACGATAAATCAAAGGATGTGTATATAAAACTTGATTCTTATCATGAAGAGCGAAATGATAAAAGTGAATTTGGAAGAAAGCGTGCTGAAGAATATTCAATCCGTAACGGAAGAAAAGGAAAGCGTGGAAACGGCAGATATTCTTCTAAAAATGAAAAGGCAAAATCTGAATATAAGAGGGATCGTCGTGTTTACAGCAGAAATGATGAAATCGATCTTTCTAATCTTTCTTCTGAAGAGCGCATGAAGTTTTATAAGGAAAAATATGCCGGTTCTGCAAATAAAAAACTATCGAACGGTAGTAAGCAGAATATTCAGAAAAACAAGAAACAACCGAATAGTAGGAAGCCTTCATATAATAAAAATGCTCAGAAGGTTTCTAAAACTAACGAACGTAAGTCGCTTTGGGGCAGAATCAAGTCTTTGTTTGGTGGAAAGAAATAAGTATATTTAATTTTTTATCAGGGAGTCAGCATAAATGATCACAGTAACAGACGTAAGTTTAAAATTTGCAGAAAAGCCTTTGTTTAAGGATGTAAACCTCAAGTTTATGAAAGGCAACTGCTACGGAATTATCGGTGCAAATGGCGCAGGAAAATCTACATTCCTCAAGATTCTTTCAGGAGAGCTTGAACATGATACAGGGGATATCAGCATTACTCCGGGTGAGCGAATGGCCGTGTTGAGTCAGGATCACTTTAAGTATGATGAATATTCTGTAAAAGAAACTGTAAAGATGGGATATCCGAAACTTTATCAGCTTGAAAAAGATATTGATGCGATTTATGCGAAAGAAGATTTTTCTGATGAAGACGGAATGAAGGCTGCTGAGATGCAGGGAGAATTTGGTGAAATCGGCGGATATGAAGCTGAAAATCAGATTGAACAGATGCTTAGCGGACTTGGTCTTGAAGAAGAATATCATGACAAGATGATGAGCGAACTTGATGAAAGTCAGAAGGTTCGTGTACTTCTTGCACAGGCTCTTTTTGGAAATCCTGATTATCTCATTCTTGATGAACCTACAAACGGTCTTGACCTTGAATCTATCAGCTGGCTTGAGGACTTCCTTCTTGAATTTGAAAACTGTGTTATTGTTGTTTCCCACGACCGACACTTCCTTAATACAGTTTGTACTTTCACATGTGATATTGACTATGGAAAGATTACTCAGTTTACAGGTAACTATGACTTCTGGTATCAGATGAGCCAGATTCTTCAGAAGCAGGCAAAAGATCAGCAGAAGAAACGCGAAGATAAAATGGCAGACCTTAAGCAGTTCATTCAGCGATTTGCATCGAACGTTTCAAAGTCTGGACAGGCTTCTTCACGCAAAAAGATGCTTGAAAAAATGGAACTTGAGGATATTCCTGTTACAAGCCGCAAGTTCCCTTATGTTGGATTTCAGAGTGAACGTGAAATCGGAAATTTTGTTCTTGATGCAGACAAGCTTAATTCAAAAGATGATGAAGGTAATGTTCTTCTTAAAGATTTTAGCATTACAATCCACCCGGGAGAAAAAGTTGCTTTTGTCGGAATGGAACATAACAGCATAACTTCATTCTTTGATATTATTTCTGAAACTAAAAAAGCAGACAGCGGCGCATACAACTGGGGACAGACTACAAAGCATACATACATGGGCCGAGACAACAGCGCATATTTCAATAACGATTTGAACATTACAGACTGGCTTCGTCAGTATTCACCAGATCAGGATGATGCTTATGTCCGCGGATTCCTTGGCCGAATGCTTTTCAGTGGTGATGACGGTCTTAAAAAGGTTAAGGTTCTTTCCGGAGGAGAGAAGGTTCGCTGTATGCTTTCAAAGATGATGCTTTCAGGTGCAAATGTACTTATTCTTGACGATCCTACAAATCACCTCGATCTTGAATCAATCGAATCTCTTAACCAGGGGCTTACAAAATTCAACGGCGTTGTTTTGTTCTCAAGTCATGACCATGAATTTATTTCTACAATTGCAAACAGAATTATTGAAATCACACCAAATGGAATCATTGACAGAATGATGAACTTTGATGATTACCTTAAGGATGAGCAGGTTAAAGCTTTGAGAAAAGAATACTACAAGGGAATTGATAAGAAGATAAAGTTCTAAGTTAAAGAGGCCGTTCTGAATTTGGAACGGCTTTTTTATTTTTTATTTTTTGTCTGATATTCGTGGTACCTTTTCCACCATTCAAGTTCAGTAATATTATTCTGTTCTTCTTCCTGCTTAAAATACATATCGAATGAAACAAAATCTTCTTTTCTTGCAAGAACGGCGTCTGAAATACAAGGCTCAAACTGAATACCTTTAAGTTCGCGGAAAATGCACATTGCCTGTTCAATGGTCATCGGTTCCTTGTAAAGACGGCGGCTTATAAGTGCGTCCAAAACATCTGCTGCGGCCATTATTCTTGCACAAAGCGGAATCTGTTTCCCTGAAATACCTTTTGGATATCCTGATCCATCCCATTTTTCGTGGTGATATAATGCCATGTCTTCTGCAATTTTATTGAAATTTCCATTTTTCATTTCAGGCAGATACTGGAGAAGTTTTTTTCCTTCTTCAGGGTGGCTTTTCATAATTTGAAATTCTTCTGCTGTGAATCTTCCAATTTTATTTAAAATCCCTTCAGGAATATGAATCTTCCCGATATCATGCATTACAGCTGCAATTTCATATGTCGCAATTGTTTCATCAGTTAACTCGTCTGTGTAATATCCTTTTGTCCTTAGTTCGCGTGAAATAATTCCAACATAAGTTTTTGTGTGAATTACATGGTTTCCGGTAAAAAGATCGTGGCTTCCAAGAATTTTTGAGAGAAAGAGAAGTATTTTGTTCTGTGTGTTTTCAAGTTCAATATTTTTTTCTGTCAACTCAAGGTTCATCTCATTGGATTCTGCAACAAGTGAAAAAAGCATCTTTAGGTTTCTGGAGCCTCTTTTTGTCATCGCCATTGCAATCAGGTGCGCAAAAAACAGTTCGATTGAAAAGCCTGGTACGTATGCCCAGAAAAATTCAGCAGGAGAATATGGAACACCGCTTATCGGGTGAACTGTGCTTACAACTGAAGTTCTGTAAACCATTGAAATGATCATTGATGCAAATGAAACTGCAGAGGCAAATCTTGTAAAATTTTTGTTGTAGTAAAGTGATGCCATGAACGGGAAAAAGCCGAATGATATATATATTCCGACATATCCGTTAGCAGATATAAGACCGATCAGCAGACATGAAGAGATTACTCCCGTGAACTGATAAACCTTGTGAAGATGCA
This sequence comes from Treponema sp., assembly GCA_024687165.1. Taxonomy (GTDB): domain Bacteria; phylum Spirochaetota; class Spirochaetia; order Treponematales; family Treponemataceae; genus Treponema_D. Next base: position 91,743 of record JAILEY010000031.1, read on the forward strand.
GGCCTCTTCCAATAAAAAGGTTTACTGAGTATGTTGCAACTATGATAATCTGAAGAAAACACAGGTAGCTGATTGGAATAGACCAGAAATGCGCTAAATTCCCCATCAAAAGAGAGAAAGGCAGAAAAATAAAGCAGAAAAAAATAATACTGATCATTCGGTTTACCTGAATGACATTTTTCAGGTAAAATTCTTTTTCTTCATCCCTCATAGCGCTTCTAGTATAAATCACTGTAGTTTTTTTTCAAGAAATTTTTATATCGATTGAAAAGTTATTTTTTTCAATTTTAATAGCGGCTTCTGCTCCCATTAAAACAGGCATTGAAGGATCAATATGTCCAATATCAGCGTCCATGATTACAGGTAATTTTAAGTCTTTGATGATATCTGTAACGGCGTTGTACTGGTCAATTCCCATTATTTCCTGATTAAAGGCTGAAAGTGGTCTTCCAATGATAAATCCAGAAGCTTTTTCAAACCATCCGGCTTGTTTAAGGTGCCACATCTGTCTTCTGATTTCACACGGATTTCCATCGCAGCTTTCAAGAATCCAGATGATTTTTTTATTTTTTCTGTTGAAAGTTTTCATGTTGTCAAGAGAAGTCCCGCACAGTCCTGCAAGAACATCGAGACAGCCTCCAAGAAGTATCCCGTCGAAAGAAGTTTCATTTTCGCAGTTAAAGAGTTTAAGTTCTTTTTTTTCAGTAAGCATGTATTTTCCAAGTGGACCATTTTTTTCGTCATTTTCAGGAAGCTGGAATTTTTCGTAGCCACAGAAAGTCGTTTTCTTTCCTTCAAGAAGGCTGATTGAATCTTCTTCGCATTCTTCCCATTCTTTCCCAAATCCTCCGATGCAGGGACCGTAGATAGCTGCTTTTCCGGCAATAGTCACAAGAGGAAAAATAAAATTAGTATTGTCACTGTAGCCCATGAAAAGCTTTGGACTTGCTTTTTTAAGCTTTTTAAAATCAATGTATGAGACTGTTTCACACATCAGTTCTCCGCCACCTGCTGAAATTATTGCGTCAATTTTATCGTCAAGGTAAAAATTCATTAGTTCTTTTGCAGCAGTTTCCGGGTCTGTAGAAATTCCCTTTCCGTCACTTTTAAAAACACAGTCTCCGATTTTAATTTTGTATCCGCGTTTTTTTAATTTTTCCACGGCAGAAATCAGTCTTGTAGAGTAAGGTTCTGTAGTGCATCCAAAAGAAGGTGCTGCAATTGCAATAGTGTCGCCTGTTTTAATGAAAGAAGGAATTTTAATTTTCATAAACTGAATGATATATGAATTGTCCGTAAAATTAAAGATAATGTGGCATCAGAAATTAAATTCAATCTGGTTATATTAAAATTGTCTATTTTTCATTATTTTTATAACCACATTAAAAGAGGTATATTTATGAAAAAAATATTTTTTGCTTTATCTTTGATTTTTACACTTGTTGTGTTTGTCGGTTGTGGTGAAAAAAAACAGCCGCTTAAAATTTATTCAATTATTCACGAGGAAGAAACAAAGGCCCTTACTGATCTTTTTACAAAAAGAACAGGAATCCCTGTTGTCTTTCTCCGTGCTTCAACCGGTGAATTAGTTAACAGAGTCATTGCAGAAAAAAATGATCCGCAGGCAGATATTCTTCTTGGAGGAGCAACTAACTATCATATTCAGGCAAATAAAGCCGGTGCTCTTGAATCATATAAATCGCCGCTTGCAGAAAAAGTTCCGCCTTATGCAAAATCTGCTGACGATACTTATACAGGTTTCTGCGTGCTTACTCTTGGAATCGGAATTAACAAGGGCCGCTTTGAATCAAAGTTTCCTGGAAAAAAATATCCTGCAACCTGGGATGATCTTCTCGATCCTGCATTTAAAGGTGAAATCGTTCTTACAAATCCTGTTGCTTCTTCTACAGCTTATCTTTTTGTTCAGAATCAGCTTCAGCGTCTTGGTGAAGAGAAAGGCTGGGATTATCTTTTGAAGCTTGCACCTCTTGTAGGTCAGTTCCCGGATTCTGGAAGTGCCCCTGCAAAATTGCTTGGTACCGGAGAATATGCAGTTGGTGTTTCTTATCTTCATGCCGTTGCAAAATATGGTGCTGACGGTTTTGATGTTGCTACAATTGCTCCACCAGAAACTGTAGGGGATGTTGACTGCATTGCAATCATGAAAAATTCAAAAAATCTTGATGCTGCAAAAAAGTTTGTTGATTTTATGCTTTCTGCAGAAGCTCAGGAGCTTATGAGTTCAATTGATTTTACGATTCCTGTAAATCCAGATGCTAAAGGTGCAAAAGGTTCTATTCCGGTATCGCAGCTTGATCTTATAGATTATGATGTTGCAAAGGCCGCTGAACAGAAAGAAAGTGTTCTTTCAAAATGGTCGCTGAATGTAAAATAACAGATGAGTTTTGATTATTCAAAAAACAGTAAGTCGCTTGCTTTAGTGTGGGCACTTATTGTTTTGTTTTTAGCTGTATGTGTAATTTATCCTCTTGCCTGCATTGTAAGATCCGTTACAATTCAGGATTTTAAAAATGTAATGACGCAGCCGGTGCTTCATGCAGTAATGAAAAATACTCTGCTTGAATGCCTGTGTTCTACGTCATTGTCAGTAATTGTCGGATATATTTTTGCATATGCAGTTGTAAAAACAAATATTCCATTTAAAAAAGTTTTCAGTATAGTTCCTGTCCTTCATTTGATTACGCCGCCTTTTGTAGGAGGACTGGCATTTATTCTGCTTTTCGGACGTCAGGGATTTATTACGCAGAAAATTTTAGGACTTGATGTTTCGCTTTATGGATTTACCGGTCTTTTGATTACACAGACTTTGTGTTTTTTTCCGATGGCATATTTAATCTGTTCTCAGGTTTTAAAAGGAATCAATCCTGATTTAGAAAAAGCGGCAAGAAGTCTTGGTGCGGGGGAATTGAGAATTTTTTTTACGATTACTTTTCCTTTGAGTCTGCCGGGAATTCTTTCTTCGTTTTTATTTATTGCCGTAAGTGTTTTAAGTGATTTTGGAAATCCTCTTATTGTCGGCGGTCGTTTCCGCGTGCTTGCAGTTGAAATTTATACACAGCTTACAGGATGGCTGAATGTTGGAAATAGTGCAATGCTTGGAATTATTCTTGTAGTTCCAAGTGTGATTTTATTTCTGCTTCAAAACAGACTGAATAAAAAACTTCAGAATAAAACTTCAACAATTTCAGGAAAAGGCTTTAATTCTGCTGATGAAAATCATTGTTCGCTGATTGCCGGAATTTTTTTGTTTATTTTTACAGCTTTTGTTTCCCTTGTAATTTTTTCTCAGATTGCATCGATTGTTGCAGGAAGCTTTCAAAAAATCTGGGGTGTTAAAACACAGTTTACATTAAAGCACATACTTTCAATGAAGGATTATACAAGTCATCTTTCAGACTCTGTTTTCTTTGCGCTTATTGCAGCAACCTTCAGTACGCTTATTGCATCCGTAAGTTCGTACCTTGTTCACAGAACTGATGTTCATCTTAAAAAAACGATTGATGTAATTGCTCAGCTTCCTTCCGCTATTCCCGGTTCTCTGCTTGGACTTTCAATTGCTGTTGCTTCTCAGAAAATCCATTTTAAATATTCACCTGCACTTATAATAATTGCGATGACTGTTGCGTTTATGCCGTTTGCGTATCGTGTAATTTCAAATACTTATGCTCAGATTAATTCAACTCTTGATAATGGTGCACGATCTCTTGGTGCAAATCAGATGACTGTTTTAGGAACTGTGATTATGCCGGTTGCAAAGGACGGATTGTTCAGCGGATTTATTTATGATTTTATACGTGGAGTTGGAACTTTGAGTGCTGTTATTTTTCTTGTTTCATTTGATACACCTCTTGCTTCAATTCAGCTTATAAATCTTGCAGAGCAGGGTACATGGGGAAAGGCTGCATCTCTTGCTTTAGTTTTAACTTTGATTACGTTCCTGATTTTGGGATTTGGAATTTTGATAGACAGACTGTTTTTTAAATTCAGGAGGCATTATGTTTCTTGCGCTGGATAATATTTCGTTTTCTTATGGAAAAAAAGAAGTCATAAAAAATTTTACTCTTGAAATTGAAAAAGGATCTTTTACGACTCTTCTTGGAGCAAGCGGCTGTGGAAAAACAACTTTGCTTAAATTACTCTGTGGCTTTCTTGAACCTTCTTCAGGAGAGATTATTCTCAATGGAATGGTAATGAACGGAGTACTTGTAAATAAGAGAAAAATCGGAATGGTTTTTCAGGATTATGCATTGTTTCCTCATATGACGGTTAAACAGAATATTTTGTATGGCTTAAAAATCAACAGAGAATTTCGAAAAGATAAATCAGAGATGAATAAAATCGTTTTAGAAACTGCAACTGCTTTGGATCTTGAAGATTTACTTGATCGCTATCCATCTGAACTTAGCGGCGGACAGCAGCAGCGTGTTGCACTGGGTCGGGCTCTTGTTTTAAAACCAGATCTGCTTTTGATGGATGAACCATTGTCGTCACTTGATACAAAACTTCGAATTAAAGTTCGTGAAGAATTAAAAGAGATTCAGAAAAAAGTCGGCATCACAACGATTTATGTAACTCATGATCAGGAAGAAGCTTTAAGTCTTTCAGATAAAATTGCAGTTATTAATAATGGCACTCTTGTTCAGTATGGTTCTCCTTCACAGGTTTATTTTGAGCCTGCAGATAAATTTGTTGCTGATTTTGTGGGACGTGCAAATATTCTTGAAAATGTAATGATTCGCCCTGAATGGTTTTCAATTTCCGACATTCAGAGTGAAGATTCGTATGAGGGAAAAATTCTTTCAGAAGAATTTCTTGGTGCATTCAGAAGATTTAAAATTTATTTGAAAAAAGAAAATCAGATTGTTTCAGTTGACTGTCCGACATTTTTTGAAAAGCAGTTTGCTTCAGGCGACACAGTATTTTTAACAGCAAACAGAAAATATTTATTTCAACTTTAACTTTAAAATTTGAACTTTAACTTTGAAATCTCAAATAAAAATAATTTATGTTGATTTATGGTTTTAAACAAAAAAAAAGATCCGGCATTTCTACCGAATCTTTCTATCGGGACAACAGGATTCGAACCTGCGACCCTCTGGTCCCAAACCAGATGCGCTACCAGCTGCGCTATGTCCCGTAAAACTTGGGCGGTGAGAGGATCGAACTCCCGACATTCTGGGTGTAAACCAGACGCTCGTACCAGCTGAGCTAACCGCCCTAAGTAAGTGATTAGGAATATATCAAAACTAATTATTTATGTCAATAAGAAATTTCATTTTTTATCCTTTTTTTTTCTGAAAATTTTAAGCGGTTTTTTTTCAAGATTTTCCATACTTTCATCAAGTATTTTATTCATTGACTGAAGAATGAACTCTTTGTACTGCCTGTATTCAACCTGTGTTTCAATGAAAAGCTGATACGGCTTTACTTCAAGTACGCTTATAATTTTTTCAAGTGTTTCAAGCGAAATCCATGATTTGCCGTTTTCAAGTTTTGAAAGAGTTATTGTAGTTATTCCTGTTTTTTCTGCCAGCTGTTCCTGTGTAAGATTTTTCTTCAGTCTGAATTGGTGAATATTGTTCCCCAGTGTTTCTTTTATATCGTGCGTTTGTGTCATAAAAAAAGTTTATACTTGCAGTTTAAGTACTTGAATTAACGGTGGGTTTAAGAATTGATTTTGTGTTAAATTAGAAGTTTAAGTTTTATATTTTATTGCTCAATAACCTTAATTTCGAATTATTATGAATATGATAAAATTGGCGACCGGAAATCAATTTTATAACTTTTTTGAAAAAAATCGAATTCAGGACTGTCAAAAGATTTTAAATTTTTTTGTAGATTTTTTTTTCTATGTGGAGTAGAATTAGCACATTGCGCTTTAAGAAATCAGGCGCAGGAAAAAATAATTGGAGATGCAAATATGAACAAAGCAGAATTAGTTGAAAAAATGGCTAAAGAAACTGGACTTTCAAAGAAGGATACAGAAGTAACATTGAAGTCATTTGTTGAAACAGTTTCTAAAGAACTTGAAAAAGGTCATGAAGTACAGCTCATTGGATTTGGAACATTCAGTGTTGGAAAGAGAGCTGCCCGTGAAGGTGTTAATCCTGCAACTGGCGAAAAGATTAAGATTCCAGCATCAAAGTCACCAAAGTTCAAGGCTGGAAAAGCACTTAAGGACCGTGTTAACAAGAAATAATTTTTCAGCAGTTTGATTAAAGGGGCATTCTCAACGGTTCATACGGATTTTTGGAATGCTCTTCATACTGAAGCCGTCTTCACTCTGGAGTCGGCTTTTTTTATGCATTTACCATTGACTCAATTCTTTAAAATAATATATACTTTCGTACCCCTTGGATTTTCGTATGAGAATCCCATTTTAGACCATAAGGAGAACATACAATGAGAAAGTATGAACTTATGACAATTTATCCTCTCGAAGATGATAAATACAAGGCAGGTCTTGAAACTCTTAAAGCAGACCTCGCAAAATTCGGCGCAGAAGTAGAAAAGGAAGAACCTTACGGCGACCGTGACCTCACTTACGAAGTAAAGAAGCAGAAGCGCGGTAGATTCGTGCTCCTCAATATCAAGGCAAATCCTGCAAAAATCGCAGACCTTGATGCACAGTTCAAATTCAACACAAATCTCTTGAAGTATCTCTTCGTTGTTGTTGAAGATAAGAAAGCAAACTAATCAGTCAATCTGAATTCAGGAGATAGTAATGGCAGTTTCGGATATTAATACAGTTGTAATTGTAGGTCGCCTCACAAGAGATGCGGAACTTAAATACATGAACAACGGTAATGCAGTCGCTTCAATTTCTATTGCAACAAACCGCAGCAGAAAAGATGGCGAACAGTGGGTTAGTGAAGCAAACTTTTTTGATGTTTCATACTATGGAAAACCTGCAGAAGCTGTATCACGCTATCTTACAAAAGGACAGCAGATTGCTGTACAGGGTAGTCTTAGACAGGACCGCTGGGAAAAAGACGGACAGAAGTTCAGCCGTGTACGTATTCAGGCAGATTCTATTGAGCTTTTGGGCGGACGTTCAGGCAACGCGGGCTCTTCAGATAATTTTGGGGGTTATCAGCAGCGTAGCTATTCTCAGCCTCAGTCATCCGGTCCGATGAACGGCGGATATGATCCTGCAGAAAGCGAGACTTTCGGCGGAGATAATTCGAGCTTCCCTGAAGACATACCATTCTAATTTAAGGAGCTTAAAATGGCAGACGAAAAAGAAGTTGTAGAAAATACACAGGAACAGTTGCAGGATTCTGGCCGCGAGGATGAAGTTCGCGGTGCTCGCGGAAAGGGAAAGGCTTTCTTTCACAAGAAGGTTTGCCGTTTCTGTGCTAATAAGGCAAAGATTGATTATAAGGATGCTGAAGGACTTAAGCGCTTTACAACAGAACGCGGTAAGATTCTTCCACGCCGCATCACAGGAACTTGTGCAAAGCACCAGAAGGAACTTGCTGTTGCAATTAAGCGTGCACGTGCAATCTGCCTTCTTCCATACGTAGCAGACTAGACTGACAAACCAACTCCTGGTAAAGCCGGTCTATAAATCAATTTTTTTTAGGAGCTTGAAAAATGAAAGTTATTTTGAATGATGACGTAAAACACCTCGGTGAAATGGGTGATGTAAAAAATGTAGCTAACGGTTATGCTCGTAACTACCTCTTCCCACGTATGCTCGCTGTACCATGTACACCAGAAACAGAAGCTTACTTCGAAGGAAAGAAAGCAGAAATCGAAGCTCGTAAGGAACAGAAGCGTAAGGATAGTGCTTCCCTCAAGGAAAAACTTGAAGCTCTTGAAGTTTCTCTCGAAATGCCAGCTGGCGGAAACGGAAAACTCTTCGGTGCTGTTACAAACCTTACACTTGCAGAATTCTACAAGAAAAACGGATTTGATATCGAACGCAAGAAGATTGAAATTCCTGGCCTTACAATCAAAAACGTTGGTGGTTATACATTCAAAGTTCATCTTTACGAAGGTGCAGTTGCTGAAGTAAAACTCAGCATTAAGGCTCAGCCAACAAACGATGAAAAGAAAGAAGTAAAGGCAAAGAAAGAATCTAAGAAAGAAGAAGCTCCAGCTGAAGAAGCAAAAGCTGAATAATTCCGGATTTTTAATTGCTTGAATTAAGCCCTGGAGCATCATCCGGGGCTTTTTTAATGAAAAACTTTTACGGGAGATAATCATGGACTTTAAAGACAAGGTTCCGCCTCACAAACTTGATGCAGAACAGGCAACTTTAGGTGCACTTCTTTTGGACTGGAGTTGCGTTAGTGATGTTGTTTCATATCTCCGATCAGACAATTTTTACAGTCAGCAGAATCAGGTAATTTTTGATTCCCTTATGCATCTTTTTTCAAGCGGAATAAAAGGGGATCTTCTTACACTCATTGATGACCTTACAAAAACAGGAAAACTGGAAGCTGCAGGTGGAATTGCCTATGTTTCTTCCCTGACTGATGTTGTACCTACTGCTGCAAATGTTGAATTTTATGCCAAGATGGTTCTTGACTGTTCTACAAGACGCAGCCTTATAAAGACTTCCAGTGAAATTAAAGCGGACAGTTTTGATGAAACAAAAGATAGCCGCGTAATCCTTGAAGAAGCAGAACAGAAAATCTTTAAGCTTGCTGATGTAAATCAGACTACAAAAGTTTATGGAATGAGCGATGTTATTCCAAAAACAATTCAGCTTATCGATACAAGATATAAAAATCGTGGTGCTCTTTCCGGCATTCCTTCTGGAATCTCAAAGCTCGACAGTATGACAAGCGGATTTCAGAACAGTGAAATGATAATCGTTGGTGCCAGACCTTCCATGGGAAAAACAGCTCTTGCCCTCAGTATGATGCAGACAATTGCTATTGATAAAAAAATTCCGTGCGGATTCTTCAGTCTTGAAATGGCGGCAGATCAGATTGGACAGCGTCTTCTTTCTCAGGTTGCCCGTGTATCAGGTCAAAAAATCCGAAGCGGTATGCTCAAAATTGAAGATTTCAAAAAGCTTCAGGATGCAGCAGGAGAGTGTTTTAATTCACCTCTGTACATTGTAGATACACCAAATATGAAACTCCTTGATTTACGTGCCATGGCAAGACGTATGAAAGTAAATCAGGGAGTAAAAATTATTTTTATAGACTATATCGGCCTTATTACTCCTGAAAATTCTGATGCTCCAGTGTTTGAACAGCAGTCAATGATTTCAAAATCCCTCAAGAGCCTTGCTCGTGAACTTGATATTCCGATTGTAGTTCTTTGTCAGGTTGCCCGAGCTGCAGAAGGGGATGAGCCTAATCTTGCCCAGCTTCGAGGTTCTGGATCTATTGAACAGGATGCCGATGTAGTAATGTTCATTCACGGAAACAGAAATGCAAATAAAGAATCTAATGAAGGTTATAATCCGGTGCAGGAAAGAAAAATTATCGTTGCAAAACAGCGAAACGGCCCGATTGGTGATGTGGATGTTCTTTTCCTTTCAAGCTATACAAAGTTTGAAAATAAATCCGATGATAAAGAGTAATTTAGTCTGAAATTTTTATAAAAAAACTAAAAATGCTCTTGACATGTAAATTAAAAAAGTATATAGTTCAAAACATCAAATGCCGATGTAGCTCAGCTGGTAGAGCGGAGGACTGAAAATCCTTATGTCGTCAGTTCGATTCTGACCGTTGGCACTTAAGCACTCGAGTTTTTGGGTGCTTTTTTTTTACCTTTTTTGAAGCATCTTAATGTCACGGGCTTTCCGCTCCAATGTGCTCGCTTCGCTGCGCGCATTCCGCTTCAATCCCGGCTATATCATAATGTGAAATATTCAAATATCGTCTGCTTAATTGCTAATGTATTATTTTGTGTGCGCACAAATGGTCAAATAAAAAAAAAGCCCCGCGTCTGCGGAGCTGTTTGCTATTCTTTAAGTCTTGCTAAAGTTGGATTTTCTTTTTTAAATATTTCTATTTGTTCTTTTGTTAATTTTTGCGGGTAATCTTTCCAGAAATTAAAAATATTTTTACCGTCAAAAGTAAAATATATATCGTCCAGAATGCTTGTTCTTCCCCATTGGATCTGGTCGTTTTCTTCTCTTTTGTGGAACTGTATATTTTACCCCCTAGTGGTATTAATATAATACATTAATTCAATAAACTTTCTGCGTTTTATCAACCCGTCTAATTCTATAATAATATTATTTTCGGCAGAGTCAACCGGATCTAAAGAAAAGCGCCGTTTTGCTTCCTTTTCGTCCAATTTATACCACCCTCTATTTTCATAGCTTTGCAGTTCCAAATATTCATACTCGACTTTATTAAGTCGTACAATGGCAGTATGTCCGCCCACAGACAATTCGTATTCCTTTCCCGGCTGTATAAACTTTATTAATTCACGATATGCCTGTACTGGATTATTTGTTTTTATCTGGTGCGCCTTAATTCCTTTTTTTGCTGACAAGCTGACAATATTATCTCTGTCACTAAACACTTCACGGCTGACACCGCCTCTAAAGTCAGAAACATTAAAGCCTGCTTTATTTGCTATGTATGTATGCGCCAATGTTGCGCAGTTTCCTTGAGTATCAAAGCCTGCAATACGTTCTATAATTTCGTTTTCTGCAGGTTGCTTCTTGTATGCTAAAAACGGATTTTTTTTAATGCCTTTTAATTTTGCTATTTTATGTACTAAAGTTTCCGTACTGTCTTCAAGGTTGTTTATAATTGTATCAGTTTCTTCCCGTGTCTTTAATGGCACAGCCTTTATTGGTGGACGTTTTAATTCTTTTACATCCGGCGTTTCATTTAAGGTTGTTGTCAATATTCCCCTCGGCTGTTTCCCGTCAATCGTGCCTATAAACTCACGGGCGCTGTCTCGCTGTATTCCAGTCTGCTTTGTAAAGTCCCGCGCTGCCACTTGTAAGGTTAACTTAGGAAGTCAGTTTAATTTCTTAATGCATTTTTTTTCTTTCTAAATCATAAATAAACCGGCGTAAGCGAAAGTCGGCATGAAAAGTATTATGATGTTTTTTGTATTTGGTTAATTACATTTAAATTGGTGCAAGGGAGTGTTGTGCAGGACGAAAATATTCTGTTTGTTGCCGTCGCGAAAG
>JAILEY010000032.1 GCA_024687165.1 Treponema sp.
CTGTATAAATTTATACACAAATTTCGTCTAAAAATTTATACACAGGGTTTATTTTTTTCTAATAGTCTAAAAAAAATCAAAAAAATCTTACAAAATTTCTGTAAATTTATTCAAAAATCTCCAGATTTAATTCAATTTTCATGTAAATTCAATTCAATTTTAAGCATTAAGTTTCATTTAATTTTATTTTTAGAGAAATTTAACTTTTTAAAATTTTAATTGGCACAATTTCTGCTCATAAATTTACATAATAAAAAGTCTTAAATACAAATTAAAAATTTTCAGGAGTCCAAAATATGGAAAACGAAACAATTAAAGAGTATTTGAGCTCAATCAAGAATTATCCCCTTCTTTCAGCAGAAGAAGAACAGGCTCTTTCAAAGAAAATTCAGAAGGGAGACAAGGCTGCATTGCAGAAACTCATCAACTCGAATCTTCGTCTTGTTTTAAGTGTTGCAAAAAAGATGAAGACATCACAGTCAAACATCATGGATCTTATTCAGGAAGGAAATATGGGACTCATGATCGCAGCTCAGAAATTCAGTTCTGCATTTAAGACAAGATTTTCTACTTATGCATATCCATGGATTGCCCAGTATATGCTGCGATTTCTAAACACGAAGTCTTCATTCATCACTCTTCCTCACAGAAAGGAACTTATCATCCGCAAGATTCAGAATGCACAATCTTATTTCTTCCAGCAACATGGACGTGAACAGACTATACAGGAACTTGCACTTTTCCTTGGTCTTGAAGAAGAAAAGGTTATCGAGTACCTCAGCTATTCTTATACAGTAGCTTCTCTCGATCTTGAAGCAAATGATGAAGGAAGTTCTGCAACAATTGGAGACCTTATTGCAGATAACACATACAATCCTGAAGAACTTCTTGCACGAAATGAAACAAAAGAATACATCCGTTCAATGATGAGCAAACTTTCAAAGAATGAACAGACTGTACTCTGGTACCGCTACAATCTTGACGGAGACATGCACACAAAAACTCTCCGTGAAATCAGCAAAATCATTGGTGTAAGTCCTGAAGCTGTTCGCCAGACAGAAATTCGTGCAGTAAAGCACATGAAGCAGCTTGTTTCTAACTATTAAACTAATCTTTTAAGACAATTTCGAAAGTCCATATGGGCTTTTGAAATAATTCCATATTTATTTTGAAGCTGTCTGAAAAATCAGGCAGCCATTTTTTTTATTGTAAATATTTTTAAGAACGTATAGAATAACACCATGAAAATGATTCTGACGGGGACCGGCACAAGTCATGGAATTCCTGTAATAGGATGTAACTGTGCCGTTTGTACTTCAAAAGATCCAAAAGACAACAGATTAAGATGTTCTGCATGGATTTTCGATCCGGTAAGCATTTTAATTGATGTAGGACCGGAATTTAGAATCCAGGCTTTAAAATACAAAATCACCAAACCACAGGCAGTTTTTATTACTCACAGCCATGCTGATCATCTGCATGGAATAGACGATCTGCGGATTTTCAGTCACTCTACACCGCCAACATCTCCTGTATACAACAAGGAACATGAAGCTCATATAAAAGGGCTGAGGGTTTATGCAAATGACAGATGTGCAAAAGACATTGCAAAAAGATTTGATTATATTTTCACACCAACAAAAGAAGGCGGCGGAAAACCTAAAATCGAAATAATAAGTACTAAAGAACATGAGGCAGAATTTCCGCTCTCATTAAAAAATATTCAGGTTACTCCGGTGCCACTGATGCATGGTTCACTTGAAGATATGGGACTGCTTTTCACCGAAACAAAAAAAGACGGAACAAAAAAAAGCATTGCATATCTTACTGACTGCAGTTTCATCAGCGATAAATCAATCAATCTTATAAAAGAAAGATGCGGTGTACTTGAACATCTTGTAATTGACGGCCTGAAACCAACTCCTCATTCAACTCATTTTTCATATGAACAGGCACTGGAAGCAGCAGACCGTCTGAATGCAAAAAACACCTACCTTACTCACATGGCACACAATTTAAGCCACAAACAGTTGAGTGAATACATCGATGCCGTAATCCCAAAATTTAAAAATCTAAAACGGAATATAGAAGAAGGCGGCTCAGCAAGTCCTGCTTACGACGGATTAATTCTTGAAATTTGATTACATAAAAAAAATCTTTAAAATAAAAAAAACCGCCTGATATTTCAAGCGGTCTCTTTTATACCTTCAGGTAAATTAGTTAGACTTTGGTGCACCTGCATTAGCTGGTACAACGTTAATCTTCTTTACAACATAACCTGCGCGAAGACAATGTGCACAAACATTGAGTGTTCTTGTTGTTCCTGCAATTTCTGTCTTTACTTTCAAAAGGTTTGGTCTCCACTGGCGGCGTGTATGGTTGTAAGACTTACTTACTTTGTTACCGTGCATTGAACCCTTGCCGCAAACATCACATACTCTAGACATATTATTACCTACCTAAATAAATTACAATTAAGTTTGAATATTTTAACCAATATAGAAAATAGTGTCAATAGTTACAAGCCGTTCAAAGCAATGATAACTAAAAGACTTTAAACAGAACCAGCCGTCAAAAAGCCGGTTCCGTCATAAATCTATTTTTCAAGGATAAATTCAACGCGTCTGTTCTTCCAGTTAACAGACTTATCCTTTCTATTGGCAACTGGTTTTGTACCACCCATACCTTCTGTTGAAAGTCTTGAACCGCTTACACCAAGCTTCTTAAGCTTAGACTTTACGAATTCAGCACGATCTTTAGAAAGAGGTGTAAGAGCCATACCCCATGGACCAGCCTCAGTTTCTTCTTTATCGTTATCAGATGTGCGGTTTGCATGTCCTACAACAGTTACCTTATAATCGCTGAACTTCTTAAGGATTTCAGCAACACGCTTAAGAACACGCTCGTTGTTATCAGCCTGAGCCTTTGTAATTCCAGCCTTTGTAACCTTTCCGCTTGCATCAACAACCTGTACACCAAAATCAGCAGCATCACTTCTGAAGATAATTGAAGGAATCTGCATCTTAAGCTTGTCACCGTCACGGATAACAAGAACATCAACGCTGATCAAGCCTTCAACAACACTTGTCATTCCAAGTTCATCTGTTGCTGTAAATACAAAAGGATAATCTTCTGCAGACTGAACGACTTCTCCGTTATTTCCGCGTCCATCCCATACGATGCGTTCTGTAATTGCATTCTTACCGCTTGTCTTCCAGAACTGATTTCCATTTCGATCATTAACAACAAACGACCAGTTTTTCAATCCTGCAAGAGTCTTACACTTGAGGGAAATATTAAGTTCATCATCATTACCATCATTATCCGGGCTGAAATATTTTGGACTTGTCTTTACAGAAAGATCAGGTGCCTTTGTTGTGCAGAGGAAGAATCCTGAAGAAGTTTCAATACTGTTTCCTTTTGCATATTCAATGCTGAGTACACCCTTGAATGTACCTTCACAAGTTTTATTATCAGAGCCGATTCCATTCCATGCGATGATTGAAGGGAATGCTACACTCTTGAAATTATCCTTTGTGAAAGTAAATACAGCCTTGTTACTCATATCAACAATATCAAATTTCCATGAAGCAATTCCGTCTGTAACTGCAACCTTTACATCAAACTTCTGTTCATCAAATCTGCCGTCACCATTTGGAGAAATTCCCATATTCTGTGCAGTAACAAATGCAGACACAGCTCTTGTATCAAGATTGATTCCAGAAAGAGTCTGTTTTGTGCTGTTTCCTGCTTCATCTTTTGAAGAAACTACGATTGAATAAATTCCGTTTGCAGCTTTATTTCCATTATCATCAGTTCCATCCCATGAGAAATCAGCAATCTTTGCATTATTCCATGTGAATGTTTTTATAACCTTATTTTTTGAATCAAGAACTTCTGCTGTCCACTTTGTTTCTACAGTACTGTCAGCAGCCTTTACAGGAAGAACCTGTTTTTTACTTGAACCGTCTGGAGAGAATGATGTGTAATCAGAAGAAATCTTTACGCTTGGAGCAACAGAATCAATAATGAATGTATCGCTTGCAGCTGTTTCCGTTGTACCGCTTTTTGCAATTGTAGAAATAGAAGCAAAATATTTTCCGTCTTTTACAGCGCTTCCATTTTTATCCTTTCCGTCCCATGTGAATGAAGAAGGAATTGCACCATGACCTTCATATTTTTTTACGACATTTTTTGAAGAATCAAGAATTGACAATACATAAGATTCAATACCGCTTGAAGCTTTTGCAACCGATGTAATTACAACTTTATTCTGTGTACTTCCACTTGCAAGAGAGAAAGCTCTTGGCGAAACAGAAAGTGCAAGTTCAGTTTTACTTGTATCAAGCACAAACGATGCAGTTTCAAATGATGCTGAGTTTCCTGCAGGTTCTGTAACATTAAGAACATAGCGGTATGAACCGTCAGCAACAAATTTTCCGTTATCATCAAGGCCGTTCCATGATGCTTTTGGCGGAAGATTTGAATCAAAATTAAACTGTCTTACAACATTATTCTTTGAGTCAACAATTGTACCTGTCCATGTTTTTTCGCCTGTAAATGATGGCTCAGGAACATTTTCCTGACTGATTTCAAAATTTGATTTTCCGTTGAAAACTGTATTTGAAGGAAGAGAAACTTTTGCTGCAGGAGCCTGATTGTCGAGCACGAAGACTGGAGAATAAACTGCAGCCGGTTCGTATCCGTTCAAATATCTTGCAGTAATCTTTGTACGATATTCGCCTTCAGCAAGAAGTTTACCGCTGTTATCCTTTCCGTTAAATACGAAGTTTGCAGGAGGATTTTTTGTTCCGCTTGTTGTATAGAAAACTTTATCACTGTCTTTTGCTACAACACTGATTGACCAGTTAGTAAGAGAGTTCACACTTGTTGTAGGAGAAGGAATTGCAACATCGAATTTTACAGTTTCATTTTTAACTGCAACCTTTCCTTTTGGAGCAGGAGCAAAGAATCTTGTTCCGTTTACAGAAACAGCAATCTCAGGTTTTTCAGCTGAGAAAATAATATTCTTAATCTGTGTTTTTTCACAAACGTTTCCTGCAAGGTCTGTTGAAGTAATTTCATAATTATAAATTCCGTCCGGAACAATAGCACCTTTATCATCAGTTCCGTTCCATTCTACAGTTACAGGAGCTTCCTTTTCCCATCTGTAAGTCTTAATCAGTTTTCCCTGAGCATCTGTGATTTTTGCAGTCCAGAGTTCTTCTTTTGAACCAGACTGAGCAATTTTAAATGTACCTTTTGCACCTTCACCAAAACTCTTGTCAGAAGGTTCTGTCAAATTTACAGAAGGAGCTGTTGAATCGACAATTACCTTGAGCTTTGAAGTTGTTGCAGTATTTCCGTTATCATCACTTGCAGTAAACTGATAATAATAAAGGCCGTCAGGAGCAACTGAACCATCTTCCATGATACCGTTCCAGATTACATTAGAAGGAACTTCAACACCAGACTTTGGAGTAGTAAGTGCATTGAAAAATCCTTTTACAGTAATATCTTCAGGAAGGGCTACCTTATTTCCGATCGTGCGGACAAGAGTTCCTTTTTCATTAAAGATATTCAAACTCCATTCTTTGATATAACGTTTTTCTTTAATCTTAAGAGGAATACTCAGATTATCTTTTACACCGTCATTATTCGGTGACATATAAACAACAGGATAATCTGCATAAACAATTCCCGCAGAAAGAATTGCAGAACAAACAGCTGCACTTATTCTTTTATTGATTTTTTTGCTCATTGTGTTTACTCCTCTACATTCCAGAGAATGATTTCAGGTGCAGATGTATCCTTTGCACCAAGATTAAGTTTTGCACCAACGCTTATTGCTTCAATACCTGTGTATAAAGGCTGAGTTGCAATTGCAGGGATGATTTCACTCTGTTCCCATTCAGCATTTTTTTCTGTAAGCTTTTTAGAATTCATTCCAAGCTTAATTGATGCTCCAACAGAAACAAGATTAATTCCGTCTCCCTTACGTTCAACCATTTCAACAAAATTCAACTGTGAAGAAAAATTAAGTCTTATAAAATCATTAAAATCCAAAGTAAAAGCAAGATCTGAAACAAAGTTCTGACACATTGGAGAAGAAAGATCTACGCTGAATGCGCCGCTTACTTTTTTGAATTCAAATAAAGTTGCACCAAATCCGGCACGTGGTGTAAGAATTGAAGGATATCCTGAAGGTTCACCTGCCTTTACACCATATTCTGCATAATCAGGAGCAGGCTTACCAAGATTCAAAAGTGAAAATCCTACACGCGGATTCTTAAAGCATGCAAAATCATCAAGCTTATAAAGAGCACCAAGATCTACACCAACAGAAAAATCTGCACCCTCGCCCATATAAAGTCCAAAGTAAACATTTGAACCTACAGAAAACTTATCGTTGATATCTTTTGCAGCTGCACCGTTAAAGATAATTGTATTTCTTAAATTCATTCCGTAAAAATCAGCAAAAGTTGCAGTAACATTTCCTGCAAAAACAGCCCATTTTGTTGGAAGAATTAATCCGCCGCTCATACCGAAACCAAGATCATCATCTCCGTCATAAGCGTTGTAATTTAAGAACATTGTTGCACCAATATCAAGACCAATTCTCTGCTCACCGGCAATCAATGCAGGATTATATGCAACAGATCCTGAAACAATAGTCATTGCAGGTCCACCAACAGCAGAAGCAGCCCCACTAAGAAGTTCAGGATTATCAAGTCTGTACAAATCTTCTCCACCACGAGGCGGGTTGTAAGCAAAAATCTCAGCAGCAAAAGTTAACAAAGCTGCCATAACCAAAGTCTTTTTCATAGAAAAAACCTCCCAAATTTATCCATACGAAACAGTTTCAAAAGCTCATAAAACCTCTAAAAACTGCACATACAAATATACTAAAATTATCGGAATATTGATAGTGACTTTAAAACAAACAAATTAAATAGAAGAAAGTTTCTGTTCAACCTGATCAATTATAAAATCAGGAGTAGATGCACCGGCCGTAATTCCAACTTTTTCCATTTTAAAAAATTCTGAAGGAATTTCATCAGCATTTTCTATGAGAGCTGCAGACGAACAAATAGCAGATGCAGTTTCATAAAGGCGTTTTGTGTTTGCAGAAGATTTTCCGCCTATAACAAGAATGCCGTCAACCTGGCCTTCAAGTTCGCGCAGGGATTCCTGACGTTCCATTGTTGCGCTGCAAATCGAATTGAAAACCTGAACATTTTCATTTTTACTTTTGATTACTTCAACAATTTTCTCAAACTCTGTCGGACTGAAAGTTGTCTGTACAATTAAAACTGTTTTAGGCTCTACTTTTAAAGCTTCTGCATCTTTTACATTTTCAATTACTACAGCTTTATTTTTTGCACACGAAGAAATACTGACAACTTCACCATGATTTCTGTCTCCGGCAATAATAATACAATAGCCTTTTGAAGCCCATTCAGCGGCTCTTTTCTGACTTAAAAGAACACGTGGACATGTAGCATCCATTACAACGGCATTTCGACTGGAAAGAGCGTCTTTTGTTTCAACAGTCGTACCATGAGCGCGTATTATAACAACAGAATCAGAATCAACTGCAGAAAGATCATCGGCAAGAATCTGCACACCGCGTTTTTTTAAATCATCCAGAACAAGCGGATTGTGAATAAGAGGTCCAAGCGTGAATATTTTTTTTGAATCTGATGAATTTGCATCAAGTGCTTTTTCAGCTGTTTCAACAGCTCTTTTTACACCCATGCAGAATCCCATTACTTTTGATCTGATGATTTTCATAAAACAAAAAAGGGCTGCCTTTCGACAACCCTTGTATAACTTATTTACCGTTACTCAGAAGCTGATGAATTGTCATGAGGTCTTACGTGAAGAGCCCAAACACCAGGTTCCCAGTTGCGGCGGAAGATAGAAATTGCACCACTTGAAATGAACAGTGATGAATAACAACCTGAAATAAGACCAACAGTAAGAACAACTGCAAAGTCTCTGATGCTTCCTGATGTAAATACAAGAAGTGAAATAGAAGCAAACAATGTTGTTACTGTTGTGATGATAGAACGAGTCATTGTTCCACCAATTGATCTGTTAAGAATATCCTTAAAATCTCTTGTCTGAACAAGGCGGATATTTTCACGAACGCGGTCAAGAATAACAACTGTAGCGTTGATTGAGTAACCGAAGATTGTAAGAACAGCAGCCAGTGTTGTTGTAGAGAATTCTACCTGAGTCCATGAAATAAATGCAAACATGATGAGACAGTCGTGAAGAAGAGCAATGATTGCACCAAGAGCAAAATCCCAGTGGAAGCGGATTGAAGCATAGCCCCAGATAAGGAAGATTGTTACAATAGCAAGAACAACTGATTTCCATGCGAGATTCTTTGAAAGTCCAGATCCAACGAAGTCTGTCTTAACAACAGCAACATCTGTTTTACCGAACTTATTGCCCAAAGCAGTAAGAATCTTTTCCTGAAGTTCCTGACTTGAAACCTTGTCATTTGTAATTGCAGCACGAATCTGGAAGCTTCTGTCATCAGCAGAACCAAGTTCCTTTACTGAAACATTCTGACCTGCAAGAGCAGAACGAACTTCATCAATAGAAACATTTTTTGACTTATCTGCTACATAAATAAGATATGGTTTAGCAGGATTAAGCTTTGCAGATACAGAACTGTCGATATAAATTCCGTATGTATTAAGTGAAGCAGAAGCAAGAACTGAAGCTGAAACACCTTCTACAGCATTAAGAGCAGCAGCCAGATCTGCAACAGTCGGATACTGTCCGTAAGAAAATGATTTAGTTTCATTTTCTGATTTTGCACCTGTAATAACAAGATCAAGTGCAGTGTTAGATGTAGAAACTGAAATATCTGCGCTTCCGTTATAATTTACCTGAATAGCTGCAGGAGCAACTTTTACTTCTTCCACAAGACCAGGAACAAAGTCAATACCAAAATTGATTCCACGAACAAGCATTCCAATAATTCCAAAAAGAATCACTGCAATACTAAAAACAGCACAAGGAAGAAATGCTTTATTATATTTAACGTCTTTCATTATTTAATCCCCCAGCCAATGCTAATGTTCTTCTTGTTCATAACCTGAGTTCCAAAGTCGAACATAAGGCGAGAAACAACAAGAGCTGTGAATACTGTAGAAACTACACCGATGGCAAGGCTGACTGCAAATCCCTGAATTGAACCTGTTCCAAGCTGGCTCATGAAGATTGCAGCAATGAATGTTGTGATGTTTGAGTCCATGATTGCCCAGAAAGCACTTGCAAAACCTGCATAGATACTTGCGGCTCTGTCTTTACCAAGACGTCTTTCTTCCTTGATGCGTTCAAAGATGATTACGTTTGCATCAACTGCCATACCGATTGTAAGAATCATACCGGCAATTGTTGGAAGTGTAATTGTAAGATTGAAAGCACTAAGGATAGAGAACATGATGTAAAGGTTAAGAACCTGTGCAACACATGCGTTGATACCTGCACCCTTGTACCAGATGAGCATGAAAATCATGATTGCAACAAGACCAACTGCAATAGCAAGAAGTCCCTGTTTGATTGCAAGTTCACCAAGAGAAGCTCCGATAATCTGCTGACTTTCTACGCTGAGAGGAACATCAAGCCATGCTGTCTGAAGAACCTTCTTGAGGTTTTCTGCTTCCTGAAGACCAAAGCCTGTAATTGCAACTCTTCCGTTTGGAATAGCAGAATTGATTGATGCACATGATTTAACTTTTCCGTCACTGATGATACAAAGATTCTTTCCAACATTATCCTTTGTAAATGTTCCGAAAACTACAGCACCATCTGGATCAAGATTGAAGCTTACCTGTGGGCGTCCTGTAAGTTCTTCTGAAGTAACGTCTGCAGAAGTAATATGCTTACCGTCAAGAATAATTTCCTTCTTTACAACGATATAGCCTCTTCTCTGATCAAGTCCGTAGTTATCAGCCTGATAGAAACCAAGAACTTCACAATCTTCAGGAATAACAGTCGAATCAATGAGATTTCCCTTTACATCAAATGTGTTTTCAGGATTTTTGCTGAAGTATTCATCAAATTTAGCCTGAGCATCTGAATCCTGGAGACGGAAATTAAGAATTCCGCGTCCCTGAATGATTGAATTAATCTGATCAGCTTCTGCAGAACCTGGAAGTTCAATGTAAATTCTGTCTTCACCCTGCTGACGGATTGTCGGTGAAGAAAGACCAAAGCGGTCAATACGGCTTGTAAGAGTTTCAATAGCCTGAGCCATTGCATCTTTTCTTACAGCAACTGCATCATATGAAGAACCCTTAAGATTCTTTTCAACAGCATCAAGATCAGCCTTTACGATTACGTTCATACCGCCTGAAAGGTCAAGACCAAGCTTTACAGAATTCTGATAATTCTTTTTGTCAGCAAGAATTTTATTGCGGTATACACCTTCAATACATTCAATAAGCTCATATTTTGAACCAAAAGATTCTACAGCTTCTCCAATAGAGAGCTTTTTAGGCATCTTTTTGTTCATTTCCTTATAATTCTTTTTTGCAGCATCTTTGAGCCAGTCCATATCAGCAGGAACAGCAGCATTGCGGTCTGCCTTGTAAAGAGCAACGATATCTGCATATCTGGCATTTGCTTTAGAAGATGAATATTCCTTGATTTTTTCCAGTGAACTCAAAGCAAGTGCCTTGTCTTCTTTTGGAGTGCGATAATACCAGCAGATTGAAGGCCATAAGAATGCAAAACAAACAGCCAGAACTGCGAGTATAATTACCAAACGGCTTTTTTTACTCATTTTTTTACCCTTAAAAATTTATTTTGATTTTATTTTTCTTCTGATTTTTCAGTTTTTTCTAAAGAAGTTTCAGCAGCACTTTTTTCAACGAAAACACTGGCAATTGCAGTACGATTGAATTCAATCTTTGTTCCATCGTCAACTTTTACAATTACAGTCTTATCTTTTGCCTGACTGATTGTTCCGTGGATTCCACCGATTGTAACAACTTTATCGCCTTTTTTGAGAGCAGCGATCATCTTCTGCATTTCCTTCTGCTTCTTATTCTGCGGACGAATCATGAAAATGTACATGATGAGGATGATAAGAAGAAGAGGTAAAAACATTGATACAGAACCAAAAAATCCTCCTGCAGCACCACTATCTGCATTTGCAGATGCAGCTTCTGCAGCCTGTTCTGCATTAAGTAAAAGTGAATTAAACAACATATAAATCCTTCCTTTTGCAATGTAAGTTTAAAATTTAGTAGCATATGTTATCATAATTAGGCGTTATGTGCAAATAAAAAGCGGAATGTTAGTATTTTTATTTTACCTTAATTTCAAATTATTTAAGATTTAATAAAATTGGCGCGAAAGAGTGTTGAGCAGGACGAAAATCGAAACTGAGACTATTTTGAAAGAAGACGACTAAGTTCGGCGTTTTTCTTAAGATAAAGCGGATTATTCGGATCAAGGGCTACAACCTGCTTAAGATAATACTGAGCTCGGCGCCAGTCCTTTTTGTTGTAGTAAATCTTATACAGCCTGTAAAGAGCTTCCTTATTACGCGGATTATTTGTAAGACTCGATCTCAAATCCTGAAGGATAAGATCTTCCGTACTGCGCAAAAAACTTCTGTGGTAAAAAAGAACACTCTTTGTCTTTGACGAAGCTGAATCAAGAAGTTTATTGATGAGATTGTATGCATTTTCAGTTTGGGAAGAAGCAATCAGAGCCTTAATATAAACAACCTGCACTTCCTCATCCGAAGAAGAAGCATTATAAAGTTTTGAAGCAAGAGTTAAAGCTTCTGCAGTTTTATTCAGCGCAATACAGACATCAACATGCACAAAAAGAAGCTCCCTGTCTGCGGAATCTGATGAAAGCTGAGAACTCAACGCATAAGCCTTTGAATATTCTTCTGTTTTTACATATTCGATTATGCAGATTTTCTTTGCTTCAACACTATTCGGTCTGTCTGCAAGAACTTTTTGAGAAAGCTGAATTGAAGTAAAGCCGTTTATCTTCTCTCCTGAAACTGAAGCAATCCGTGCGGCTACAAGAAGCACATCCACATCAGAAGGATAAAGAGTACATGCTTTTGCTGCAGTTTGAGATGCAAGCGTATAATTTTTATTCCAGTCACACTGAAGACTTGTTTTTACAAGAAGATATTCCTTTGAAGTATCATCAATTCGGGCACAGGCATCAAGCAATGCAGAAGCACGCACATAGTCCTGCCGTTTCATAAGGATTTTTGCACGAAGAAGCGTATATTCAGTATTTTCAGGTTCCGTAACAAGAATGCGTACAACATAATTTTCAGTTTTAGCATCATCACCTAAAGCATAAGCTGATTTTGCCCCGGTTTTAAGCGCATTTCTGTGCTGTGGATTTTTTTTCAAAACTGATTCTGACAGCTCAAGGGATTTTTTATAATCTCCCTGCAGATATCCGATTTCTGCCAGAAGAATATTGATTTCTGATATTTCCGGAGAAAAACGCTTTACCGCCGCATTCAAATATTTCCGCGCATCATCATAATTTCCCTGCTTATAACAAAGAACTCCATAAAGATAATTTGCAAAAACAGAAGACTTGCTGAACGAAAGTGCCTTTTCAATATCAGTCTTTGCCCTATCATAATATGCGGACATATCACCATCTTTTAAAATTACAAGAGCAGGAAGTATTGCTGAAAAAAAGTCACTTGAATTTGTACTGAGATCATAAATTCCATTCTGCACACTTTCAAGCGCACCAGCATACTGATTATCCGTCGGCGGCTGTGGAACTTCCCAGGTTATACGTTCAGAAGGCCACGCATACTCCATAATTTTTGCGCACATGTAAAGAAAAACTTTTTCCTGATCCGAGTAAGAATCAACATCTGCTTTATGAATATTTTTTGCAGCCTGCGCTAAACTTTGCGGAGAACCTTCAACGGCAAGCTCCATCGTTTTTGAATCAATTGAAGAGAAAAACTTTTTTGATTTTACAGGAGCACTTATTTTAATTACAGTTTCTTCTGAAGATTTTTCTGAGAATGAATTATCTGCAACATACTCCGTCTCCTTTGTTCCGCCAGAAACTACAGAATCTGATGACGGCGAACTGGCACATGAGAAAAATAAAGATGCTGCTGCGGCTACTGAAAAAAAGCCGGCTGTTTTTTTCAACAAAAAGCGTCCTCTCCGGAAGAGTCTTCATCCATAAACGGAAAATTTTCTTTATTAAATTTTTGAAATCCATAAACGGCAATAATTCCAACTCCACAGAAAACAAGGAGTACAGGACCAAGCAAAGTCATAAACTTGCGGAAACTGAACGGAACCACGCCAAGTGAAAATACAAGAAATAAAGTCCCAAGAAGAACAAGAAGAATTGAAGGAAAAAGAAAAATAGTTCTT
Organism: Treponema sp.; assembly: GCA_024687165.1. Lineage (GTDB taxonomy): Bacteria > Spirochaetota > Spirochaetia > Treponematales > Treponemataceae > Treponema_D. The sequence goes on from JAILEY010000032.1 coordinate 13,419, forward strand.
ATCTTGCGCATCATGAAAAAATCAACAAGGAAAAATGAAAAACCTGTAATTATTACAAGCACAGGCCAGAGACTGCTCAACCCTTTTTTGAATACATTCAGATTCAAAAGAAAGAAAAAGATTCCGTCAAGAATCAGCATTATTCCCAAAGAAATCAGATATGCCCGTCTTGTAAAAAACATTATTACATTCTCATTAAGAACAATCTTCCCATTCTTCATAATTATATAGAATACAACAAGATTAGATTCTTGTCAGTATGTTTTGAATCATTATTGTTATACATAGTAAGAAATGATAATATTACAGCATGAAAAAACTTCTGGCGATTTTTATCTGTACTGCACTCGCAGCCTCTGTAATTTCATGCAGAAAAAATAAACGGGGAACAGTTACAGCTGAAGCATATACAAAAAAATTTCAGGATAACCAGTCTAAGCTTTATGCACTTCTTGAAAAATCTGAAGCAGGTAGCGGAACAAGATATGCGGTTATCAACAAGATTGCACAAAATCATCTTGCAGTAAAAGATTTTGAATCACTTTCATTATTTCTGACTCAGTGGGTAGAAGAACATCCTGATGATCCGTACAATTCTTACTGGCTTTTGATGACGGCATATTCTTATCTGGAATGTAATGCTGAACCGATTGCAGAATATTATTTTGAAAGAATCATCAATAACTACCAGGATCTTATGGTTCAGGGGCAGTCAATTCATTTTATCTGCTATCAGCACTTAATCAACATTTCAAAAAATCCTGCAAATAAGATAGCGTACTTCAATCAGCTTATTTCAAGATTTCCAAACGATGTAAAGGCTACTGAACTTTACTACAGGCTTGCTATTGAATATGAAAAGCTTGGTGACTGGAATCTTGCAATCAAATCATACAAAACTTTTCTTGAGCAGGATGATGCTTCTTCAATCCAGATTTCAGGCTACCCGAATGCATATCTGACGGCAAAGCAGCTGATAGATTTCAACGACTCTTCAAAAGACTGGACCTTTGAAACGCGGGACGAACTTGTAAACGCTGTAAAAAAAGCAATCGCATCATACAACTGGCGCGAACTCGACAAAATTAAGTCAAAAGTTAACTTTTTTGCAATGTCATGGAGACAGGATGTAACCGATGCAAACGCTCAGGAAGGCTTCAGTATGAGGGCATACATGAGGGGAAACAGAATCCGCTGCAACGCTTCACTTGATGCATCTTCATCTCCAAAAGAAGCATTTTTACGCACAGAAGGATGGAACAATTACGTTACAGTCTGGTATCTTTATTTTAGAAAAGTAAACTTCCCTGCCGATCCAGAAATTCACGGAAGATGGGAATGGGCCGGAATTTACTACGGTGAAAAACTCTAGGATGAAAAAGTTTTTTTCTATTATTTTTTTCTCCTGCACTGTCTGTTTTTTTGCAGTTTCACAACAGGAAGAGCACATTTTCTACAGAAAAAACATCGGAATTGAGGGAGTTTTCAATGAAAGTGTTCAGAAACAGTTTGAAAAATACTACACCGACGAAAACAAAAGAATTTTTCTTTCAACCGTACTGTACAATTCAGCTCCATACAGGCCGTATATAATAGAACAGCTGGAAAAAAGAAAAATGCCTTTATTTCTTCAATATCTGCCAGTTGTAGAAAGTGACTACAAGCCATACGCAGTATCTCTAAGCGGTGCAACAGGGCTCTGGCAATTCATGGAAAACAGCATGCACCCTTTCCTTAAAAAAAATGAGTGGATTGATGAGCGGCTTGATCCATGGAAAGAAACTGATGCAGCCCTTACAAAGCTTTCTGATAACTACAGAAAATTCAAAAACTGGCACCTGGCTCTTGCGGCCTATAATATGGGGGCAGGAGCTGTTGAGCGCATAATAAAGTCAAATCCGGGAAAAGATTTCTGGCAGCTTGCAGAAGAAAATCTATTGAGCAGACAATCATGCGAATATGTTCCAAAACTGATTGCAGTTACGGAAGCCGTTGAAAATGCGGAATACTACGGTTTTATTGAAATTGGTGCAGCAGATGAAGCGACAAAAAAAGGTAAAATACAAAAATTTAAATTTTACAAAGTTAAAGGAAAATCGTCACTAAAATATCTTGCAGAAAAAACAGGGATTCCATACGAAACGTTAAAATTCTACAATCCCGAGTTAATTAAAGAATGCACTCCACCGGAAGGAACTTACAGACTTAGAGCCGTAAAATAAAAAAAAGGCATGATCGGTAAATTCTATAAACATACCGGCCATACCTTTCTATACCAATTTCCTCACCCTTTTTTATACCTTGAAGAGTCCAAGTTTACTCTGAAGCACTTCAATATTTCTATTTGTATCAAGGGCAAGATTAGATACACTCTGAGAAGAAGAACTGATCTGCTGTGCACCAGCTGCCATTTCATCCATACTTCCAAGAATAGTTGAAGAAATCTGTGTTACAGAGCCCATATCATTTGATACAGAATTAATTACATCCTTAACATCACGGGACTTTTCACTTACACCAAGAGTCTGGTTTCTGATGTCACCAAGAGCTTCAAATACCTGACGTGATGCTTTTTCCTGCTCACTCATTGCACCATCAATCTGACGAATAACAGAATCTGTTTCATCAAGATGTGTAACAATCTGACCGAATGCAGTCTGTGAATCCTTTGAAAGTTCAACAACATCTTTAATTGATGCAGAAATCTGCTTAAGTTCAGCATTGATATTCTTTGACTGTGCACTTGAAGTTTCTGCAAGCTTACGGATTTCATTTGCAACAACAGAGAATCCTTCACCTGCCTTACCCGCATGAGCAGCTTCGATTGCGGCATTCATTGCAAGAAGATTTGTTTCAGACGCAATCTGAGAAATAATCTGGTTGGCCTGAATAAGCATCTTAGACTGTTCTGCAATTTCACCGACTTTTCCGTCAACATTTGCAAGTTTTGTCTTGCCGTCACCAACAGTAACACTAAGTTCCTTAAAGCTGTCTGACATTTTATGAACTGAATCAGTAACAGATGAAATATTTTCAAGCATTTCTTCAATTGCTGCAGAAGATTCAGTAACTGCTGCTGACTGTGCATCAACCATGTTTTCAAGTTCACCAACAGAAGAATTAGCCTTTGCAAGAACTGTAGTTGTATTATCTACGGCAGAAGCCTGATTTTCAGACTGTTTGCGGACACCTTCAATATTTGCCATAATCTCTGCCGTTGCACTTGCAGATTCCTGAGAGTTTGTACCAAGATTCTGACCAATCTGCGAAAGTGAATTCTGAGCTTCATTAAGATCACGGACAATATCCTGAAGCATCTCAATAAATGTGTTTACATCGCGTGAAATGAAAGCAAATTCATCATTACCTCTAACAGGAACACGAACTGTAAGATCTGCATCTCCGGAAGCAAGATTCTTCATTGCAGAACCAACATTTTTGAGAGGTCTGATAATCTTAAAGTAAATTAATAAAATAAATATACCAATAATTACGAGTGTAAGAACTATTTCAACAAAAATAAGAGACTTGAAAATCAGGCTTGAAACATGTTCAACAACAGCCATTTCTTTTCCAAGATAAAGTGTAGTAAGGAATTTTCCATCTGAAGTATTATAAGGGAAGTAATAAACAACGTACTCTTTTCCACCGATTATTGCAGTTCCTGAAAAATCCTTTCCTCTTTCACAAAGACGTATAGGATTTGAATTTGCAATTTTTGTACCAATCATTCCAGCGAGTGTTGTATAAGCGCGGGTCTCACCATCGAATACTGTAAATTCACAGTTTGTCATAGACTTTATTGATTCTGCAAAATGCTGTGAAGTTACTTTTTTTCTCAAAAGAACAGCACCAACAACTTTACCTTCTGCACGAACAGGAGCGGCTTCAGTAATAACAATATCAGAGCTTTCCTTTTTAATTGCTACAACTTTATTTCCGATTACTGCTTTTCCAAGAACATCCCCATACATAGAAGAATTACCGTATTTGAAAGCAGAAACCTGATGAAGTCCACCATCAACAACTGCAACTTCTGCAAGAGCGAAGCTGTTTTTTGCCACTTCAAGCAAAGCGTTTACAGATTCAGATTCAAAAGTATTTTTTGCCGCAAAATTATGTCCTACAGATTCTGAAATCATCTTCTGAACATTATCAAGTTCCTGTTCCGAAGATTTAATCTGTTCCATTACGAGCTTTGAATAGCCCTTTACATCACCTTCAAAATATGAGACAAGACCCTTTCTAAGAAGGCTGCTGATAAAAAAGAACGATGTAACTGTAAATACAACAAGTCCAAGAACGATAGATCCAATCAGGATAACCGAAACTGATGATTGTTTATCTTTGCTGAAAATCATAAAAAGTGTGCTCCTCTATTTATTATCTAACTTAAGATAATATAAAGTTCATTTTCAATATCAAGCGAATTTTCGTCACTCTACAAAAAATTATAATACAGACCTATAAAAAATCAAGAATATAAACGAATAATATTTTCTGTAAAAATTAATGTAAATATGCCGAAAAAATAGATATGCATGCAAAGAAATTTATTTTTTTTATGATTTTCTCGTCAATTTTCATGAATTTAAGCGCACAGGAATATGTGGAAGCATTTGACGATACTGATCATTACGTAGAAATTAAAGAATCAGATGAATATATTCCTTATTCCAACGCAGAAATTGAACGTCAGGCTGAAATGGCAGCTGCAGCAAGCGGAAACGTAGATCCTCAAAAAGCCATAATGACTTCAACAAGTTACGTAAACTGGACAAAAAACACTTTTTCTTCAGATATTTCACTGAATATTGAAAGAGCAAACATACCTATGCCGAGCGGAAAAGCAAACGCTGTTAAAAGCATAGAGATGAAGCTTCCTGTTCTTGTAAAAGATCCGCTTCTTTCTATATGTGTTGACAGTTCAAAAACTTTAGGAGATCTGGTACTTGAAGGCACAATGACACTTGAAAACCTTACAAGAATCATTGACAACAGTACACAGACACCTGCTGCCTTTGCAAGCGGCGGAGAAAATCTGCTTACAAGACATACAATCAAGCTTCAGGACATTGCTTCAAACCTTATAAAGCATAAAAATCCGTATACTCCACGCCTTCCGGTAGATACAATTGCTTCAAAAGCTTATACAGGAATTGTAATTGATGCACGAGGCGTCTTCCCAATCCACGGAGAATTTACAGACAGCAAAGTATATCCGTGTCTTTTTCCAAAGATTTATTCAGAAGAGATGGAACTGATTTATGAACGTAACATGGTATACTCGCCTATTGCAAAAAGAGAAGGAATTGTACATTACGATTCAACGGATAAAACCTCTGAATACGGAAGAAAAGCAGGCAAAACACCTTTGTGGATTACAGCCAGGAAAGTATTTGGAATAAACAGATGCGATGTAATTATCAGCAGGGACGATTATCTGCGCATTGTGTCGGTTCCTGAAAATCTTGATTTACTTAAAAAGGGAAAAATTGTAATTCTTCTGGATAAAGATACACTTGAACATAAAGTTCCGGCTCCACAGAAAAACAAGAATTACTACATTGCCTATACTCAACTCAAAAAAATTTTCAAGGAAGCAGAAATTCCTGATGTACTTCTCAATGATACTCTGCCAGGTGTACAGATTACAATGCAGAATTTGAATTTTATTGCAGATAGTGCTGAACTTTTGCCGCAGGATAAAAAAAGAATTGACACAGTTGCGGAAGGAATAAAAGAGTTCCTTAAAAAAGGTGATTTTACAATTCTTGTTGAAGGTCATACTGCAGACGTAAACAAGCCGAATGGTCAGATGCAGCTTAGTATCGAACGTGCACAGTCAATCATCAATTTACTTGTAGGATGCGGAATAGACAAAGAGATCTTCTCTTTCAGGGGATATGGCGGAACAAAACCTGTTGCAAATAACAAAACAGATAAAGGCCGTGCTGCAAACAGACGTGTTGAAATCATCATTCTCCCAAAAAACAGTTATCTCCAGACAAACTAGTCCTTGCACATCTTGTATTCAAAAGAATCTACAAGAGCGTGCCAGGAAGCTTCAACAATATCACAGCTTACACCGACTGTAGTCCAGTTTTCGCTGCCGTCGGTACTTTCAATTAAAACACGAACTCGTGAAGCCGTAGCATTTTTTCCGTCAAGAACACGAACCTTATAGTCAATCAGCTTTAATTCTTCAACTTTTGGATAAAACTCTTTGAGTGCAGAACGAAGCGCAACGTCGAGTGCATTAACAGGACCATTACCTTCTCCCGCTGCCATCTGCTTATGTCCGTTAACATCGATTTTAAGCTGAGCAAAAGAATACAAGCCTTTTTCAACAAGAGGATATTCATCATGAGTCTTGTAATAGCACAGATTAAAGAACGGCTTATAAAGCCCCATGATTTTTCTTACAAGCAGCTCAAAACTTCCGTCAGCGCCTTCAAACAGATAGCCCTGATGTTCAAGTTCCTTAACTTTCTGAACGACCTGAGAAACCACAGGAGAATTTTTTGTAATCGAAGAATCAAACTTTTTAATTTTTTCGATTATCATGCTTCTTCCGGCAGCATCACTCATAAGGAACATTCTTTCATTTCCAACAAGCTCCGGATTTATATGCTCATAGGCATCTGGGTTTTTTAGAACGGCATCAATATGCATTCCCGCTTTATGAGCAAAGGCACATCTTCCAACATAAGGCATTTTACCCGGAACAGAAATATTTGCAATTTCAGCAATACGGCGGCAAACAGGAGCAAGCAGCTTAAGATTATCTGCAGGGATGCATGAATAGCCCATCTTCAGCTGAAGATTAGAAATTACCGTGGAAAGATTTGCATTTCCGGTACGTTCCCCAAAACCAAGAAGAACTCCCTGAATATGAGTTGCACCGCTTTCAACTGCGACAAGAGAATTTGCAACAGCAAGACCTGAATCGTTGTGAGTATGAATTCCGATTACTGCACCACTGCCGAATTTTTTTACAACCTGAGAAACAACAAAAGAACACTGACTGATCATTGCGCCGCCTCTTGTTTCACATAGAACCAGTGTTGATGCTCCTCCGTCGATTGCAGCCTGCAGGGACTTCATCGCATAATCAGAATTTGCTTCATAACCTGAGAAAAAATGTTCCGCATCAAAAATCACTTCTTTTCCGCGTGATTTTAAATACGCACATGTATCACGAATCATTTCAAGATTATCTTCAAGCGTTGTCTGAAGAATTTCCGTAACCTGGAAATCCCACGACTTTCCAAAAATACAGACATAATCTGTTCCCGCAGCAAGAAGTTTCTGCAAAGATGAATCTTCTGCACACGAGCAGTCTTTTCTGCGGGTTGAACCAAATGCTACAAGATGAGCATTTTTAAGGGAAAGTGATTTTGCCTTTTCAAAAAAATCAGCATCTTTAGGATTACTTGCAGGATTCCCCGCTTCAATAAATTTAACGCCAAGTTCATCAAGGGCTTTTACAACATGAATCTTATCCTGAACAGAAAAATTTATTCCCTCACCCTGAGAGCCATCGCGTAATGTAGTATCAAAAACTTCTATGAACTTTCCCATGTGTTGAGTTTAACAAATTCCAATTTAATTTACAATTTGATATACTGACACAGTTGAATTTAATTTTACAGAGGTAAAAATATGTACGTTACTTGTCTTGATCTTGAAGGTGTTCTTGTTCCGGAAATCTGGATTGAATTTTCAAAAGTATCAGGAATCCCGGAGCTTAAGCGCACAACACGAGACGAACCTGATTATGACAAACTTATGAAATGGAGAATCGGAATTCTCAAGGAACATGGACTTGGTCTCAAAGAAATTCAGGATGTAATTTCAAAAATTGATCCCCTTCCAGGAGCAAAAGAGTTTCTTGATACACTCAGATCAAAATGTCAGACAATAATCATCAGCGACACTTTCAGTCAGTTTGCAGGACCACTGATGAAGAAACTTGGAATGCCTACAATTTTCTGCAACGAACTTGTTGTAGCACCAAACGGTGAAATCACAGATTTTAAAATGAGATGTCCGCAGTCAAAACTTACAACCGTAAAGGCTCTTCAGTCATGCGGATTTGAAACTGTAGCAAGCGGAGACAGTCACAATGATCTTGCAATGATTAAAGCAAGTAAAGCAGGCTTCCTCTTCCGATCAACAGAACAGATTAAAAAAGATAATCCTGAACTTGAAGCTTTTGAAGAATACGATGATCTTTTAAAAGCAATTCTTAAAGTTGTAGAAGCATAAAAAAATAACAGGCTTTTAAAACTGATAAGGCTGGCAACAACATCTTACAAATGTGCTGTCAGCCTTTTTATTTTAGAACAATCCGCTGATTACACCGTTGTCATCAACATCGATATTTTCTGCGGCAGGAACTTTTGGAAGTCCAGGCATATCAACAATATCACCTGCAAACGCAACGACAAATCCTGCACCACTATAAAGCTGAACGTCACGCACAGGGAATGTATATCCGCTTGGGGCACCAAGAGCTGACTTGTTGTGACTGATGGAATTCTGAGTCTTTGCCATACATACCGGAAGATTTTTGTAGCCGGCTTTTTCATATTCTGCAAGCTTCTTGAGAACCTTTGTATCGTATTCTACGTGTGCAGCTCCGTAAATATCCTTTGCAAGAATTTCAATTTTTTCTTTGAATGTAGCATCAAGAGGATAGATATTTTTAAATTCAGAAGGTCTGTCACAAAGCTCTACAACTTTTTCTGCAAGAGCCCTTGCACCGTCACCGCCTTTTCCCCAGCCTTCACAAAGAACTGCTTCACTTCCACATTCCTTTGCAAGTTTCTGTACAAGTTCAATTTCTGCATCAGTGTCAGTAATAAATTTATTTACAGCAACAACACATGGAAGGCCGAACTTTTTCATGTTATTGATGTGAGCCTTTACGTTTTCAAAACCAGTTGTAATTGCTTCAAGATTTTCTACACCAAGGTCTGCCTTAAGAACACCACCATGCATTTTAATTGCGCGGCATGTTGCAACAATTACAGCTGCATTAGGTTTAAGACCATGCATGCGGCACTTAATGTCAAAGAATTTTTCTGCACCAAGATCAGCTGCAAATCCTGCTTCAGTAACAACATAGTCACCAGTTGCAAGAGCACACAAAGTTGCATTGATAGAATTACAGCCGTGTGCAATATTTGCAAAAGGACCGCCATGAATAAATGCAGGATTCTTTTCAAGAGTCTGAACAAGGTTTGGTCTGATTGCATCCTTAAGGAGTGCAGCGATTGCACCAGTGCACTTAAGCTGACCAAATGTAACATTTTCTTTTGAGTAAGTCTGGCCGATGATGATTCTGCTGATTCTTTCCTTGAGTTCAGAAATAGTTTTTGAAAGACAAACGATTGCCATAATTTCTGAAGCTACTGAAATCTGGAAATGACTTTCACGAGGAACACCGTCAACTCTTGAACCAAGACCGAGAATAACATTACGAAGTGCACGATCATTTAAATCAACACAACGTTTCCATGAAATAGTTCTTGGATCTATATTGAGTTCATTTCCCTGCTGAAGATGATTATCGATAAGGGCAGCCATGAGATTGTTTGCGGCAGTAATTGCATGGATATCTCCGGTAAAATGAAGATTAATATCCTCCATCGGAACAACCTGTGCATATCCGCCGCCACATGCACCACCTTTAATTCCAAAGCATGGACCAAGACTTGGCTCACGAAGAGCTATAACAGTTTTTTTACCGATTTTATTAAGGCCATCCCCAAGCGCAATTGTAACTGTAGATTTACCTTCACCTGCAGCTGTAGGAGTCATTGCCGTAACAAGAACAAGTTTTCCTTTTTTTTCAGAAGCCTGAAGAGCATTCAACTTTTCTAGAGTAATTTTTGCCTTGTATGATCCGTAAAAATCAAGATCTTTTTCTTCCAGCCCGATTTTCTTTGCAACTTCTGCAACTGGAACCATTATATTTTTCTGTGCGATTTCAATGTCTGTCATTAATAACTCCGAAAAAAAATTTATATAGATTGTAATTTAAATACCATATAAATTCAATTTGAGTGACAGATTTTAATCAGCAGCTTTTAAAAATCAGTTTAAGAAACAAGATCCTTTAAAGCACAAATTTCTTCCTGAGATAAAGGACGATATTTTCCACATTCAAGCGATTCTTCAAGATTCAGCGTACCCATTGAAAGCCGCTTAAGATAAACAACTTCATTTCCGAGTGCAATAAAAATTCTTTTTACTTCGTGGAAACGTCCTTCAGTAACTGTAATTTTACACTTGTCATCCGAAAGAAATTCTATAACACATGGTTTTGCATCACACTCAGGATCATTTGCAGCGGCCGGCATTCGGACACCATTTTTTGCTTTTTGAATATATTCTGTTTTTTCGGAATCAGAAACAGCATTCATAAGATGAGCAAGATAAGTTTTTTTAACTTCATATTTTGGAAACGTAAGTTTATGATTAAGTTCACCGTCTGTTGTAAAAATCAAAAGGCCTTCCGTATCAGCATCAAGGCGTCCTACAGTACTCAACGAACCGCCGAGTCTTTTCTGATTATCTTCAGGTAAAAGAAATTCATAAACCGTCTGATGTCTGTCGCTTTTTGTAGAACAGACCGCACCACCTTTTTTATTCATCATAAAATATGAATGTTTTTCAACTTCAAGTATTTCGCCGTCTATGGAAATTTTATCCGAATCAAGATCGATTTTAAATTCAGGATCGTAAACCTTCTGACCGTTTACTTCGACACTACCGCTTCTAACAATTCTTTTTACATCGCGTCTTGAACCGAATCCAGAATTACTGAGGATTTTGTCCAGACGCTCAATATTTTTAACTGACACCATCTGCTACTCTTCAACAGACACAGATTCTACAGCAGAAGCAGATGTAGTTTCAACTGATGAACTCTCCGCTGCCTGTTCAACGTTTTCTGCATTTTCACCAGACTGAATATTATCAGATGATGAAGATTCAGCAGCCCCTTCTTCAATCTGTTTTTCTTCAACAGCAGATGCAACAGGTTCACCGATTATAATTTTAGATCCGACTTTCATTACAAGATCCGAAGAACTTTCAAAATCAACAAGACATACAGAACCATTTTTCTTAATCAGTCTTCCTGTTCCGATAACTGTATTTCCGTTTATAACCTTGCACGGAATAATCATGCCGTTAAAGACAGAATCATCAAAATACTTCATCTTGGATTGAATAACATAAACTGTCTTATTCTGCGTAACTACAGTGCTCAAAAGGATTCCGTCTACAAAATTTCCATACTCATCTTCACCGCAAAGATTTTTAATCAGATTGTTGTACTCTTTTTCCATTCTGTCTTTTTCAAGAACTGCCTGTCTGCTTTCATTTTTTACAGCTTCCTTTTCATCAATAAGTTTTTTAATTTCTGTAGCACTTGAAGATGACATTCTGTTTCCTGCTTCAGTTGAATAAGAATGCAATGCAGTAACAAGTTCCTTTATGGCACCATCTTCCTTGTAAGGATACGACTCAAGCTGATCATAGAGAATATTCATTTCATCATACAAAGATTTTTGAGATGCAAGAGCGTTATAAAATTTTTCAGAAGTACCATCCGGAAGTGCAACCTGATCCCCAGTATATTTTTTTGAGAACGATTTTGAATTTGAATAGAGAGCTTCAATCTTTTCGTCTGACGGGAATGAAGGGTCATACTGACTTACAGTATAATCAAGAAGTTCCTGCTGTCTTTTTAAGCCGGCTTCTTTTTCTGATTCAAGATTCTTTCTGTTTTCTTCAGCAAGCTCCTCAAGTTTTTTTGCAGTTTCCTGTTCCTGTTTTTCACGATTTGCAATTTCAGAGGAAAGCTTTAATTCATAAGTTTCAGTAAGTCTTTCTTTTTCTTTTTCGTGATTAAATCTTTCTGCATTAAGAATAGCCTGTTGTTTTTCTGCTTCCTGAACACGGGCTGCATCAAACTGTTCACGCTGCTCATTATACATTCTGATTTCAGCATTGCAGTTTGCAAGTTTTCTTCTCAGAGGTTCTACAGTTGCAAGATCAGCCTTATAATCAGCTTCGATTTCTGCTTCACGCTGAGCACGTTTACTTTTGCTCCTGATTTTTTCATCGGCAAGTTTTTTAAGGGCCTTTGCATGACGAGCTTCAATATAGGTAAGTTCTTTATCAAGCTTTGCCTGCAGCTGATTTTTTTCCGCTTCTGATTCCTGAATTTTTTCGTCGATATTATTAACCTTGGTCAAAAGCTCAGAAAGATTCAGCGAGTCAAAATCATTTACTTTTACTTCAACCTTATTTTCAGAATTCTTTACAAATGAAATTAAAACCATTGTAATCAAAACAACAAGACAAAGACACACAAGAAGGCTTCTGTACATGTGAACCCACATATATCTTGCGTTGTTCTTTTTTGTCTTTGAGAACTCTGCTTCAAGATCATAAAACTGTCTGTGATCATTATTTGAAATTGATGTAAGTTCATCTTCAAGAAGCAGTTCAACTTCGCGGTGAACATCAGCAATTTTTTTTGCGGGAACAAGTTTCTTTACTTTGTTTTCATTGTCCATATTCCACTCCAGTCAGCAGGTGCTGATTTCATTCCCATTCTTTCAAGGAAAACTTTTGCGACACTCATGTCTGCAGCTTTAAATTTTGCACGGGCAGTTTTCCAGTCGCCTTTGTAATATGCTTTAAGTCCTTCCTCAAAGACATCAAATTTTTCATGAAGAAGATTGTAGCTCCAGTCAGGCGAAGGACAATCCTTATCCAAAGGGAAGTAAATTTTTACACCTTCTGTTTTTCCCTTTACCTGAACAGTATCAATTTCATAGAACACATAACGGGCTTTTGCTTCATAATCAGTAAGTGTTTCTTCCCTGATGTACTCACTGACAATAACAGGAAGCTTGTACTCTCGTGTAAGACCTTCAAGACGGCTTGCAGAGTTTACATTATCACCGATTACAGTATTTGCCATTCGTTCAAACGATCCGATATTTCCGTAGAAAACAGTACCGCCATCAATTCCGACACCAACATCAAGCATTACGGCATTATAAACACGCTCTTCGTTTTCTGTGAGAGGTCTTGTTTTTTCAAGAACCTCGCGGCGAATCTTCATCTTATTTCTAAGTTCAGCAGTAACACCCGTAATTTCCCAGGCACTCTTGATTGCGTCATAAGATTTATTTGTTCTTGAATCATCTTCAATTCCATAGCTTGCAAGAATTGCGTCTCCAATAATAGAACCGATGATACCGTTATGGTCACCAACACGCTTAATTACAGAATCGTAATGAACATTCAAAAGACCGATGATATCGTTTCCAAGAATTTCCGTTCTGTATGTAAAGCTCTTGATATCGCTGAAAAGAATTGTAAGTTCTCTCTGTTTACCTTCAAGTTTGATTGACTGTTCCTCATGAGCCTTGCGTACAACATTTTTAGGAACAAATTTCTGGAATATTGAAAGAAGATTATCAACAGTAGAAGAAAGCGAGTTAAAGTTTGCGGCAAGATAAGTAATATCATCATTCGGGCAACCTTCTGTATTCAGCGGACGCATAGTCTGAGTCTGCTGCATGTCGTACATCTGATGAGTAAACTTTCTGATGTTTGCAAGAAGTCCCTCAAGAATTTTTGTACCCATAAAAATGAAGAATACTGCCATCACAATAATCAGGATAATGATGACTCCCATGATTCGGTACATAATTTTATTCGTATCAACGATTCTGTTTCCGCGGACAAGATACGTCTGCCATTCATCATGATATTTAAAAACAGCAAAATATTTTTCTCCGTCTTCTCCTGTAAACTGAAGGGAGCCCTGTTTTCCGTAGCTGGATTCCATGATTTTAAAAGCTTCTTTATCAGTAAACTTTTTCCAGTTTAAATCCTGATTTGCAGAAACCATAAAAAGAAGGGAACGATCCGGATTAATTCCCATTGCAATTCCATTCGGTTCATCAGCAGTAAATCCTTTTCGGGCACTTTCCTGCATTGTAAGAATTGATGCTTCAGGATTCTGAGAGAAAGCTGCAATCTGTTTCTGACTTGTTGCAATGTTGAAAATTTCAGACAATTTATCAACAAGAACGATATTAGAAAGCTGAAAGATTTTTTTCTGTGAAAGCGCAACAGAAATCAGATTTGTTGAAAAAGTTGAAAGAAGAAGCATGACAACAAAAACCGTCATGATTCTAAACTTGATTGAAACGATCGGTGTATCACCGACGTACTGAAAAAATTTAAAATGCCTTTTACCTTTTTTCATTTTATTCCCTGCCCCATTTTTATCCCTTTTTTACACAAGACTATTTTACAGTTTTATTCTCATCTCTGCAACTTTTTTTACCTTTTTAGTATTTTTTTTACCTGAAGTTTAACAAAGAAGTTATAAAATCGGCTCCCGTCGTCTTGAGTGTAACGAAAACGCGCTATATAGCGCTATATACTGTTTGTTGCAAAGTAACTATTTATCATGTCGCTTTCGCGACTGCAACAAACAGAATATTTTCGCTCCACTCAATACTCCTTCGCACCGATTTTATTATATCTGTAAAAATTAAAATTAATACAATTTGTAGATAAGATTTAACAAAGGTATCAAAATCGATATAATGGTCAGCATGAAAAATAATTCACTGATTAAAAAAGGACTTTCACTTTCAGTTCTGACGCTTTTTTCAAGAATACTCGGACTTGTTAGGGAAATGACTAAGGCGAAATTTCTTGGGACAACAGCATATTCAGATGCATTTAATGTTGCATTCATGATTCCAAATCTTTTTAGAAGACTTTTTGCAGAAAATGCGATTTCAGTTGCTTTTATTCCAACTTTTAAAGGCTACATCGAAGATTCTGATACACCTGAAAAAAAACAGGATGCACAGAATTTTGTTAATGCGACTTTCACTCTCATCAGTTTTATGACAACGCTCTTCGTTACAATTGGAATTATTTTTACACCACTAATCTTGAAGATTTTCTTTGACACAGAAAAAATAAATGCACTGGACGAAGGAATCATCCTTACAAGAATAATGTTTCCGTATCTCATAGTGATTTCAATCGCTGCATTATTTCAGGGAATTCTCAACAGCCTCAAGATTTTTTCACCATCAGGCTTTACTCCGATTCTTTTCAACGGAATTGTAATAGGCTTCACATACATTTTTAAAGACCGCATGGCAAATCCTGCAAGGGCAATGGCAACAGGTGTAATCTGCGGAGGACTGGTGCAGGCTTTTTTTCAGCTTCCGTTCGTATTAAAAAATGACTGGAAAATTACTTTTACTTCACTCAAAAATGCATTCACAAATCCAGGTACAAAAAAAATTATGCTGCTTGTTGCACCGACAATAATCGGAATGGCAGGCTACCAGTTGAACGATGTTGTTTCTACAGCACTTGCAACTCATGCAGGAGAAGGTGTTGCTTCAAGTCTTCAGTATTCATTAAGGCTTCAGGAATTGATTTTAGGAATCTGCGCCGTAACTATCGGAACTGTAATTCTCCCAGACCTTGCAGGATTTTCAAAAAACAACGAATGGGAAAAATTCAACGAGCTTCTTTCACAGTCAATTAAAATAATGATTTTTATTTCCATACCGATTACATTCTATTCCCTCAGCATGAACGAAAACATAATTTCACTCGTGTTCGCATCAGGAAAATTCAACGCTGATTCAATAAGCATGACAAAAGAAGTTTTTAAATTTCACATTGCAGGGCTCTGCTTCATTGCACTCAACCGGATTATCGCACCATCATTCTACGCACAGCAGAATACAAAAAGTCCTACAATCGCAGGTCTTGTAAATTTTGCTGCAAACATGATTCTCGCTTCAATCCTTGTAAGAAAATTCGGCGGAAACGGAATTGCACTCGCACTTACTTTAGCAAGCGCCGTAAACACAATCATGCTTTTTATTTTCCTTGGAAAATCAAAAAACATTCAGCTTGCATCCCTTATAAAAAACACATTGCTTTACACAATCAAAATGTGTCTGTTCTCAGCAATTGCCGCAGTTCCGGTTTATCTTCTCAGAGGGAAAATAATCAGTCTGCTGGCAGGACACGACAAAATAATTTCTCAGGGAATTCCAGTCGGCACAACAGCCTTATTATTTGGAGCAATCGGAATCGGACTAATGATTGTAACAAAAGATCCGCTTATAAAATCAGTTTTAAACAAAATCAAATCAAGATAATCAGCATCAGAAAATGGAGATCAAAAATGGATTTCAACGCAATATATAAAAAAAGAAGAGACAAAGCTGCAGCCTACATGAAGGAACACAATATAAAGGCTGCAGTATTTGAAGACAGCGAAGATAGAAGAGAACCAACTTTAAGATATCTGACAGGACATCCTTCAGACGGAGCCTTGATTTTAACTGATGACGGGAAAAGTTATCTTGTAGCATGGGACGAAAATCTTGCAAAAGAAAAAGGTCACGCGGATGAAATTCTTCCATCTGAAAAATTCAAGAGAAGCTACGTAACGGCCGCAAAAGAAATTTTAGGTTCTGCAGAAAAAGACAATATACTCTGTATCTCAAGCGGAACTCCATTTTCACAATATTCAAAATACACAAAAGAATTAACAGACTGGAACATCTGTGCTGACGAAAATAAAGTTCATGATTTTGTAAAAGAATGCAGAGCAATAAAAGATGAATACGAAATTCAATGCACAAAAAAAGCCTGTTCAATTACAGACGCAATGACGAGTGAAATAATTGACGCACTAAAAAAAGGAAAAATAAAATCTGAAATTGATGTCGCACTTTTTATAGAACGAACACTCAGAGAACAGGGCGCAGAAAGAACAAGCTTTGACACTCTTGCAGCAGGGCCTGAAAGAAGTTTTGCAATTCACGCTTTCCCGGGATACACTCAGGGACCATGGGGAACAAAAGGCCTTTCAATTCTTGATTTTGGAGTATGCTACGAAGGTTACGCAAGTGACTGTACAATCACAGTTGCAAAGGATTCCAGCGCAGAACAGCAGAAGCTTCTTGATCTTGTTGAAACTGCAGCCGCTGAATGCAGAAAGCTCTACATTCCGGGGAAAAAAATTTGCGAAGCTGTAAAAAAAGCAGATGAAATTTTTGCACAGGCAGGAAGAAAAATGCCGCACGGACTTGGACACGGAACAGGTCTTGAAATACATGAAGAACCTTTTGTAAGCATGAGAGCCGCCGAAGGAAAAAAGTTTCAATGCGGAAATATTATTACTCTGGAGCCGGGACTTTACGACAAAGAGCTCGGCGGCGTCCGTCTTGAAAACGATGTTCTCATCACAGAAAGCGGAAACGAAATACTTACTTCAAGCAAAATTTTCAGGTTCTAACGTATTGTAATACACCTTAAAAGCAAGTAAACTTTGCATTGGTTTATTTTATATTTTATATAGAAGAAAAATGAGAGACTGTTATAAAATCTTAGGCGTCAGATCGGATGCTTCGGCAGCGGAAATAAAACGCGCATACAGAAAAAAGGCAAAATTTCTTCATCCGGATTTAAATAACGGAGAGACTGCAGAAGAATTTAAAGAACTTGTTGCAGCCTACGAAACTTTGTCTGATATAAAAACACGGTCTCTTTTCGATGAATCAAATTTATTCAAAAACAATTTTACTTTCAAAAAAGAAAAAAAGGATACCTTCGATTACAGAAAATGGCTGCTTGGAAGAACAGATGATGAATCCAGAGCTAAGCTTATATTTTTCGATCTTCTGCATGACAGGGAAGATGAAGCAGTAAAAGAATTTAAGCGCATGAATATGGAACGCGTAAACTTTAAACTGTCACGATGGGTCGTTCAGGAAGATTTTATGGATTACGGTTTCATTCTTGCTGAAGAGCTTGTGCTGCGGCAGGAATATTACGATGCTGCAATTCTTCTGGAACAGATAATTCAGATGGAATATAAATATGATTATTTCCGACTTTTTTTCCCGGAAGTTCTCAGCCTTGCCCGCCACATTTTAAGAAACAATATAGAAGGCGCCTGTAATACGGAAATGGCTCTTGATGCATGGGAGAGAGCACTTGATCTGAATCTTGGAAAAGAAGACGATATATTTTTTCTGCAGAAAATGGCAGAGGCTTATAAAAAAATCGGAGATTATCAGACTGCAGCCGTTTGTCTTGAAGAAGCAAAAAAAATTGGAAATTAATGGGAGAAATATATGATACGATTAAAAAATGAAAGCCAGATTGACGGTATAAGAAAAAGCTGTCATCTTCTTGCAGATCTTTTCAATGAAATTATTCCAAAAGTAAAACCGGGAGTAAGCACAAAAGAAATCGATGACTGGTGTGTTGGTTTTGCACGCAGATTCGGTGCAACTCCGGCATGGTATGAAGAAGATTTTCCTGGATGTGCATGTGTAAGTGTTAACAATCAGGTTATCCACGGTATTCCTTCAAAGAAAAAAATAATTAAAGACGGAGACATTGTTTCTCTTGATATAGGACTTAATCTTAACGGATACATTTCCGACAGCACACACACAGTTCTTGTTGGAAACGTTAAGCCGGTTCATCAAAAACTTTGCCGTGTCACAAGAGAAAGCCTGATTGCGGGAATCAACGCATGCAAAAAAGGAAACAGAATCAGTGACATTGCAAATGCTGTATACGAAATTGCACACAAGCAGAATGGATACGGCGTAGTTTATGAATACTGCGGACATGGAGTTGGACTTGAAGTTCATGAAGATCCGAATGTTCCAAACTGTCCGTTCAGCGGTCCAAACCCAAGAATCCAGGCAGGAATGGTACTTGCAATCGAACCGATGATTAACGAAGGAACTGATGATACAGAAATTGAAGAAGGAAGTGACTGGACTGTAATTTCTGCAGACGGATCATGGAGCTGTCACGAAGAACATACAGTTGCAGTATTCGAAGATCACACTGAAATTCTTACTGATCTGGATTACAACGGCAACAGCTGTCTTAAATAACAAAAAAAATATAAATATTAGCAGGAGTAAATCTTATGGCAAAAATTCAAATGAAAAATGCAATCGCTGAACTTGACGGCGATGAAATGACACGTGTTCTCTGGGCTGTTATAAAAGAAAAGCTTCTTGAACCATTTGTTGAGCTTAAAACTGAATACTATGATCTTGGTCTCAAAAGCCGTGATGACAGCGACGACAAAATTACTTATGCTGCAGCAGAAGCAATCAAGAGACTTCATGTCGGCGTAAAATGTGCAACAATCACATCAAATGAAGCACGCGTAAAAGAATACAACCTCAAGCAGCTTACACGTTCTCCAAACGGAATCATTCGTGAAGAACTTGACGGTACAGTTTTTCGCGCACCAATTTTTGTAAAGAATATTAAATGCTGTGTTACAAGCTGGAAAAAGCCTATTGTTCTTGGACGTCATGCATACGGTGATGTTTACAAAAACTGTGAAATCAAAGTTCCTGGAGCAGGAAAAGCAGAACTTGTTTTCACCGGTGAAGACGGAACAGAAATCCGCAAGACTATTCAGGTAATGAAGGGACCTGGAATCATTCAGGGAATTCACAACATGGACAAGTCAATTGAAAGCTTCGCACGCTGCTGTTTCAACTACGCTCTTGATCAGAAAATCAGCGTATGGCTTGGAACAAAAGATACAATTTCAAAAACATACGACGGTAACTTCAAAGCAATCTTCCAGAAAATTTTTGATGAAGAATTCAAATCAAAATTTGAAGCTGCAGGACTTGAATATTTCTACACACTGATCGATGACTGTGTTGCTCGAATCATGAAGCACGAAGGCGGAATCCTCTGGGCATGCAAAAACTACGACGGCGACGTTATGAGCGACATGATTGCATCTGCATGCGGTTCACTTGCAATGATGACTTCTGTACTTGTAAGCCCTGACGGAAACTTTGAATACGAAGCAAGCCACGGAACTGTTCAGAAGCACTACTACCGCTATCTTAAGGGAGAAAAAACTTCTACAAACCCTGTTGCAACAATCTTTGCCTGGACAGGTGCACTTGCAAAACGCGGAGAACTTGACAACACACCAGAGCTCATTGATTTTGCAAAGAAGCTTGAAAAAGCAACACTTGATGTTATTGAAGAAGGCGTAATGACAGGAGACCTTGCACGCATCGCAACTCCACCTGCTGAAAAAGTTTTGAACAGCTGGGAATTCATTGACGCAATTGCAGATAAATTGAGCAGGTAAAAAATATGGGACTGTCAGTAAAATAAGGCAGTCCCTTTTTTCAGGAAAAAGCTTTGAATATCATTTTATTTTATACAGTCATATTTCTTATTGAGGCATTTTTTTTCACATCTTATGTTTTTCTTTCACGCCTGATTTTAAAAAACAAACAGGACCAGCTGAGGTTCTCTTTAAGAAAAGGATCATACATCATTGCATTAGTCAGCATATTTTTTTCAGCGCTGATTTATTTCATAATTGATTTCAACAGTCTGTATAATGTCGTTGTTGCATTTCATAACAAGAAGCCAAGTTTCTTCGTAAAATTTTATTCAATGCAGACTCTGATTTTTTTCATTGCAACAGGAATCTCATTTCATTCAAAACATGTAGAAAACACGCACAAAAGATTGTATGGAATCCCGGTGCTGTATATCAATCTTTCACTGCTTCTGATAAACATCGTAAACTGGGCACTTCAGCGCTACAACTTTACAATATATGAATCAATATGGATTACAATCACAAGTCCTACAAAAGGAGCTGATTCAACTGCACTCTCATCATTTATTCTTGATGCACTGATTCCATATCTGATTGAATTTTTCTGCTTTCTGATTTTCTCAATTCCACTATGTCTCTATCTCATAAAAAAGTATAACTTCAACTACTTCAAAGAAAATCTTGAATTCAAATTTAAAACTAAAACTTACTCATACAATCTTGTAAAATGCGTTTCAGTAATTCTTTTTATTTTTTCTGCAGTTCAAACTTACCTGTGTATCAAGCCGCATAATTATATTCCAATTCTGATTAAAGAAAATTTTTCAGACGCAGAACATTCAGTTTTTTACAAAAAAAATTATGTTGATACAAAAACAACAAAAGTTACTTTCCCTCAGAAAAAGCAGAATCTGATTCTCATATTCCTTGAGTCAATGGAATCAACTTACACAGATATTTCTAACGGTGGTCTTTTTGATGAAAGCCTGATTCCAAATTTAACAAGACTGGGAAAAGAAAATATAAACTTCAGCAGCACAGAATGTTTTGGCGGAGGAAATGATCTAGTTGGTGCGGACTGTACAATTGCAGCGCTTCTTACAAAAATGAGCGGAACTCCATATACTTTCTCAAGCCAGAAGATTCCTTCAAAGACAGGAAAATTTCTTTCCAATATAAAAACACTCACAGACCATCTTGCAGAACAAAACTACAATCAGCGTTTTCTTTTTGGAAGCGACAAAGAATTTGCATCCCGCGACATGCTTCTTGAAAAACACGGAAATGTAGAAATCCACGATATAAACTGGTACAAAGAAAATAAAAAACTTCCGGAAAACTACAACGTATTCTGGGGCTTTGAAGACAATAAACTTTACAAATTCGCAAAAGAAGAAGCAGAAGAACTTGGAAATAAAAAAGAGCCTTTCTTTCTTGGACTTCTTACTGTAGACACACACTACCCTAAAGGATTTTTATGCGACCAGTGTGACAAAAAAAATTATGACCCGAGACATCCGATGAAAACAATCATTCCGTGCAGCGACAGGCAGTTAAATGATTTCATCAGCTGGGCAAAAGAACAGAAATGGTACGAAAACACAACAATAGTGATTACAGGGGATCACCTTTTCATGCAGCCTGTAAACGGATTCAACACCTTTGATGAACTTTCAGTATCAGAATTTGTTGCACCGTTAAGGAAAAGACAATGGGTAGATATTTTCATCAACAGCAGGGCTAAACCTGTAAAAGAAAAATTCAGAAGCTTTTCTGCATACGACATTTACCCGAGCATACTTGCAAGTCTCGGGTGTAAAATTGAAGGAGACAGACTCGGCTTTGGAGTTTCACTTTTTTCTGACAAGAAAACGCTTTATGAAATCTACGGAGAGAAAATCATAAACGATGAGCTTTCTAAAAAAACAATTGAATATGAAAGCCTCTATTAACAATCAATAACACCGCCGAACGGAATACTGAAATTTCTGCAAAGAGTTTCGTATTCCCTGCGGTCTTCTTCCCCATTCAAACTTGTAACAAAAAATGACATATCTTCCGGCAGTTCACCAGAAGATTCTTTACAGTCTTTTATTGCAGGAAGAATTTCCAGCGCATGATTTGCAACACCATCCCGGCTGTCAACAACAAAAACTTTGCAATTCATTTTTGAAGAAAAATAATCTTCAATCTCCTTTGCCATGTGAGTAAAATGAGTGCAACCCAAAATGATTGTATCACAGCCAAGACTACAAAAATAATCAACAGCAGGCTTTACCGCAGCAATTTTTTCTTCCTGTGAAGCAACAAAAAATCTATGTTCAATAAAAGAAATTAAATCCGGATCACCACGCTTATAGACTTCACAATCCGAGGCGTAATCTTCTATGAGCTTATCCGAATATTTATGATTAACAGAAGCATTTGTTGCAAGAAAACCGATTTTTCTATTAACTGAAACTTTTGCAGCAAGTTTGATGGCAGGAACAGTCCCGACAATCGGAAGATCCTTATAGATTTTTCTAAGCGTATCAAGAGCCGTTACAGAAATTGTGTTGCATGCAATAATTATTGACCGCGGATTCCACTTTTTAATTATTGTAGAAATTACACTTGAAGAACATTCAACGATCTCTTCAAAAGTTTTTTCACCATATGGAAAATGAACTGTATCTCCCAGATAAACACACTTACTTTCCGGACTCTTTTTCTTTAATTCAAGCATATATGGAATTCCACCGGTTCCACTGTCCAGAAATGCAAAATCAATCCTATTGCACATCGCTCAATTTTATTCATTTGACTAAAAGTAATCAATATCTTAAATTATAAGCATGTTTATAACCAGCAAATGTCAGGAACCGGGTTGCACAAAAAATTCTCTTACAGTTTTCAGCGGGAACGGATATATTACAGAAGCTCCCGGATTTTGTCTTGAACACTCAGAAAATAAAGAAGAAGCAGAAAAATCAATTTTAGATTATATAAACAGAAACGATAAAATCATCGGGCTTTCTGCATGCGGAATAACGTTCGATGGAATAGAATTAAAAAATAAAAAATTCTACGGATGCAATTTTCAGCACTGCAATTTCAAAAATGTTCACTCTGACAATCTTAGAATCAAAATGTGCATGTTTGATTTTTCTACATTCACCGACTGCGATTTTCTTGAAAGTTATTTTCAGTTCAATTCACTTGCCGGCTCAAAACTTGTACATGTAATTTTTACGGGAAGTGATCTGGTGCATAACAACTTCAACGGAATAACATCGTACCAGTCAAGCTTTGACAACAGTGATCTTTATAACTCAAGCTTCATCAAGGCTGTACTTCTAAACACATCAATGAAAAACTGCAATCTGAAAAAAACGATTTTCTATGAATCTGTACGCAATAATGTTTCATTCAAACTTTCAAATACTAAAGAGGCACTTGTTGACAGAAATAAAGCTTCAAAAATTGAACTGATCAGCACTGATGAAACAGAAGAAGACAAAGGAAGTCCACTATGAAAATTTATTTCCACATGTGTTTTGAAGGTTTTACAAACAGTTACACAATCCTTAATGATAACCCGAACTCAATGGAAGCAATAATTGTTGATCCGGGTAAAATTACAAACAGAATCATTTCTCAGATTGAAGAAGGCGGCTATAAGCTCAAGTCAGTTTTGATTACACACAATCACAGGCATCACATTCAGGGATTAAAGACACTTTCTAAAATTTACACTCCTACAATTTACGGAGCAGATTTTGAAAATTACGAAGGAATGAAATCTGTAATTCTTTCAGGAGACGGCATTACAACAATCGGAGGACTGAACGTTGAATACTATTCTGTTCCAGGTCACTCACCGGACAGTATGGTCTACAAAATTGAAGACGTAATGTTCACGGGAGATACACTTCTTGCCGGAATCACCGGAAAAACTTCAAGTCAGTATGCCCAGAAAATGCTCTGCAGTAAAATTCAGGATAAGCTTTTTTCACTTCCGGGAGAGACAATAATTTTTCCAGGACATGGAACACCAACAACAATTGAAAGTGAAAAACAGTACAATCTGGATTTTTAAATTCTAAAATCTGTAGCTCAGTGTAACCCGGCCTGAAGCAAGTCCCCAGGTAAGAAATGCATACGTATTAAATGCATCACAGGCATCAACAAAAGGCTGGGCATTAATGCTTTTTACATATTCAGCCTGTTTCTTCTGATCACGCTGTACCGAACCTCTGTTACAAATATGAAGGAAATACTGTCTTGTATTACCAAGAGACTGCTGCATATGGTATGCCATAAATTCATTCTGCATAAGATATTCATCGCTTCTGTCATATCCAAGTCCAGGCTGAAGTTCCCAGAAGGTTTTAAGGAAATCCATAGAATCAAAATCAAACATATTGTACTGAACTGAAACGAAATTCCTAAAATCACTGTCAGAAAAATAAATTCCGTGCCAGCTCTCATGAGCCATAAAGGTACTTCTTAATCCAGCACTAGATTCACGGGAGAACGAAACAACGGCACCGTAATTTTCACGACTATAATATCCATCAGCATCCTCAAAAATAATTTTATTTTGAAGAAGAATCTGCTTAAGACGATTCTCATTATAATTCAACTTGAAGTTCTGTCGTCTTGCAACCGTAAAGAAATCAGCAAGATCTGCGGCCTTATAATCGTGCGCATTATATCCGTGCTTATTCTCTACAAAATCATCATCAACAAGAGTTCCTTTATATCCTGTCTTTTCAACAAAATATGCGAGGCGTGTAAAAAATTCATTCTGAACTTTATAATTCTTAAAATCTATAAATAACACACCAGGGAAAAGTTCCCATTCAAAAAGTTCATAATCAGAATTGCGCCATTTTTCCTGAGGCCAGGCTGAAACAAGTCCAAGATCAGTCTTTAAAGGAATTGTAACAACATCTGAATTTTCCTGTTCATAACCGCGTGCATTCGGATAAATAAAAACTGACTCAACAACTTCTTTGTTATTATAAAATGAAATGTCATCAATATTTTTTCTGAATGCTCTTGAATGAAGAATTGTCTTTCTTGCTTTTTTTGTACAGCGGATACCAAGGTTTTCATCTGCAACCCTAACATCAATTGTTTTCTGTCTGTCATATGTGCCTATATCATCATTTGCAGAAAGCCCAAGTTCAATATAAGAATTTTCAAATTTACAGAAAGAAGTTTTTGAAAAACTAAAATCAGCCTCACCGCCTTCAGGACCAAATGCAAAAAAGGCTTCTCCGTTTTCCCGGCTCCATCCGCATTTTGCAACATCAAAACATACATCACTCAAAGAATACGGAACATCAGCGCAGACAAAAAATCCACAAGGATCCTCTTCATTTTTATCAATTGTAAGAAGAAGTTTAACTTTTTTATAATCTGATTTTGAAAGAACTCCATGAGCAGTTTTTATGAATCCGCTTGTTCTCTCAAGTTCACCATCTTCAGAAAAATCAGACGAATACAAAAAACCGTATTCAAAACTGCAGGAAGAATTTTTCTTCATATTATCAAAATTAAACTTTACGCTTAAAGAACCGCCTTTTTCATCCGCAGCAATATTAGATGCATGAGCCTGCTGATTCAACGTAAACTTATAAAACATATACTGTTTTTTTGATTTTGTAGATTTTGCATCGCGGGCATTTTTATTCAATGCAATAAAATTTTCACCGCGGCATCCAAGAACAGAATCACATGGTTTGAATTTACATGAAACTAAAAAAACTGAAAGACAAAAGAAAAAACAAAAACGCTTCATTCCATAATACTACATCTTTTTTTGTTTTTACTCTATACTGACGAAATGGAAGCGTTAATTCCCAACAAAGATTCTTTATTTGATTTACTGCAGATACAGAAAAAAATCCTTCAGCAGCTTCAAAATAAAAATCCGGATGCAATAATTTCACCGCTATATCCACTTTATGCTTTTGCAGAAAAAATCGAGCGTGACATTTTAAATGTAATAATCGAAAAAATTGATTTTAATTCTGAAAACAAGCATCTTTCATTCAGTTTAAAAGTTGAATATAAAGACAAAACAGAAAATCTTAAAATTGATTTTGGGAAAATTGTTTCGGGAAATATAAATGAAACCTCATTGAATGATATTCAATTTTCTGTAATTAATTTAAAAATATTAAGACTTGCCACAGTCACTTTTGAAAATAACTCATGGCAAGTCTTTGATGAAAAATGGATTAAGCTTAAATAATCAGTTTAAAGCAACCTTCTCTCCGCGATCCATTGCAACAAGTCCTGACTTTAAAAGCTCAAGAATGCCGTATGGTTCAAGAAGACGAATGAGTGAACTGATTTTATCTTCGCTTCCTGTAGCTTCAATTATGAGCGCTGTTTCTGACACATCAACAATATGTGCGCGGTAAATATTACAGGTTTCAATAATCACGCCACGTTCTTCTCCACGAGCCTTAACTTTAATCAAAGCCATTTCGCGCTGACAGGTTGCACTATGCTCACACTTTGAAATTGAAATGACTTCTTCAAGTTTTGAAAGCTGCTTCTGAATCTGCTCAAGAATATATTCATCTCCACACACAACAATTGTCATGCGGGAAACTTTTGGATCTGAAGTCTCACAGACAACAAGAGAATCAATACTGTAACCGCGGCGGCTAAAAAGACCAGAGACACGGCTTAAGACACCAGCATGATTTTCTACCAGAACTGAAAGAACGTGTTTTTTTTCCATAAAATATTTTACTCCAGGAAATTAAAAATTATATCCGTAATCTGAATAATCATAATCAGGGATAGAATAATCATAATCGAACTGATCATAATTCATGTCACTGTAATCTGAATAAGAATCTGAATAAGAATCTGAATAAGAATTTGAAGCTTCTGAAATCTTATTTTTCATTTCTTCAAGTTCTTTTTCAAGGTTTTCAAAATCAGCAAATTTTCTGCATTCACGCTTGAAAGTAGTTACTCCTGCATCATTCTTCATCTCTATGATAAGAACAGGATTAACAAACTTAAATGTTTCTTTTGATGCTTCACGAGGATCTTTTTTCTCATAAAGATTCTTAACTTTAAGCAAATTAAAATCAGGATTTACTGAAACTGAAATTTTAAGAATTCCACCACGTTCTGTTTTTGGATCTACAAAAGAAACTGCCTCTACAAGACTTGCAAAAAGATCTACATTTCCATCTCTTGAATCCCTGTCAATATTCTTCATATTAGCAGAACCACTTGTATTGATCTTAAAAAGAAGATCTTTTACAGCAGAATCTTCAGCAACTTCATTAGGATCAAAAGCCATTGTAAACTTCAATTTATAGTCGCCTTTAACAGCTTGTTTTTCACTATTTGCTTTTCCATTAATCTTCAGGTAATAATCCTTAACTTCTACGCCATTCATCTTAAAAAGAACTTTTTCTTTTCTGCTGTAATCAAAAGAAGCATTCCCATTTTCCATGACGTCTCTCTGGAACTTTTCAAATTTCTTAACAAAATCTTCACCCAGAACATTTTCTACAAGGAAATTCTCTGCCTCTTTTTTGCTGTCATACGAAGACTTTCTGTTGTTTCTTCTTGAAGAATATGAAGCAAGATAAACAGTTTTCTCAGGATGTTCAGCATAAGAAAGCATTTTAAAAACATTTGAGAACACAGGATCCTGACCAAGATTCATAATCGATTCAGAAAGTTCTTCCATAGAAGTGATGTCTTTTTTTGCACCACTTTTCTTTAATTCAGAAAATGAAATTTCAACCTTACTATTTGATGAACCTTCATCCTTGCTGCAGCCTGCAAAAATCAAAAGAAGAGAAGACACTGCAACTGCCGTTAAAATCTTTTTCATAATCACAACTCCGAAAACATAAAATTAAAATTATATCGAACTGTCAGCCGATAATTTTGCTTCTTTTATTTCATCGAACTTCTCATCAAGTTCATCTAATTCATCACCGATTTTCTTAAAATCCTCAAGAGTTCTGCACTCACGTCTGAAAGTAGAAACTCCGTCATCATTCGTTACTTCAATAATAAGTTCCGGTTTAAAGAAATCATATAACTCCTTTATCTCTTCATAAAGAGTTTCTTCATCTTCATCTTCGTCTTCATCTAAATACTTCTTTGAAGAAATATTATTTAAGTCCTCATGAGTAAGATCAATATTAATTAATGAAGAAACAGTAAGGATTCCGCCGCGTTCAGTTTTCGGATCAACAAAAGAAGCTGCCAGAACAAGACTAAGATAAACATCCATTTTTCCTTCAATATTTTTATCTTTCTCCAAAAGATTAATTGAACCGGTAAATTTAAGTTTGCAAAGTAAATCCTTTATATTTGAATTTTTTTCAAATTTTTTAGGATCAATTGACTCCGTAAACTTCAATTTAAAGCCGCAGTCTACATATTTCTTCCCTATATCAGCATTCCCTTTAAGCTCTTCGTAGAAATCAGTAATTTTAATTTCCTTATCCTTATAAAGAACTTTCTTTCCTTTGCTATAATCAAGAGAAGCAGTTCCCTTTTCTTCAAGCTCTTCCTTTGCCTTTTCAAGTTTCTTCAATAAATCTTTTCCAATTACATTATCTAGAATAAAATCCCTATACTTTTCAGACAAAAACTCACCATCAATATCGAACAGAGAGTCATCGGCAAGATTCATAATTGATTCTGCAAGCTCATCCATTGAAGTAATATCTTTTTTTGCACCGCTCTTTTTAAGCTCAGAAGATGAAATCACTGCAGGTTCTTTCCAAGCCTCGTTTACCGTGGCACATCCGAATAACATCAGTACCATTGAGAAAAAAACAATCACTGATAAAACTCTTTTCATATCAATTTCCAAAAATTAGTTATAACTGTTCCAGCTTACAGTGCGAAGAACATCACCAAATACACCGGCTGCTGTAACTCCTGCACCTGCACCATATCCCTTTACTGTAAGTGGAATTGGTGTGTAGCGTGCTGTGTTGAATACGAATGCATTTTCACCGCCGCGTACTGTATACAATGGGTCATCCATTCCAACTTCAAGCATGCCGACAGAAACTTTTCCATCCTTGATTGATGCTGCCATACGAAGAACTTTATTTTCCTTCTTGAGTGCAGCCATTTTATCTTCAAAGTATTTATCAAGTTCAGGAAGTCTCTTAAGGAATTCTTCAGTTGTTCCTTCGATGTTAAAATCCTTAGGGAAGATTGAGCGCATTTCAATATCTGCAAGTTCAATTGACATTCCGGCTTCACGGGCAATGATAAGTGCCTTACGTGCAACATCAGTTCCCTTAAGGTCATCACGAGGATCCGGTTCTGTGTAGCGGAGTTCTTTTGCTTCAAGAACAGCTTCAGAGAATTTTTTACCTTCATCAAGCTTACCGAAAATATATGAAAGTGAACCAGACATAATTCCATTAAAGCCTGTAAGCTTATCACCAGACTTAAAGAGATTCTGCAATGTATCGATGATTGGAAGTCCTGCACCAACATTTGTTTCATAAAGGAAGCGGACATGCATTTCGTTTGCAGTTTCACGAAGCTTGTGATAGAAGTCCATGCTCATAGAGTTAGCTCTCTTATTTGGAGTTGCAATAGACATTCCGGCTTTGAATACATCAAGATAACGTTCAGGAAGATCATAGCTTGCAGTACAGTCTACAAAAATCGGATTGAGAGGTTTTGTTTCTTTTACGAATTCAAGGATTTCATCAAGATTTGTTTTCTTTCCGTTTTCCTTAACCTGATCACGCCAGTTATCAAGCTTAATTCCGTCTGCATCAAAAATCATTCCGTCGATATTAGCAATTGCCATTACGCGGATATCGATACCCTGATCAAGAAGAGCCTTCTGCTGTTCACCAATCTGGTCGAGCATTGTACCACCGATTGTTCCAGCACCAAAAGCATAAACCTGAATTGACTGAACTGTGTTAAAGAAGAACTGATGAACAACACGAACTGCCATGTCACCGTCTTCTCCGCTGATTACTGCAGAAATTGAACGTTCACTTGAGCCCTGTGCAATTGCAAGAATATTGATATCGCGGCTTGCAAGAGAATCAAAGAAAGTTCCTGCAACACCACGCTTCTGCTTCATTGCATCCCCGATGATTGAAACGATTGCAACATCATTCTGAACTTTAATCGGATTGATGAGCTTTGTAGAAATTTCAAGAGCAAATTCAGCTCTAAGAATATCTGAAACTTTTTCTGCATAAGCCTTGCGGATACAGAATGAAATTGTATATTCAGAAGAAGACTGAGTGATAAGAAGAATTGAAATTCCTGCGTTAGATACAGCCTGGAAAATTCTTGAAGCAATTCCCTTGCGTCCCTTCATTCCGGAACCGCTTACAGAAATCATTGCGCAGTCTTTAAGACATGAAATACCGCGAACAGGTCCTGTAGAATCTGTTGGATAAGGTCCCTTACCGATACAAGTTCCGCGTGCAGAAGGATTATGACTGTTAAGAGACCATGCTTCAATTCCCTTTGATGCAAGTGGAGAAAGAGTTTTTGGATGAAGAACTTTTGAACCGAAGAATGAAAGTTCCATTGCTTCTTCATAAGTCATGTTGTCTACAAGAACAGCATCCTTTACGACACGAGGATCTGCAGTATAAACACCGTCAACATCTGTCCAGAATTCTACTTTTGAAGCTCCAAGACAGTAACCGATGATTGCAGCAGAGAAGTCTGAACCATTACGTCCCATAAGTCCCATTACAGCTTTTGCTCCAGAACGTGGAGACCATGAACAGATGAATCCAGGGAACAAAAGAATCTGAGCACCAGGAGCAGAACCATCACGATAATCTGCAAGTGCATCTGCACAATGAGCATAATCAGGTTCACCTTCCTTCTGATCACCAGTTGTAAAAATATATTTGCGGCTGTCTAAGAGAATTACACTCTGTTTTTTTGCAAGAAGAGTTGCTTCAACAATCGGAGAACTCATAAGTTCACCCATACCCATGATGCGGCAGTGAATTGAATCAGGACATTCACCGAAAATACAAACACCGTCAAGAAGCTTTGTAAGTTCTTCAAGAAGGGAATTAATTTTTGCCATTACATCATCTTTCTTGAATTCAGGAAGTACAGATTGAAGTTCACAACAGATGTCTGAGTGAATTGATTTGATTTCGTTTACATAAGTGGTAGAGGTACCGCCGGTTGTACATCCGTCAATTGCTGCCTGAAGTTTGTTTGAAACTCCTGCAACTGCACTAACTACAACACTGATTCTATCCTGCTTTGCGCGACCGATCATGATGTCTACGCTGTCAAGGATGCGGCGTGCAGAACCCATACTTGTTCCGCCAAATTTCAAAGTAATCATAAAAAACCTCTATATTATGTAAAATGATGTCAGGATTTTACCATAAACAGTAGATTCTTTCAATTATTCCGATATTACGCCGCTATAATCATATTTTTTTAAGAATATTATAAAGTTTCATCAGATTTACAGGCTTTGAAATATGCTCATTCATTCCTGCTTCCTCAGACTTTTTAACATCAGAAGAGAATGCGTTTGCAGTAAGTGCGAAAATCGGAATAGAAGAAGCGTCTCGACGTTTAGAATTTCTGATTTTTTCTGTAGCCTCGTAACCGTTCATCACAGGCATGTTGATATCCATGAAAATTGCAGAAAAATAGTAATCAGGATTATTCAGATATTCATCGACTGCAAGCTGACCGTTAAGACAATGAATTACTTCCGCACCAGAAACAACAAGAAGTTCTTTTGTAATTTCCGCGTTGATAATATTGTCCTCTACAAGAAGAATTTTCTTTCCGCGAAGATTTAATTTTCTAAGAGATTCATACTGAGCCACAGGATCATTTTCAACCTGTACATCCTGATAATCTGCATATTTTAGAATAAGTGAAACTTTAAATTCAGAACCTTCTCCAACCTTACTTTTTACATCGATTGAACCATTCATAATCATTATAAGATTTTTAATGATTGCAAGTCCAAGACCGGTTCCCTGCTCTGAAGAATCTGCCATAACATGCTCTCTTGAAAAAGGCTCAAACATTATCTTCTGGAATTCTTCAGACATACCGATTCCATTATCTTTTACAGTCAGAGTGTAGCATGCACAGTTTGCTTCACGGGCAGTACTTTCTTCAAGAGTAATAAAAATCTTTCCGCCATTGTTTGTATACTGAACGGCATTTGAAGCAAGATTCAAAAAGACTTCTTTAATTTTTGTTTCGTCCCCGCAGACAAAAGGATGTTCAACATTTGAAACATCAAGACTGATATCAATATTTTTTTCCGAAGCCTTAAGCTTTATGATATTAAAACAATTTTTTGCAAGAACAGAAAAATCAAAATCCTTTTTAACAAGCTTAACGGTTCCGCTTTCAATTTTGCTCATATCAAGAACTTCATTTATCAGCTGGAACAAGTGATTGGAAGCGGATGAAATTTTATCGAGGCAGGAAATAACTTTTTCCTTATCATCGATATTCATTTTTGCAATTTCAGTCATTCCGATGATTCCGTTCATTGGTGTGCGCATATCGTGGCTCATGTTTGCAAGGAACTGCTTCTTTGAATCATTTGCTTTTTCAGCAGTCTCAAAGCTAAGCTGGAGTGCCTTCTGAACCTGAAGCTCCCTGATTTTCTGACTGTCGATTTTCTGTGCAGCAAGAAGAACTTTTATAATATCACCTGAAGCATCACGCTCTTTTACCATCAGTGAAATGCGGATCCAGACATTCTGTTTCGTACAAAATTCAGTAGAAAGAACAGGTGCTTCTGAAAAACGCTGATAAAGATTATTTGGATTTGTAAAATCAATAACCTTACCTTTATCAGATTCATTAATAAAATTTTTTGTAATTATTTCAAAAAAATTCTTCAGTGATCCTTCAGCAGGAATTATATTTCTAAGATAATCAATGGAAGTTATTTCACGATATCTGTAAGAAAGCATATCAAGCTCAAAAATCATAAAGTAAACTTTACTAAGTCCAAGAACAAAGCTGTCGAGTTCTTTTTCAAGTACAACTTTTTTTGCAAGCTCTTTTTTAACATCGTGCACAATGCGTCCAAGGAAACGATTTCTCTGCTTCTGATACAAAAACTGAAGAGTAAGAAACAAAATTATAATCAGGAAAATAATAAAAAGAATTCCAATAAAATTTTTCTGAATAAAATCAATGATACTGAAATTATCTCCAAGCCACTTATTGTATATCTTTCCAAAATCACCTTCGCTATCAAGCGTTACAAGTGCCCTGTTGATTTCAAGACAAAGGTCAGAATCAGCCTTATGTGTTACAAAATGATAATTTTCATCATGCCCGCTAATTCCGATTGGAGAAATACTTTTTGAACCTATTTTTTTTATGATAATTTTTCCGGTCTTAAGTGGACAAATTGTATAATCACAAGCTCCCTCTTCAACCGCGCGGAAACATTCTTCATACGAATTAAAATATTTTATATTCTGCAAAAGCGAAGTTGAAATAAACGTATCAGCAAAAGAGTCTTCAGTTTTTAACGCAAGAATATCATCCGTTGCAGAAATAATTTTATTAGTACTGTTCGTCTTTCCAAAAATTAAAATCGGGATGTCACACACAGAAGTAGAAAAATTCATCAGACGCAGACGATCAGGATGAAATACAACACCAAGAATGATATCAATATTTCCTTTGTGAAATTCATCAAACATCTGGTTCTGCGGATAATTTACAAATTCAATATTACAGCCTAATTTCTTTCCGATCTCATAAATCAATTCAACAGTATAACCCTGATAGGAACCGTCTTCAGTTTTAAAAGAATACGGATATAAATCGCTTTCACAGGCAACCTTCAGAGTCTTGAGATTTTTATCTTCTGCAGGAATTCTATACCTGTAATTTTTTCTTGAAGTATCGAGAATAAATTGAAAAAGAAGAAATGCAGAAAAAAACACTCCTACAAAAATAACCGGAATAATTCTTTTTAATGTATTTTTTACAACCATAATTTATCTCTGTCTGCTATATTTATTTTTATCGATTTTACCCTTTCTGGCTTTTTCTATTTCCTGCTTTTTCTCAAGATCTTTTTTCTTTTCTTTTGATGAAACAGAAAGGTCCCATTCAACGCTAACTGATCTTGCTTCAACATTCTGAATTCTAAGATAAGTTCTGCAGTCAGCGCGGTGAATCATAATTCCTCTTTTATGAGAAATATAACCAACTATAGGATCTCCGGGATTCGGTTTGCAGCATCCTGCCATTATAACAGAATAATTTGTTACATTATCAACACGAACCTTTCCCGAATAATCAGAAAGCTTTTCTTTTTTTGTCTGAGCATTTTTTCTGCGCTGTTCACGAGTTTCTTCTGCAATACGTTTTGAATAAATTGAATTTGCAGCAATCTGTTCTTC
Organism: Treponema sp.; assembly: GCA_024687165.1. Taxonomy (GTDB): domain Bacteria; phylum Spirochaetota; class Spirochaetia; order Treponematales; family Treponemataceae; genus Treponema_D. Next base: position 48,066 of record JAILEY010000032.1, read on the forward strand.
ACGCTTTGCTTCTGCTTCACGGTCTATAAAAGTCGGATCATTTTCAACAAGCCACGAATGAATCCTCTGTCTTGCACGCGAAGTTTTTACTGCCTTCAGTTGTGACTGAGTCGGATGAGCCTGAGGATTTGTGAGAATATCAATAATCTGTGTATTCTTCAGAGGTGCAGTAAGCGGAATGATTTTTCCGTCAGCCTTTGCACCTACAATTTTTTCACCGATACCGGAATGAATTGAATAGGCAAAATCGATTGCACAGCTTCCTGCGGGAAGTTCCTTAACATCACCTTTTGGAGTAAATACATAAATTGAATCTCCAAGAAGTTCATTTTTAAGTTCTGCAAAAAATTTTTCATCGCTGAGGTTTTCATCACGCAATGCACGAAGCTGATTTATAATGCTTAAATCTTCCGCCTTAACAAGATCATGATTCGTTCCTTTTTTGTAAAGCCAGTGCGATGCAACACCATGCTCCGCGATTTTATGCATTTCTTCTGTGCGGATTTGAATTTCAAGAGGCTTACCTTCACAGATTACCGTAGTATGAAGAGACTGATATCCGTTTGCTTTCGGCATGGCAATATAATCTTTAAATCTGCCTTCCATCGGTTTCCAGAGGCCGTGCACAAGTCCTACAAGAACATAACAGTCGCTTGTATCTTTACAGATAATTCTTAAAGCAAGAAGATCGTAAAGCTCACCAGGCTCCTTATTTCTCTTCTTCATCTTCTGATATATAGAATAAAAATGTTTTGCCCGGCTTGTAATATTTACGCTTATGCCTGCTTTTTCTGTGGCAGTATAAATCTTTTTTACGGCATTATTGAGATATTCAGCACGCTCCTGTTTTTTTTGAGCAACAATTGTTTTAATGTACTGAAATGCATCCGGATTTGAATATTTTAAACTCAAATCTTCCATTTCACTTTTTACGTCGCTCATACCAAGACGGCTTGCAAGAGGACACCAGATGTCGATCACTTCTTTTGCAACTGCTTTCTGTGCCTGCTCGCTGACAAATTTTAAATTTCGCATTCGGTCAAGACGGTCCGCAAGTTTTACAAGGATAACGCGGATATCATCAACCATAGCAAAAAGCATTTTTCTGATACTGTCTGCCTGCTGAATGGAAGTTGTATTTATTTTCATGCCGGTGATTTTTGAAGTTCCACGACAAATTGAAGCAATGTCAGTTCCGAATTTTTCGCTTATTTCTTCAAGACACTGATCATCAGTAACTTCATAAATATTATGAAAGAGTCCTGCAATAACTGTATCTGCACCAAGTTTTTTTTCTGCTAAAATTTCAGCAACACGAAGCGGATGAATGTAATAAGGATTTCCACAAAGACGTTTTTTTTCAGAAGTTTTTTCAAGGAGAAAATGCCATGCATTTTTTATTCTTTCAATGTCGTTGTCTGAATAGGAATCTTCTATTTTTAAAATGAGATTATCTATGAGATCTTCATCCTGCATTGGCCGCCCTCCCTTAGACTGTTAGAACTTACTACATTGTACACCAATATCCATTGAATTTAAATCCACTTTTATGATTGCGGCCTGACTGTGATCTACAAAGGAAGCAAAATTGTATTCTTTAAAATAATTTTTATAAGTATATTCCTCATATTTGTGCCAATGACCACCAAGAAGAAGCTTTACGTTATTCTTCAAAAAAGTAGAAAGCAGAAGATCCCGCTCATTTTCGTTCTGCATTGTAAAAAGCTGTCCACCGCCCGCATAAATCGGGTAATGAGTAGAAACAATTTTTGGATTTGAATCCGACTTAATTTTGCTCAACAAATCTTCAAGCTGCGGTTTTCCGAGAGTTCCGTTTGCAGTATCAAGAAAATACCAGCTCAAGCTTTTTCCGCCGTACTCTGTCTTAAACATAAAACTTGAACAATGCGGATAAACATCTCTTTTAAAATGAGTCCAGCCGTCATTATAAAGATCATGATTTCCAACAACAGTATAAATTTTCATATCAGGAAACAATTCACTACAAAAAGAGACATACTGCTCAATCTGTTTTTTTTCGCCGCTCTCTGAAACGTCACCAAGACAGATTGCAAACTTTACAGGATATCCTGAATCAGCGGCTTCTGTTTTTTTTGCTTCATACCAGATTTTAAACTTTTCTTTTTTATCTGAAGCAAGTCGTCCAAAATGAATGTCCGTAATCAAAGCGACACTGAATTTATCTGTATTAACTGCAGGATCATTTTCCGTACCGCAAAAATTTTTAATCTCCCTTGAACGCTCATTAACCTGATTCTTTCTGTAAAAAGCCTGCTGCACACCGAACTTACAGGAAGCAAAATTTATACTGAAAATTATTGAGATTAAAAAAAAGCAACAAATCAATCTTTTCATAAATCAACTCCCAGTCCTATTTTAAAAACAAAAGAATCAACATACGAAGAAAGAATGCATAAATCTATTCCGCGGATTCCGACATAACCTGAAACAAAAAATTTATCTGTAACACGAAATCTTGCGCTCGTACTGATTATCGGCGCAAAAAATTCAGGTCTGTAAAACGGTTCACTAGAATTAAGTGAAAAAGACAAAGTAAGAGCTTCATTTGCAAGATAGTAGACCGTTGCATTCACAGCAGGATTCCAGGTAACAAGCGGATCTAAATCTTCAAAACCGATAAGACGGGAACTTTTTCTTCCGCCCATTATATTTCCGTAAACTCCGATGCGTGAACTTTCAAAAAAAACATCCCAGGTAAAACCAAAAAATAAATTTGATCTGTAACTTATATCATCATACTTTTCAAATTCTAAATCTAAAACTGCACCAAAAGATTTTCCCTTGTTTGAATAAAAATTATAGGAAGGGCAAAGATAAAATGCATACTGTTTTTCCGCAATTTGAATTCCCGCAGTTCCATGAAAATTTTGATTTTCAGCATTATAAAAATATTCAACGGCAGCAGAATCAGCATTTACAGATCTTGTTTTAGCAACCGAAAGCTGAGAAAAAACAGACTGCTTCCAGTCCTGAGAAAAAGACGGCAGGCAGAAAATTATAAAAATCAACAGAGAAAGAATTTTTTTTAAATTCATTTTGATTTTTACCTTCCGGTCTCGCGGAATATTCCTTCAACATAACCTTCATCTTTTGTTCGGATGAGGGAGCCGTTTGTGATTTTTAAATTTGTATAGAATACTACAGGATGGCCGTTACAAACCCAGTTGTACACTTCTCCATTTTCAGGATTAACAAGTTCAAAATCCTTGTGAAGCTCTATTTTCTGTGCAACAATTTCAGGGCTTACAAGTTCCATGTAAGTTTCTTTGTTGAGCATATTCAGTGCTTCAAGAGAATACATTCTCCAGCCTTCTTTTTTTTCAATATTTGCAAGATGCTTATCCGGCATTCCAAGTGCACGCTTATCATATGCAGCCTTTGCCTGAGGACACAAAGCATCATATTTTTCCTGTTTAAGCTTTCTGTTTGTTTGTGCAGCCTCAAGAATTTTTTCTTCTTCTGATGAATCAAGAGGCGAACCGATTTCTGCCGCAAGTTCAAAAGGACTGTCGCTTGCACCGCTGACTGCAACATCAGCATCTTCTTTATTATAGTAAAATCCTGTTGCAAAGGGTCTGTGACTTACTTTATAAAGTTCATCAACAAAAGGCTCTGCTTCCTTCTGGCTTAATTTTCCGTCAAGAGCATCAAGGGCTTTTCTGTATGCACGCGTAATCAATGCAACATAATAAACACTCTTCATGCGGCCTTCAATTTTAAGAGAATCAACGCCGGCTTTTTTTAAATCCTCAAGATGATCAATCATGCACAAATCTTTACTTGAAAGAACCTGTGTAAAATGCTCACCTTCATAAACAGGAAAATATTCATCAGGCCTTTTGTGTTCACGAAGAACAAGATTTCCGCTTTCTGCAATTTTTTTTGCATCTTTAGAAGAATCGATTTTTGCAAGAACATCATAATCCCAACGGCAGGTGTGACTGCAAAATCCTTCCTGCGCACTTCTACCGTTTAAATATGCACTCATCAGACAGCGGCCGGCATACGCAATGCACATAGCACCATGAACAAAACATTCAATCTCCATATCTGGAACAGCCTGTTTAATTTCCGCAATTTCTTTTAAAGAAGCTTCACGTCCCATTACAACGCGTTTGAATCCGAGGGACTTGTACATTTTTACAGCCTCCCGGTTCATACAGGAAGCCTGAGTTGAAAGATGAAGTTCTGCATCCGGAAATTCTTTCTGCAAAATCGGAACAATTCCAAGATCCTGAACAATAAAAGCATCAATCGGGTACTGCCTGAAATACGGAATATTTTCAATAAGTCTGTCTATTTCATCGTTGTGAAAAGAAATATTCAAGGCACAATGAAGTCTTTTTCCGGGAAACTTTTTCTTTAACTCACAGACCTTTTTATATTCGTCCTCATAAAAATTGTCAGCCTTTACGCGAAGAGAAAAATTCTTGAGTCCGATATATGCAGCATCTGCACCATAGGTATAACAGTACTTTAATTTTTCTACATTTCCTGCCGGAGAGAGAAGTTCCATTTATAAACTCCAAATTGATTATTCAACTGTAATGTTATTTTCGCGGATCAGTCTGTCACGTTCACGCTGCTCTTTTACAGAAAGACCATCACGTCTGTTTACAAATTTACCGATTCTCTCAAAAGCAAAATGTGCTTCCTCAAGATATTCATCGGCCATCTGAAACATGTGCATCATTTTTGGAACGATATCAACTGTGTTTTCCACACCGATACTATCAAGCTTTTCTTCAAGAGCTTTTATCTGGCACACAAGAAATTCATCTTCACCAGCCTGAATATAAACTTCAGGGAAAGAATCATAACATTCTTTTTCAGCCTTAAGAGGAGAAACAAGATAAGATACAATATCAACAGTTTTTGCATACTGCGAAGAAGCATAACAGATATCATCAAAAGAAAGCACAGAGTCCTTTAACTTTCTTGGAAGCTCATATTCTGCATCTTCAGAAAAATCAAGCCACGGAGAAAACATTATAAACTTTGAAATTTTCTGTCTGTCAGTTTCCTTAAGTCCAAGTATAAATGAAAAAGCAATATTTGCACCGCTTCCATCCCCCGCAACAATTATTTCTTCAGCATCAAGTTTTTTGAAAACAGCAGCAATATCATCTGTTGCAGCAGGATACTTATGTTCAGGAGCAAGACGGAATTCAGGAACGATTACTTTGCTTGAAGTAGAATTTGCAATAAGTGAACAAAAACTCTTCCAGCTTTCTCTTGAGCCGCCGACAAAAGATCCTCCGTGTACATAAAGAAGAATCCTGTCAGAAGAATAAACTTCCGGAATAAGAATGTCACAATCAACGCCGCCGATCGTTTCAGAAATTCGTTCAACTCTGTTCGGTGTAAATTCAGCGTAAAATGTTTTTTCAATTTTTTTTCTGAATGAGTCAACGTCTGATTTAGATGTAAAAATTGTAGTCTTTATTTTTTTTACAGCAGAGCGTCTGTCGTTTCTAAGTTCCATAAAAGAGATTATAGCAAAAAGAATTTTTATTTGCTACAATACCCCCATGCCGATTAAAATTGATTCAGACTTACCAGCACGAACTACTCTTGAAAATGAAAATATCTTCGTGATGACACACGAACGCGCAGTTGCACAGGATATTCGTCCTCTTAAAATTGCAATTGTAAATTTGATGCCTACAAAAGAAGTTACTGAAACTCAGCTTTTGAGACTTCTTTCAAACACACCGCTTCAAATCGATATAACTCTTGTGCGCATGGAAGGTCATATTTCAAAAAACACAAACCAGAGTCATCTCGACAGATTTTATAAATCCTCAGAAGAAATTCTCAATGAAAAATTTGACGGCATGATAATCACCGGTGCACCAGTTGAACAGATTCCGTTTGAAGACGTTGATTACTGGGACGACCTTTGCAAAATCATGGACTACGCAAAAAAGAATGTTTTCTGTTCTTTATACATCTGCTGGGGAGCAATGGCAGGGCTCTATCATTTTTACGGAATAGACAAGCACGTTGTAAAAACAAAATTTTCCGGCCTTTATTATTCAAAGCTCAAGGATTTTAAAGAACCATTAATGCGTGGCTTTGATGATTTTTTTCCTGTTCCGACAAGCCGCTACACATACATCGATCCAAAGGATGTAGAAAAAAATTCAGATCTTCTTCTTCTTGCTGAAAGTGCTGAAACTGGAACTACAATCGTAAAATCAAAAGACAACCGCAGCATTTTCATGACGGGGCATCTTGAATACGACATTGACACTCTTGCAAATGAATACAAGCGCGACATTGCAAAAGGAATTAAGGCAAATCTTCCGGTAAATTATTTTACAGATGACAATCCAGATCTTCCTATTCATTCAAAATGGAGAAGCACTGCACACCTCTTCTTTTCGAACTGGCTCAACTATTACGTTTACCAGGCAACTCCTTACAGAATTGAAAATATTGATAATTAAATTGGCTCCCAGTCGTCTTGCGTGTGACGAAACCGCGCTATATAGCGCTATATACTGTTTGTTGCAATGTAACTATTTATCTTGTCGCTATCGCTACTGCTACAAAGAGAATATTTTCGCCCCACTCAATACTCCTTCGCGCCAATTTTATTATATTATTATATCTATAATAATTCGAAATTCAGTCTATTTAATTCTATTCAACATGGATGAAGGTAAGTTCATGCTTGTTGTAGTTTAAGTGCACTACGCGGCTGTTTGGAATTGCGGCGAACTCTGCAACAAGAGGCCAGTTGATTTCACCTTGCATTTTAATTGTGCAGATCATTTTTTTTGTACGGTCGCTTGCAAGCCACATTTTAATCCATTCAAGAAGACGTTCCGGATAGCAGATTACGTCACTGAACACCCAGTCAAACTCACCGAGGTCTTCAGGTTTAAGCGTAAATGCATCATGAGCAAGAAATTCAATTTTCGGATTATTCATCAGACTGTCTGCTAAAGGCGCACGGTCAACAGCAAAAACAGAAGAACCAAGATTTGCAAGAACCCATGTCCATCCACCCGGACACGCACCGGCTTCAAAACAGCGGCTGTTTTCACCTGGAAGAGGCACATTAAAATAATGAGAAGCAAAACTCAGCGATTCCTGAATTTTAAGATAGGCACGGCTTGGAGGATTTTCGTGATCTTCAACAAACTGAATCAATCCTGCAGGAACACTTGTAGAAGTTGAAGCTGATGCAATCAGAGTATGCTCATCGATAAGCGTATAAAGACCTGTTTTCCCGGACGGAATTTTTGCAGGAAATGTTTTTACTTTCAGATTTACATACGGAAGCTTTTCCTGAATTAGCGAAGATCTTCTAAAGCAGACGTAACTGTACGAAGCCCATGAACGCTGGATTTTTTTTAATTCTCCGACAGCTTCTCCAATCGAATCAAAATGAAGTATAAAGGGCTCAAACAATGTGCAGCGGCTGAAATAAGGGCTTTCTATTTTTACACCTTCAAGATATACAAGGTCACCGTAATGAACGGCATTTTTCAGAGGAACTTCAAATCTTTTCTGAAGCTCACTGAGCATTATATCCTTCATATCAACAAAAGGAAGAAATGCCATACCGTCAAGTTTTTCAATAGATACGCTCATACAAATTCCACATCCTGTTCAATTATCAGGTCTGTAATATCAGAATCATCCTCTGATTTTTCCTGCAGTTTTCCAATATATTCTTTTAAAAGCGGAGTATCCGGGGACCTCATGATCTTAAATCCCACTTCAGTTTCCGACTCCTCAGGATGTTCAACAATTCGTGTAGGCACAACAACAAGCTGAAGCACCTGCGGAAGATCCGGATTTGAAAATCTTATCGAAAGCTCAATTTCACTTTCAGATTCAAGATCGACCGTAACAACTCCAGGAAAATGAGCACGACAGCCTGAACTGCTGATATCATCAAGGACACCAGGCAATGCACAAAGTTCATGACATTCAACGCGAGCAATTTCTGAAAATCGAACGGCTTTTCTAAGATTCTTTTTCATATACCACATCGCAATTTTTGCTTACTGTAAAATTGCACCTTTATCTGCAGAAGAAACAAGCTTTGCGTAACGTGCAAGATAACCTGATTTTACTTTTGGCTGTGGAGCAACCCATTTTGCTTTTCTTGCAGCAAGTTCCTCATCACTTACTTTGAGAGTAATTTTATAATTGTTGATATCAAGCTCAATCATGTCCCCTTCTTCAACAAGTGCAATCGGTCCGCCAACTGCAGCTTCAGGAGAACAATGTCCAAGAGAAGCACCTCTTGTTGCCCCGGAGAATCTTCCGTCAGTAATGAGCGCAACCTCCTTATCAAGTCCCTGTCCCGCAAGAGCAGCTGTAACGGCAAGCATTTCACGCATACCAGGTCCGCCCTTTGGTCCCTCATAGCGGATTACAACAACATCACCGCTTTTAATCTTACGGTTCTGAACTGCATCCATTGCCTCGCTTTCATCATTAAATACACGAGCTGGTCCTGTATGATGCATAAGCTCTTTTGCGCATGCGCTGCGTTTTACTACAGTTCCGTCCGGTGCAAGATTTCCAAAGAGGATCGCAAGTCCGCCATTGTCACTGAAAGGATTTTCAATAGGACGAATAACTTCCGGATTTCGGTTTTTTACATTCTTTATATTTTCTGCAATAGTTTTTCCAGTTGCAGTAATCAGACTTGTATCAATAAGATTCTTTTTTGCAAGTTCAGCAAGTACAGCCTGTACACCGCCGGCATCATCAAGTTCACACATAAAAGTATGACCTGCAGGTGCAAGATGACAAAGGTTCGGTGTGCGGTTTGAAATTTCATTTACGTTCTTCAAGTCAAAATCGATTTCTGCTTCATGTGCAATTGCCGGAACATGGAGCATTGTGTTACTTGAACAGCCAAGAGCCATATCTGCCGCAAGTGCATTTTCAAGACTCTTTTTTGTGATGATTTTTCTTGCTGTGATTCCTTTATTATAAAGATCCATTACAGCCATTCCCGCATGCTTTGCAAGAGCAATACGTCTTCCTGTTGTTGCAGGAATTGTTCCGTTTCCAGGTAGCCCAAGCCCGAGTACTTCAGTAAGACAATTCATGCTGTTTGCAGTAAACATTCCGGAGCAGGCACCGCATCCAGGACATGCAAACTGTTCCATTTCATGAAGCTGACATTCGTTGATTTTATTGCTTGCAAGAGCACCAACAGCCTCAAACATATCTGTAAGGGAAAGATTTCTTCCGCTGTAGGGATTTGAAGAATCGTTTCCAGGAAGATGACCAGGCATCATAGGACCGCCGGAACAGAATACTGTAGGAAGATCAAGACGTGCAGCAGCCATAAGCATACCGGGAACAATTTTGTCGCAGTTTGGAATCATTACGAGTGCATCAAACTGATGAGCCTTTGTCATACATTCAATACTATCCGCAATTAATTCGCGGGTTACAAGGGAATATTTCATTCCTTCATGTCCCATAGCGATTCCATCACACACACCGATTGCAGGGAATTCAACAGGTGTTCCTCCAGCCATGCGGATTCCTGCCTTTACAGCTTCTGCAATTCTATCCAGTTCAATATGACCAGGAATAATTTCATTTTTGGCACAGCAGACTCCTACCAAAGGTCTGTCGAGTTCTTCGTCTGTATAACCCATTGCATAGAACAAAGATCTGTGTGGTGCACGTGCAGTACCTTTTGTTGCGTTGTCGCTTTTTTTAGCCATAATGATTACCTCTAAAAATTCAAATAAATGTTCAACAATTATATAAATTCAGAAAATAAAGTTCAATTGAGATATAAATTTGATTTTATCTAAAAAAATAATAAAATTGGCTCCCAGTCGCGTTGAGCAGTCCAAAACGGCACTATATAGCGCTATGTACTGTTTGTTGCAAAGTAACTATTTATCATGTCGCTACCGCGACTGCAACAAACAGAACATTTTCGTCCTGCTCAACACTCCTTCGCGCCAATTTTATTAACATTCAAAATATTCAAATTTTTCCAAATTATCTGTAAATTTATTCAAAGGATATAATCAAAATAAATTATGTGATATATTTTAAGCATGAATGAAATTGAACTGAAGGCTCATGTTCTTAACAGGAGAGAAACTGAAAATAAACTGAATTCGTTCGCTCAATTTAAGTCAACAGTTACAAAGGATGATGTTTATTATTTCAATCCTGCAATTTCTGAAAAATCTATAAGAATCAGAAAAGAAACTGAAAACGGAAACAGCAGATATCTTCTCACTTATAAACAGAAAGAAAAACGGACAAATGAAAGCGGTCACACAATTGAAGTGAACAATGAAAAAGAATGCACTATGTCCTGCGCAGAACCTCTTAAATCTTATTTTGCAGACTGCGGATTTTCTGTAAAACTCAAAAAGCACAAGGAAGTCAGCAGCTGGCTTTATTCAATAAACGGATTTGACTGCACGATTGAATTATGCAATGTACCGCCGCTTGGGGATTTTGTGGAACTTGAAATCCTCTCTGAAAAAGACGATGATGAAACAGTTTCACAGGCAAGAAAGGCTCTTTATGAAATTTTAAATTTATGCGGAATAGATAAAAGCTGCATAGAAAACAGATATTACTCAGAACTTCTTAAATCAGTACAAGGAGAAAAAAATGTTTAACAGGTCATTGTACAAAAGTCAAGCACTTGAACAGCTAAAAGGAAGCTGGAAACCATTCTGTCTTTCATCACTGATTTTCATAGTGCTTGTATGTGCATCTTCACCACTGCTGATTGCATCGGCATTTGTTTCAGGGACGCTTCTTATTGCTTACCTCAGGCTGTGCTTTAAAAAAATCAGCGGTCAGGAAGTTTGTGTAAAATCATTTCTCAACGGGATTGAATACTTTGTTGCGGGAACACTTGGTGCACTGTGGTTTACTCTCTGGACTTTTCTGTGGTCACTGCTTTTTGTAATCCCAGGAATCGTAAAGGCTTTTGAATATTCACAGATGTTCTATATTCTCGCCGAAAACCCGGATATCGGAGTAGCAAAATCCATGAGAATGAGCAGAGTTCTTACACAAGGGCATAAATCAGATCTTTTTTTAATGTCGCTGAGTTTCCTCGGATGGGCAGTTCTTGCTTCTATTCCGGCCGGCATAGGATTGATCTGGCTTGCACCTTACCAGAACATGGCATTTTCAAATGCATACCTTGCCCTTAAGGATGAAGCTTTAAGATCAGGAAAACTTCTACAATCTGATTTTAATTAAACATATATAGTAAGGAGAAAAAAATGGATGAATACGAAATAATCAAAAAGGAAGGAGAAGCAGAGACTGCTAAAGAAAAGCTCTCAAGAAAGAGTAAAATCATTCTTGCAATAATCTGCATAGTAACAATCGGCTCATGCATATCAGGAAGAAACGCAAAAAAGTTCAATTTTTCACTCAACAATGAAAAAGAAAAAACTGAAGAATCAATCAAAAGCCTTCTTCCATCAAATGAAAACTATTCTGCAGTGCTCCACATTGAAGGCGTAATTGCTGAAGGAAAGAATTACAATCAGAAATGGATCAATACTGCAATCGACATTCTCTCAAAAGACAAAAACTGCCAGAACATAGTTCTCTACATCGATTCTCCAGGCGGTGCAGTTTACAATTCAGATGAAACATACCTCAAGCTTCTTGAATACAAACAGAAAACGGGAAAAACTGTTTACGCATATTTTGCTTCTCTTGCAGCAAGCGGAGGATATTACATCGGATGTGCAGCTGACAAAATATATGCAAACAGAAACTGCCTTACAGGAAGCATCGGTGTAATTGCAGGACAGTCACTTGATCTTACAGAACTTATGAAGACTTACGGAATCAAAATGACTACAATTCACTCCGGAAAAAATAAAATTATGGGTGCAATCAACGAGCCTTTCTCTGAAGAACAGCAGCAGATTATGCAGACAATTTCAGATGAATGTTACGCACAGTTCACTGGTATCGTTGCAGAATGCCGCGGTATGGAGCTGAGCAAAGTTGAATCGCTTGCAGACGGAAGAATCTATACTGCAAAACAGGCTCTTGAAAACAACCTCATCGATAAAATAAGCTCATTTGAATTATGCTGTGCAGAAGCCGGAAATTACAAAACAGTCGATCTTAAATACCATAAGGAATTCGGTTTTACAGATTTTGTTGACGGAATTGCAACCGGAAAGATTAAATTCGGTCAGGGCGGTTTACCGGGAATTGTTGAAGAAAAAGCTGCTTCAACTGTTCCATTCCCGGCATATTACTTTGAGTTTTAATTAAAAATCGTAGTAATTACTTTGATAAGTTCAGGGATGAACACAGGCTTTCTGAAAAAATATTTTACGCCAAGTTCACGGCATTTTTTTTCAGTTTCTTCGTCGTTCATTCCTGTAACAACTATTACTTCCGGATGCCCAAATGCATCACTAGATTTAAGACGCTGATAAAGTTTAATTCCATCAATTCCAGGAAGATTCAAATCCAGAATGAGACACTTCGGCTGTTTTGAAACCATCATTGTTCCTGCTTCAAATCCATCAAAAGCCTGAGCTACAGATGCCTTTTCAAATTTTGCTGATATCGACTTGAAAATCAAATCGTTAAATCCTTTATCATCATCTACTATAAGAATTTTTACGTCTTCATCCTGAAATGCTCGTTTCTTGCAGTTATTTAGAACATCTTCTGGAATAATCATACTTCTTTTCTGCATGAATTCTGCAAGATCATCAGGATACACACGGAACTGTCCGCCCGGTGTTTTAAATGCTTTTAAGTGATTGTTTCTAATCCAGTTGATTGCGGTCTGATTAACTACGCCGCAAATGTTTGCTACTTCGAGAGCTGAGTAGACTTTTGATTTTTCTTCTTGATATTTTGACATGCCATCATTCTATCATAAATGATTAAAATTGCAAGAAAAAAAATAGAGTTTTTTGAGAAAATAGAGTTTTAATCACAATCTTCTGACATTACAAGCTGAATTTGTTTAAGTGTAAAACCTTTTGCAATAAGGGAAGCTTTTATTTTATCTTCTTCGGATTTGAAAATGAGGCACTTTTTATATGCACGACGGCAAAGATCAAGCTCATCATTTTCTTCAAAAAATTCATCAAGGGCTTTTTTTACCGCGTCACGGTTAACACCTCTATTGAATAATTCTGCGGAAAGCCTGATTCTTCCTTCTGCGTGATCAATTGACCTTGTCCTAAGCCACGCACCGGCAAAACGATAATCGCTCAAATATCCCACACTCTCAAGATAATCAAGTGCAGAATTTACAGCATTTTTATCAATCTGTTTTTTAAGGAGTTTTGTATAAAGTGCAGAGCGGCAATGCTCACTGCGGGAAAGATAACTCATTGCAGCAACTTCTGCGCTGTAACACAAAGCCGCATTCATAATATCCAGCGACTGATCATCTGAAAGTTCTTTATCAACCTCCAGTTCATCCGGTTCTACCTGAGTCAAATATTCCCTGCGCAAAAAAAAGGCAGACCCTGCCGCCGGTGTAATTTCGTATACTCCGTGCAAAGTCTGCTGTATCTGGTGTAAAACCATGTATAAAGAATTGATTCCTTAGCGCTTTGAGAACTGGAATCTGCGACGTGCACCACGCTGACCGTACTTCTTACGTTCAACCATACGTGAATCACGTGTAAGATATCCGTTAGCCTTGAGTGATGGACGAGCGTTTGGATCTACCTGTGTCAAAGCACGTGAGAGACCATGAAGACAAGCTTCTGCCTGTCCATTAAGACCACCACCACAAACGTTGATCAAAATATCATACTTTGAAGCGTTTGATGTAACAAGAAGAGGCTGGCTTACAACACGAACCTGTGATTCTGTTGCAAAATAGTCCTTTACATCTTTTCCGTTAACAACGATTTTTCCAGAACCTTCACGCAAGAAAACGCGTGCAGTTGCTGTCTTTCTTCTACCTGTTCCGATTGCAATATTCTTAACCACGATAAACTCCTATTACACTTCAAGAGGCTTTGGATTCTGTGCAGCATGTGGATGATCTGCACCTGCATAAATCTTCAAGTTGCCGATAATCTGGCGTCCGAGACGTCCGTGTGGAAGCATTCCCCAGATTGTTCTCTTAAGAGGTTCTGTAGGGTGCTTTGCAAGAAGCTGGTTGAAAGAGAATGAACGAAGACCACGGATGAAACCTGTGTAGTGGCGGTACATCATTCCGTCTGCCTTGTTTCCAGTTACCTGGATCTTGTCTGCGTTGATGATTACAACGTAGTCACCGCAAATTGCGTTAGGAGTGTAAGAAGGTTTGTTCTTTCCGCGAAGTACGCTGGCTGCCTTCTGAGCAACGCGTCCCAATGTTTTTCCTGCTGCGTCAATAACATACCAGTCATTTTTTACATCAGCATTCTTTGTAAAAATAGTTTTCATGTATATTACCTTTTAATAAAAGTTTACATCCAGAACCTTGCATCATGTCCAGATGTTTTTTCTTAAGCAAAAGAAGCAATTTTGCTTATTCAAATATACGGGGTACAATAATCTATCATATTCAATATTTTTGGTCAATTGAATTCAGAATAGTTTTATGGGAAATTTACTACGCAAAATGCCTGGTAAATTATTTTTCTTCACAACATCAGTCTTCGTAGCAGTTGTTTTCGCGGAATTTGGACAAGTCAATTTCTGGAAGCTTCGCGTTGAGTTCCTTACAAAAGGCTATTATTTTTTCAAAACCTCGTGCCCAGGATTCAACCATACCGCACTTAAAAAAAACATTTGCAATATTAGGATTACAAGGACGAGAAACATGTTCCTTAAAAAGAGAATCTACTGTTACTTCTTTTGGAAGAGCACCGTCATTCCATAATCTGATTTTATCCTTGTAAATGCGAATCTGAATTGGAGTAGTAGAAAGATAATCCTTATGGATTACAGCGTTTAATAGAAGTTCTCGGAATGCATCTTTTGGGAAGAAAAAAGTTTCCTTTCTGTAAATGCCATCATAAGAAACAAGAGCTTTCATGTACTTTGTGTAAATCAGCTCCATTGTCTTTTCTACCTGAAGCAGAAGAGGTCCGTGAATTTCATCCTGATACAGAATATCTGCTTCGTTTTCAAAATAAGCAACTTTAATATAGGCACCTGTCACCCATTTTTCAGGATCCAGATGGAATGCCATAATTGCAGCCCTTGTAAAATATTCACCTTCTGTAACATGAAGATTATGAAGCAGAGTTTCATTGCTTACATCAAGAGAATCTTTATCTAAGCGTCCAGAATCTAATGCTTTTTTTCTGAACAGTTCAAATCTATGAACAAAGTCACGTTAGTCTAAGGACTTTAGTCTGATACTCTAAGGGCAAAACTCTGTAGGTGTAAGGACTTGATCTGCACCTGAAAGTGACACACTTTTAACAGAATCCGGATGAATACAGGAACACCAGATATGGGGGCATGAAATGGAAATCCCACTGGAAGCAAAAGTACGGATTCTGTACTTGATTGAAAAAGAAGGTC
>JAILEY010000085.1 GCA_024687165.1 Treponema sp.
ATTCAGAAAAAGATTCCAGGAAAAGCGTCCTGAATCAAACACATATAGTCGGTCACGGCAAACCTGAAAAAACAGATTTCCGGCACGAAGACATTTTTGGAGAAAAGGACGCGAGTGACGCAGCGTCCGCCAAAAATGCCGAACGCCCCTGCGTGAAGGTGAACCGGTACCCGTGCCAGGCCTAAAGCAAAAATAAGATGGTCATCATACGATGCCGATAGTTATATGGGCAGGTCTATCTTATATGATTAACGGAACGGTTGCGCATAAAACAGGAACATTTTAAGATATTGTATAATATCAGAAAAAATAATTTGGAGAAAAAATGAATAATTTATTAAACAAAATACCTACGATTATTATTTCACTGATGATCTGGGGAATTGTAATTAAAAATTCAAATGGAAGGGTTTCAAAAAGCCGCTACAGAAAAGTTGAAACGTCCATGCTGATAGGTCTTATTTCTTATTGTGCGCTTGTAGTATTTTTAAAGACTCATCAAATTCAAATATTCGGATTTAATATTATTCACTCGATTGGATTAATAATTTTTTTCTTTAAATATTATCAACTGCAGGTTCTTCGTTTTCGTGATTTAAATTATTCACCCTGGTTCGCTTTAACTATTAATATTCCTGTTGTAAATCTATATTTCCTATGGATAAAATTTACAAAAGAAAGAAATCAGATGATAAACAGATTTGATGAATCAATTGACTGCTTAAAATTTCTAAAAAAGACTGATTTATATCCAAATCGATATTTAATAAACTTAAACGAAATGAATTTTTCTGTAAATGAAATAAATTTTGAATACAGAGACTTCAACGGAAAAAATCAATATGAAGTTTCAAAAATGAGTCTAGAACAGGATAAAAAATTAGAAAGCTTTTTGAAAAATAATTTTGAAATAACTGAAAACGCACCATGCTATGCATCAAATTATAAAATTTCGTTTTTAGACAATGAGAAAAAAATGATAGATGCAATAAAAACAAACTTTAATGCCGTAATTCAAAAAGAAGGATTTATTAAATTTGATAATATCGATGTTTTTATCAGAAAAAATTTCGGAGCCTACGAAATAATATACAGCAAAGAGTTTGTAAAAATGATTAAACAATATGAAGACATAATCATTATAAATGGCATGTGCAGTCAAACTCTGAATAAATCACAATTAAAAAATTTTTTGGAAGAAATTAAATAAAAAAACAATCCAATACCCCGCTTGCAGATTCCTTCAAAATCCAATAGCATTTATTAAAGATAGTTTTATAAAAAAAGGAGTGAAAAAAATGAAAACTATTAAAAAAATTTCGATTGCATTAATTGCACTGGCTGCTGTATGTTTTACAAGTTGTGCTTCAACTCAGTTTGAACAGACTGAATTTGAAAAACAGACAGGTATTATGTTGATTGTTCCTATGAGAGTTTTTACATGGGTAAATGCTGATGGAGCAAAAACTTTTATGAAGGATTATTCAACTGGGAAAATTACATTTGAATATTCAGAAGAAAATAATTTTATCGTAAAAGTAGAAAATGTTGACGGTGTATTAAAAACAACATGGGGAAAGCAGTTTACAGACATCGATGAAAATATTCGTTCTCTTATCAGTACTGCATTTATTGCTTCATGTTACTCAATGGACAGTGGTAAAGATGGGATTAATACAGCGTTCGATGTAATGTATCAGATTTTTTCTGACAAAATATATGAACCACGAAAAGAATTGTTAAGCCCAACTTTTGAGCATTGTCTTGGAGCATATAAAAATGCTGCAGACTGGAATAATTACAAGTTTAATTATTTTTCTACAAAGAATAATACTTTTACAGTAATAAAATAGGAAGAAAATTTTACAGATAAAACTGATTTTTAAAGCCGTGCAATTTACTGTACGGCTTTTTTTAAGAAAAAATGCATTGCCAAAAACTACTTAGTGGAATTATTTTTCTTGAATTTAATTTCAAAGAGAAATTCAAAATATAACTCAAAATCGTTATACTGAAAACTAAAAATGTCTATAAGGAGAAAAAAATGGAATTAAAATTTAAAACCACTTTTCAAGATAGTATTGATTCTGAAATCATCAGAAGAAGACTAAGCGGTATTGAAAAGAGAAGTAATCTTCGAAGAAGAATTCCTTATATAATTTTACTAATTTTAAGCAGTTGCATTTTTTTTCTATCAATAAAAGCTAAGATGCACGCTACTTCAACAACTGCAGGTATTATTTCTTTAATTTCCGTTATCAATATTATTTTTGCAAAACAGATTAATAATTACTATTTAAAAAAGAATGCCATAAGAAATATTAAAATTATCAACAAACAGTATAATTACAACTTCCTTGAACCAATCGACTGTAGTATAAAAATAGAAAATGAATTTGTAGAAACAGAAATATTAGGAACCATAACAAAATATCCAATAAACGAATATTTGAGAAGTTTTACAGAAGATAGATTCATTTTTTTTGAATTTACAATCGGAAGATATATTTATATTACTAAAGAAAATTTATCGCAGGATTTACTTGAAGAATTCTGCAAAACTCTTGAATCAAAACGAGAAAGAAAACAATGAACAAAAAAATAATTTTTCCGGTTGAAAGAATTACACATGGGTTTATATTGCTTGGGCTGCTTTCGCTGTCTTTTATGTATGTTTTTACAGGCATAAAATTTAATGATAGAGTTTATATTTTGTTTATACCTGTTATCTTTGGTGTTCTCATTTCACTTTATTTGATTGCAACCTTTATTGTTTATGATTCTGAAAAAATGATTTTCTTCTCGCTTCTTAAAATAAAAGTTATAAAATTCGACGACATATCTCTAATCACACGAAGCTGGGAACGTGTCTTCTATAAAAAAACTGACGAATTGAAATATTTCATTTATCATTTTGATGAAATAAAAGACAAGAAAATTAAAACAAGAATTTTTCTTCCAGAAGATTTTGAAACAGAAAAAATGAAAGATTTTCTTGAAGCCATAAAAAAAGAAAATTATAAATTTACTTTTGAAGTAAAGATTTAAGGATATTAAAAAAGAACTTTATGAAGAATAAAAAGAAGAAACAGAAAAAATCCATAGAATCAATTTTATCAATAACAGGATGGTCTATAATTTTACTGGGGTTGGCAAGTATTTTTATTGATGTCTATCTCATAAAAGTGCTTAGCAAACGTTTTATATCAATTTACCTTTTCATCTGGGGAACTGGATGGTTACTGCTTTTCCCTAAAGCATTAGATAATTATGAAAACAGTGAATATCCATCATCAGTTGATTCAAAGCTTTTAATAATTTCACCTTCTTTAGGATTACTTTGCATTCTTGCAGCAATCTTCTTTTAACAAAAAATTTTCACTTCAGAGGTAATATGAAAAAACATATTTGATAAACTTGCACAATAAGGATTATGGTATGAAAAAATTAATTTGTATTTTATTTACTTTTATTGTTTTGATTTCTTTTTCTTTTGCTGACAAATCCCGCTTTTACGAAAACGACAAAGTAATCGACACGATGTACGTTGATTCAAAAGACGGATTAAAAGTCCGAGACAAGCCTTCACTCAATTCAAACAGACTCTGTGGTCTGACACATCGTCATGGAGTAAAAGTTGTTGCAATCGGGAAAGAAGAAACAATTGATGGAATCACTGCACCATGGGTAGAAATTCTTTTGCCGCGCTACGAATGGAAAACCTTTGAAGCTGAATACGGCTGGGTCTTCGGCGGATACCTTTCAAAAAAACGAAAAGCATTTTCCATAAAAAACTGGGCGGGCAAAGACATGGTAAAATATATGGCAAGATTTCCCTGGGCAGAAAATATAAGTGGCCAGCGCAATATTTTATATTTTGAAGAAAACGGAGATTTCAAAATGAGGATTGAAGAAGCAGCAGGTGGAGCAAGCGGATCTTGGACTCTTGATTTTAAGGAACTGCAGATAACTACAAATGCAGCAATTGAATATCCGGGCGATGAAGATTATGCTCCAGAATATTATTCAACCGGTTATGATATTGAAAAAATCGATGAATATTATTTTTCTGCAAATGGAAAACTTTATATTCCATATTGCCAGTGGGGAATTATTTATAACGAAGATTACTACAAGAAATCAGGCAGCAACAGTTCAGAATTTAACGGCAAGATGAAAGATTTTGTATTTCTTTTTAATTGTGCAGAAAGTGCATTCAATTCGATATACCGCAAACATACAAAATTAAAAGATCAATTCATCAAATACGGTATTTACAATTCCAAAGACAAAGATTATTTAGAATCATACCGTGAGTACTGGGATCCGATTATGGAAGAACACCAGAAAAAAGCAGAAAATCTAAAATAAAAAAAGTTTACAAGGAGAAATCAATGTCTAAATTCAACAAAACAATTTTAATTATCTACAGTATAATTCTTGCATTCTTAATTGGATTTTTAATTTATAAAAATTACTTCACAACAAAATTTGATTACGTTTCAACTAAACGTCTCGTAACTGTAATTTTTGCATCTCTTATTGCAGTTATAAAACTTTCTACTAGAAGTACCGGTAATAGAAAAACATTAGGCTATTATAAAAAATTTTATTCTGAAACTATAAAAGATTCATTTGCAGATAACAAAAAAAATCTCAAGATTTTATTGAAGGCCGCTCAGTATTATAATGAAGATAAATTTTCTACAGCATTAGATTTGTTATCATCACTCCAGTCAGAATGCAGTACAAACAATGAAAGGTACGCCGTAAATATTTTTTCAGCATTGATTAATACGGATACAGGCAACACAGAAGATGCAATTGAAATTTACGAGCGGATGATTCAAATGGGAATTGCTGATTCAGTTATTTTTTCAAACTTATTGAATCTTTACAAGGAAGAAGGAAATTCTCAAAAAGCTTATGAAACAGGGCTTCGTGCAATTCATGCTGATCCCAAAAATGTAATGGCTTACAACAATTTTGCATACTTTCTTTTTAACGACGGAAATTATGATGAAGCTGAAGAATATGCAAAAAAAGCTTTGGAAATAAAAAGCAATACAATTGAAGCAATAACTCTTCTTTATATTATTTATACTCTTGAAAATAAAACTGAAGAAGCTGAATTATACGAAAGAAAATCGATTGCAAACGGGCGTTCAAAAAAAGTACTTAAAGAAATTATGGATTATTATCTTGGTGAAGATGAAGATTAAAATCAATTAAAATAAAAAAAATTGGCTTCCGGTCGTCTTGCGCGTAACAAAACTGATGCTGTCGCATCTACATGCTGTTTGTTGTAAAGAAACTATTTACTATGTCGCTTCGCGACACCAACAAACAGAATTTTTTCGTTCCGCTCAATACTCCCTCGCGCCAATTTTATCATTTCTAAAATAATTCAATCTAATTAAACGACGTTGTAATGATTTCTGAATCTTTTTTTATAATTTTACATTCAACCTAATTAGATTCCATTAAAGTGTGTATTGATTTTATCAAGAACACACATTCGTAGCAGGTGCGTGCGAATGTGCCTCTTTTTATGATCAGATTCCGTTGTAATGGTTTCTAATCTTATCAAGAACATATTCTTTGAATTCTTCAAGAGCAAATGTTCTCTGTGGAATTTTTGAACTGAAGCGGAAACGACAGCAAACTGTATTTTCTGCCTTTTCTTTTTCACCAACAACAAGAATATATGGTGTGCGGTGTTCAGTAGAAATATCCTTAATCTTTGCCTTCATGTTGTCATCTCCAAGGTAAGCATTAACTTTAATTCCTGCTGCTTTAAGTTCATCACAAACCTTCTGTGCATAATCATTAAAATCCTGACTAACCGGAACAACTGCAACCTGTTCAAAACAAAGCCATGTAGGGAATACACCAGCATAATTTTCAATAAGAATACCCATAAAGCGTTCAAGTGAACCAAGAACTGCACGGTGAAGCATAACTGGATGATGCTTCTGGTTATCTGCGCCGATATACTGAGCATTCAATCTTTCAGCAGACGGGAGCTGATAATCAAGCTGGATTGTACCACACTGCCACTGACGACCAAGTGCATCAATCAAAGTGAACTCAAGCTTTGGACCGTAGAAGGCACCCTCACCTTCCTGAATTTCATAATCCATTCCGCTTGCTTTACATGCTGCTGCAAGTTTTGCTTCTGCCTGCTGCCATGTTTCAATTGTACCAACATGATCTTCCGGCATTGTTGAAAGCTTAACAAGAAGATTTTTATCAAATCCGAAATCCTTGTAAACATCTATTAAGAGCTTACAGAATTTTGTAACTTCACTTTCAATCTGTTCTTCTGTACAAATGATATGCGCATCATCCTGGACGAAGCCACGAACACGCATAATTCCGTGAAGAGTTCCGCTTGGTTCATTGCGAACACAGTGACCAAATTCTGCAATACGCATTGGAAGATCTTTGTATGAACGAGGACGGCTGTTAAAAATTTCAAGATGTCCCGGACAGTTCATAGGCTTGATTGCAAACTGCTTCTTTTCAGATTCAG
This sequence comes from Treponema sp., assembly GCA_024687165.1. Taxonomy (GTDB): domain Bacteria; phylum Spirochaetota; class Spirochaetia; order Treponematales; family Treponemataceae; genus Treponema_D. The sequence continues at coordinate 6,536 of JAILEY010000085.1, forward strand.
TTGTAAACATATTTTTCTGGTAGTGACTCCAGTGTCCTGATTTTTCCCAGAGAACTTTCGGCATAACTGCAGGAGTATTAACTTCAAGATATCCGTCTTTAACAATTTTTTCGCGCATGTAATCCTGAAGTGTTACGTACATTGACCATCCGTTTGGATGCCAGAAAATCTGACCCGGATCCTCAGGTTCAAGATGGAAAAGATCAAGTGCTGCACCGAGCTTTCTGTGGTCACGTTTTTCTGCTTCTTCAAGCATTGTAAGATAATCTTTAAGATCATTTGGCTTGTAGAAACAAACTGCATAAATACGTGTAAGCATCTGGCGGTTAACATCACCTCTCCAGTATGCACCTGCAACGCTCATCAATTTAAAAGCCTGACCGTTGATTTCTTTCGTATTTGCAACATGTGGTCCGCGACAAAGATCGATATAATCATCCTGCTGATAAGTTGTAATTGTTGCGCCGTCCTCAAGATCATTAATCAATTCAACCTTGTATGGTTCATCTGCAAAAATTTTAAGTGCTTCTTCCTTGCTTACTTCCTTGCGGATAAAATCAAAATTTCCTGCAAGAATTTTTCGCATTTCTTTTTCTATTGCGGTGAAATCTTCAGTGGTAACCTTCTTATCTGCCGGGAATTCAAAATCATAATAGAAACCATTTTCGATTGCTGGTCCAATTGCGATTTTAGTTCCTGGAAAAATTCTCTTTACAGCCTGAGCCATAACGTGTGCACAAGAGTGTCGTACTGTCTGAAGTTTTTCATCAATTGCCATAATTTTCACCTTTTAAAAAAATATACAGATAATCTACCCCTTTTTTTAAGTTGTATCAATAAGATATATTATGGTAGAATTATTTCATGAAAATCAGCTTTAAATCTAAAAAAACAAAGATTACTGCCATTGCAGCGGGAATTACAGCACTTATTCTGACGTTAACAATCACTCTCTGCACAATCAAAAAAAATACTGCCAAAGTTGCTTTTTACGGAATTTCTGAAAAACAGATTCAGCTTCTTAAAGATAAATTAAACGAAAATACTTTTAAAAATAAAAAAATCCCATATTCTTTTACAGTTCTTAATTCTTCAAAAGACCTTGCGTCCCAAACAAAGGGATTTGATATGGTCATCACACCGATGGGAGCTGCGTCTAAAGAATTTGTTTCACTTGTGCCTTCAAAAAATGCTTCAGAAATTTTTCTTGAGCCTTCAGTTATGGGAAAAACATCAATTTCAGTTGCAAATAAAGCCGGGAAATCTGCTGATGGAAAAATTACTCAGCTTCCATTTTATTTTGACGGATATGAAGCATTACTGAATTTAAAATCAACAGAAAAAACAAAGACAAAAAAAATCGATTCGTGGAGAGACTTTGAGTCCTTTGCAAAAAAATCAAAAGATGACTGTCCTTCTCCAATTCTTTTTGCAGGCGGTGATTCAGATATTCTTCTTGGAACTCTTTCATGCTTAACAGAATCTTTTGCCGGCAGAGAAAAGCTTGAAAATTTTTCAAAGATGCTCGCAGGTTTTAAAGGCGACTACAATGAACTGATTAATGAAGAATACAATGACAGCACAAGCGCATTATATGAAGCACTTCACAGACTTGTTTCATGGAAGCAAGAAAAGCTTATGATAAATGAAACGATGAGACTTAAAGAAGCAGACATTCTTTCCTTCATGAAGCATCAGAATACAGCAATAGTGATTATAAATCTTTCACAGCACAGAAAAATTCCTGCAGACACAATTCAGCGATTTAAAACGATTCCTGAATTTTCAAAAGAAACTCAACTCTATTTTCCAGGCAACCTTGAGATTACAAAAAGAGCCGTTGTTTCATCCGCATACTGCTTTATTCCACTTTCAGATTCAAAATACGTAAAGCCGACTGCAGCTTATCTTGTGGACACTGCAGTTCAGGAAGACATTGCAAGAAAAACTGGACTTGCTCCTTCACTTTCAGGCTGCAGAACTCCTGATATTCAGTCTGATGACCTAAGATACTGGATTGCGGCAAGTAGTGGTTCCGTTGCTCCTCTTGGAGACGCTGCTTTTATCAGCGCAGAAAAGAAAGATCAGTTTGCGGAATGCATCAGAAACTTTATTCTTGCGAAATAATTAAACCTGATTCTTTCATCTTTGTAATACAGTTTTTATAATGATCCATCATGGCCTGGTGCTGTTTTTTTGCAGTATCCAGGTCACATTTTTTTACAAGAAGTTCCTGCTGGCGGAATTGTTCAGCAAGAGACGAAAGTCCTACAGTTCCGGTTGTTCCCTTTAAGCTGTGAAGAATCTGTCTGTATTTTTCCCATTCACATTCTTCAAAATAATCCTGAAGTTCAGCAAGATGGTTATTCGAACTGTATTCACAGAGAATTGCAATACAAAGCTGTTCATCATCATCACTAAATCCGAGCGCCGTTTCATAATTAAACTCAGGAAGGAATTTTCTAAGCTTAAGAATTTTTTCTCCACACGGAAGCGACTCATCATTTTGAATGAATACTTTTCCTTCAGGCAGATACTGCAGGAACATTTTTTCAAGGCTTTGTCCGTCCAAAGGTTTTGAAATGTAATCGTTAAAGCCGGCCTTTATGTATTCATCACGAACGCCGCTTAATGCATTTGCAGTAAGCATGATAACCGGAGTGTCATTATTCGGAGTGTCCATCTGATGAAGTCGGGTAAGAGTTTCTATTCCGTCCATCTCAGGCATCATGTGGTCCATGAAAATAATGTCATATTTTTTTTCAGCAGCTTTTTCAAGACATTTTGCACCGCTGTCCGCAAAATCAAATTTCATTTTTGTTTCTTTAAGAAGATTTTCAAAAACGATAAGATTCATTTCAACATCATCAACAGCAAGAACTTCAACATCCGGAGCTTCAAATGACTGATGGTAAATCTTATATTCCTGTTTCTTCTTGCGGATAAAGCTTACGTCGCCTACAGGTGCATGATCCCACACAGTCTGAGTTACAATAAGCGTAAATTCTGATCCAACACCATATTCTGATTCAACTTTGATTGTTCCGCCCATAAGTTCGGCAAGCTGTTTTGAAATGCTCAACCCAAGACCAGTACCTTCAACATTGCGGTTTTTTGTAAGCTCAAGACGTTCAAATTTTTTAAAGATTTTATCCAGACCTTCAGCTTTAATTCCCATTCCGGTGTCTTTAACGCTGAAATAAAATTTGTAAATATCTTCATCAATTTTTGTTCCGCTGATTGAAAAATCAACACGACCTTTTTCCGTATACTTGACGGCGTTTGTAAGCATATTAACGATAATCTGTCTCATGCGTGTATTGTCTCCGCGAATTCCAGACGGAAGATTTTTTTCGCAGTAAATGCTTCCAACAAGACCCTTCTTTTCAAGTCGACCGGAAACAAGTCCATAACAGTCAGAAATAAGTTCAGAAAGCTTATATTCAACAGGAACAATTTCAAGCTTTCCGGATTCAATTTTTGAAATATCCAGAACATCGTTGATGATTGCAAGAAGTGCCCGGCTTGAATTTTGTGCAGCCTGCGCATACTCAAGAATTTTTTTATCTTTTGATTCGCGGAGAATCATTTCATTCATACCGATAATTGCATTTGTCGGCGTTCGAATTTCGTGGCTCATGTTTGAAAGGAATTCACTCTTTGCCCGGTTTGCACTTTCCGCACTTTTTTCAGAAGCCTTCAGCTGTTCAAACTGATTTTTAACAATCCTGATTGCATTAAGATAAATTGCCTTTTGAATCCTGTTAATGGAACCAAGCATAATACCTATGATGGTCATAGACTGAATTACATCAACAAGATAATCAAGCTCCGAAGTTTTTGATACATATTCCGGATGGAGATATGAAAAAACAAAAAGTCCTATTGAAGACAAAATCTGAAGCGAAAGAATTACAGCACAGGTTTTTCCTTCAACAAGAATAAACGTATAAATAAGACCTGCCGTATACCAGATAGGCATTCCACTATGGATTCCGCCGCCATTCAAAAACATAACCGGAAAAATGATAAAGGTAATTACACAGTCCAGAACAAGAGATGCAAGTTTAACTTTATTTTTCCAGTTTGCAATATAAAAACAAATTACAATGATTATTTCAGCAACCGCAATAGAAATATTCTGAAGAATCATTATTCCTGCAACCATGGCAATAATCATGGAAACAAAAGCAGCTATAAATCCTGAAACGGCAAGAATGTTAAAGAAAACAACATTCATGTTTCGTTCAGAAGAGAAAATATATTTTTTCAAATCATCAAGATTATACTTCATTTAGAATTTACCTCTCTGAAGGAAAACATTTCTGATGGCTTCATTAAGCTCCTGACTGAGAAATGGCTTGATGAGATAATAATTTACACCACAGGCTCTGGCACGAACAATTGTATCCACATCCTTGTCTACAGTTACAAAGATTACAGGAACGTCTTTTATCTTTTTTAATTTTGCAAAAGTTTCAAAACCGTTCATATCCGGCATTTCAATATCCAGCAGCACAAGATCGAAATTTTCATTTTCAAGATATTTAAGACCTTCAGTTCCAGATGAAGCAGTTTCTACAATATAATCCGGATTTTTTTTGAGCATGTAAGAAGTAACTTTAAGACAGATTGCATCATCATCGATTACAAGAATTTTTCTGATCGGTGAATATTTTGGACGCATTTTAAAATCAACATCCTCTTCAATCATCTCCAGCATCACCGAAGCAATTTCAGGATCAAACTGTCTTCCTTTTTCCTGCAGGATTTTTTCTTTAATAAACTCCTGTGGAATATCTTTTCTGAATCTTCTATCAGATGACATGGCATCGTATGAATCAGCAACACAAATAATTCTTGCATACTCAGGAATCTGCTCTCCCTTAAGGCCGATTGGATATCCTTCTCCATCATACCGCTCATGATGATATTTTACGGCATCTTCAATATTTTTATTTTCTGAAACTCCCTGAACGATGCTATACCCGATCATTGAGTGAAGTTTTATGCTGTCGAATTCACGCTCTGACAAATCACCATCGCTTTTTAAAATTTCATCCGGCACACGGATTTTTCCAATATCATGAAGAAGCGCTGCAAAATAAATTTCCTTCTGTTCCATCTCAGACTTTCCAAGACGGCGGGCAATTTCTTTTGCATAATCTGCAACACGAGCAGAATGACCTTCATTATAAAAATCATTTGCATCAATTGCTGAAGTAAGGGCATGAATAATATTATCTTTCATTGCATCCAGTTTAAAATTTACATCGTTTGAAATTTTATTTTTCAATTTCAGCATTATAAAAAAAACTGAAATAACTGCAAAAAGAGAAATCAAAACTGAATACAATGCAAGAATTCTATTCATAAAAAGCACTTTTACCCTAAAATAAACTTCTCCACATCGCGAGGTGTTTTAAGAACATAATCTGCACCACACTCTTCGAATTCTTTTCTGCTTCCAAATCCCCAGAGGATTCCAGCAGCTTTAAATCCCATTTGATGTGCTCCGTTAACATCAAAATGCCTGTCTCCAATCATAAGGCACTGATGTTTTTTTTCTTCATCAATTCCGTTATTTTCAAAAACAAAATTTATAACATCGATTTTGTTGACTCTGTTCTGTTCTTCAAGATCTGCGCCGCCTACAAAATCAAAAAGATGAAGCATGTTTTTTCTTTCAAGAATCTGTTTTGCATAAAGCTGAGGTTTGCTTGTTGCAACAAAAATCTTTTTTCCTGCGCATCTGAGTTTTTCAATCAGTTCAACAACGCCGTCATAAACTCTTGCTTCAAACATTCCGTCTTTTTCGTAATATTCTCTGTATACATTTATGGCGTTTGTAATTTCTGACTTAGGCAGCTTAAAGGTATTTGCAAAGCTGTCTTTAAGCGGAGGCCCGATCATCGTGTTGTACACTGCTTTATCGATGTTGAGTTTGTAATGTTCCACGACATGATCAAAAGAATGAAACACACCCTCAGAGGTATCCATCAATGTTCCGTCAAAATCAAACAAAATATACTGAAACATTTTACCAGCCCTAAATCTTCAGGAATGCTTTGTAAGCATTGTAAGCCTGCACAATATCATCACAGTTCGTAATTTCCCATGGTGCATGCATGCTCATTACTGCAACACCGGCATCAATCACCTGCATTCCATATTTTGAAGCAAGGTACGCAATTGTTCCTCCGCCACCCTGATCTACTTTTCCAAGTTCAGCCATCTGGAATTTAACATCGGCTTTATCCATTGCATTTCTTACAACGGCAACAAATTCTGCAGCTGTATCATTAGCCCCGGATTTTCCTCGTGAACCTGTATATTTCTGATAAACGATTCCGCCTCCAAGGAAAGAAGAATTGTCCCTATCAAAAAGACCTGCGTTCATAGGATCGTATGCTGAATTTACATCACTTGAAAGCATCGAGCTGTTTGCCATTGCACGCTTAACTTTAAGCTCAGAATATTCACCAAGGCGACTTACAATTTCTGAAACACAGTTTTCAAAAAAGTGAGAACCCATACCTGTTGCACCAACGCTTCCAATTTCTTCTTTATCAACACAAACGCAGCATCGTGTTTTCTTTAAATCTTTTCCGCTTTCATCAAGCATCGCACGGAAAGAAGTAAAAGCGCATGAGCGGTCATCCTGGCCGTAACCAAGAATCATAGATTTATCAAAACCAAGCCAGCGCGATTTTCCTGCAGGAACAACTTCAATTTCTGCAGACATAAAATCGTCTTCTTCAAAATTATATTTTTCTTTCAGGATTTTAAGAATATTCTTTTTTGCAGTATCTTTTTCTTTTTCATCAGCTTTATCATTTTTATCTGAAGAAACTGTTTCACTGCCGACTATAAGATCAAGATTTTCCCCAGGAATAAATTCTTTTGCATTCTGTTCGTACTGCTTTTGTGCAAGATGCGGAAGAATATCAGAAATACAGAAAACAGAATCATCTTCTTTTTCACCGACTGAAATTTTAATTGTCGTTCCATCTTTAAGACATACAACTCCATGAAGAGCAAGAGGAATCGTTACCCACTGATATTTTTTTATTCCGCCGTAGTAATGCGTATTCAGATAAACTATAAAATCTTTTTCGTACAGAGGATTCTGTTTTACATCAAGACGTGGAGAATCAATATGAGCACCAAGAATGTTCATTCCTTTTTCAATTGGTTCAGAACCGATTTCAAAAAGAGCAATTGCCTTATTCATTTTTACTGAATAAACTTTGTCGCCGGCCTTGAGCTTTTCAACAGACTCAATATTTTTGTAGCCGTTTTTTTCTGCCTCGCGAACAATGATTTCAACACATTCACGTTCAGTCTTTCCGTTGTCCAGAAAAACTCTATATTCATTTAAAAGTTCATTATTTTCCATATTATATATTTTATATAGATTCATTCAAAAATTCAAAGTATTCTTCATATTAAAGTAGATAATCTGTTTTTTTTAGTTTAAGATGTTAAGCATGATTCAGAAGAAAAAACGTATTGCACTTTTTATCGATTATGTAGAATCAGAATATGCCCAGCGTCTCATAGAAGGAGCGGGTGATTATCTTTCAAAAAACGACGGTGAACTGATTGTTTTTACTGCAGGAACACTAAACACGCCTGCTTCAGATCATAATTATCAGCGTCTTGCCGTTGCCTCGTTAATTACTCCGCAGAATATTGACGGAATTATTTTTATCACCGGACCACAGATTTTAAATGTTTCCTACGATTATCTTGAATCATATCTGAAATCTTTTGCACCGATTCCTGTTGTTTCAGTCGGATGTAAACTTGGGGATTTTCCATACGTTTCTTCAGACTGCAGGGAAAGCATGACGGAGCTGATTGAGCATCTTATCATCAAACACAATAGAAAAAACATTGCACTGCTGACCGGGAACGTAAACTCAAGGGACATTATTGAACGAACACAAATATACAAAGAGGTTCTTGAAAAACACAATCTTTCATGGAAAAACAAAATAATTAACTGCGAAGAGCTTGTATACGGCCCTGCAATCAATCATCTTGAAAAATATTTTGAAAAAAACACAAAAATCAAATTTGATGCAATAATCTGTTTGAACGATGAAATTGCAACTGCCTGTATTCATTTTTTCTCACAGAAAGGAATTAAAATCCCGGAGAAAGTACTTATTACAGGCTTTGACGACGAAACAAGAGATTCAATCATTTATCCGGCGCTTACTTCAATTAATCAGAATATTTTTAATCAGGGATATGAAGCGGCAAAAATCATTCTTGAAACAATTAACGGAACAAAAAAGCATACACACAAAATTATAAAATCCCATGTTGCATACAGACAATCGTGCGGATGCCTCCCGGAAAATTACAAAATCGGCACATACATGGATTCAAACGGCAAAATCCATAATTCCAAACTGAAGGATATCGGTACTTTTGAAACTTCCAGATGGTTCAACAACAGAAACAGCTTCGTTGCAATCAGCCACATGTATTCAAACCTTCAGTTAAACAAAACCCTCCCTCAATTTTCTAAAATTGCCAATGATTATCTTAAAGGCTTTGGATTAAAAAGAGCCTGTGTAATTCTTTTTGAAACGCCAAAGGAAACTGATAAATTTGAATATTTTATAATGCCCAAAAATGCATATGTTTACTGTGCCTTTGATACAGAACGAAATGTTGAAACATACTGCAAAAAAAGAAAAATTTCTTTAAATCCGAATGAACAGCTTATGCCGAAAGAGCTGAATGAAAGACTTCACATGGCTCACACCGTAACTCTTTTCAGCGGCTCAAAAATCTTCGGCTACATTCTCTACGAACCTGGTATTTTCGATTCAGCAGTTTATGAAATTGCTTTTAAAATGCTTTCTGCAGCAATTATCAATTCTTACAACCTGACTCTAGCAAAAGAAGAAGCAATAACCGCAAAATTGATTTCTGTAACGGATGAGCTTACAGGACTTATGAACCGACGCGGACTTCTGCAGTTTGGAAAAGAAGAAATTGAAAAATGCGTAAAAGCTAAAAAAGACGGCCTCATTCTCTTTGGTGATATTGACGGCCTCAAAAAAATCAACGATACCTTCGGCCATGATGCAGGTGACAGAGCGATAAAAGCAGAGGCTGAACTTCTAAAAAGCGTTTTCTGCCACAAAGAAATTGTCGGTCGTCTTGGAGGAGATGAATTTGCAGTAATTGCCCCAAAAATGACACAGGCAAAATATAAATCAGTGCGTCAGGAACTGGATAAACTGTGTGACTTCTACAACAATACCTCAAAAGAATGTTTTACTCTTTCCATAAGTATCGGTTGTGCCGAATTTAATGCAAAAAATAGCGACATAAACAACATTCTCTCGCACGCAGACGAAGAGCTTTACAAGGAAAAACAGAAAAAGCATTCAAAATAAATTTCAGCAGAAAGTTTCCCGCTTAGTTTTTTCTTTGATTTTTTGCAATTTTTTCTATATTATAGAAGAATGAATGTTATTTTGGGTATTTCTGCCGCCGGAAGAATCGGTATAGGCAAGGCTTTTATTCTGCCAGAACAAGAAGAAAGGAAAATTCCATGCCGCAAAATCAGCCAGGAAGAAATTTCGTCTGAATGGAATCGTTTTACGGAAGCAAGACAGGCTGTAATTGAAGAACTCAACAGTCACCTTCAGGACCCTAACAATTCAAAGGAACAAAAGGATCTTCTTGAGACATACCTGCTTATGATTCAGGATCCGGTTTTTACAAAAGAGCTTCAGGATTCATTTGAAAAGCAGAATTACAACATTGAGCACATTCTTTTTAAAAAAGTCCAGGACTACGCAGAAATGCTTAGGAACAGCAACAATGATTATCTTGCAGAACGTGCACAGGATATTGAAGATGTATATGATCAGGTTCTGAACTCTCTTTTAAATTACAACACATACGATATTGAACAGGTCCCGGATGGTGCAGTAATTGTTGCCCGCTCAATGAAAACAAGTGATACAGTTATTCTTGGAAAAAGAAAGATTGCAGGTCTTGTACTTACAGAAGGCGGAAAAGCAAGCCATGTTGCTATTCTTGCAAAAAGCTATGGTATCCCTGCAATTGTTGGAATAGAGGATATAACTTCACTTGTTCAGCAGGATGATATAGTAATTGTCGACGGTAACATCGGTGAAGTAATCATTCAGCCGGACACAGCAACAATCACAAGTACAAATACAAAAATTCTTGCAGAAGAAAAGCAGATTGAAGCCCTCAAGAAATTCAAGGACGTAAAAGCAAGAACTGAAGACGGTACTGAATTTGAAATCTATGCAAATATCGGAACTGTAGAAGAAGCTCAAGCTGCTCTTGAAAATGGTGCAGACGGAATCGGGCTTTTCAGAACAGAATTCCTTTTTATGAATGCCGTTAAAAATTTCAAGGGAAAGAAAGTTTCATTCACAGGTACACTCAGCGAAGAAGTACAGTTTCAGGCCTACAAACAGGTTCTTGAAACAATGCAGGGAAAGCCTGTTACAATCCGCACGCTTGATGCAGGTGGAGACAAGATGATAAATATTCAGGAAGTGCCAAATATGGCAGAGAGAAATCCGCTTATGGGTCTTCGAGCCATCCGCATGTCCCTCTTTTATCCTCAGGTTTTCAGAACGCAGCTGAGAGCTTTGTATAGGGCAAGTGTTTACGGTGATTTGAAAATTCTTCTTCCGCTCATTACTGATGTTTCGCAGGTTGATACAGCACTCAAAATCATCAAGGGTGTTCAGTTCCAGTTAAGAGATGAAGGCATTCCTTTTAATCCGGATGTGCCTGTCGGTGTAATGATTGAAACTGCAGCCGCTGCCATAACTGCGGACTGTATTGCTCAGCATGCAAAATTCTTTTCAATCGGTACAAACGATTTAACTCAGTACATTCTTGGAGTTGACCGTGAAAATCAGGCTGTTACACCTTTGTACAACGAATTCTCGCTTGCAGTTCTCCGCATGATCCGTTCAACAATTTTCAATGCAAACATGGCAAATATTCCGCTTTCAGTTTGTGGTGAAATGGCAGGAAATAAAGAAAGTGCAATTATTCTTGCCGGAATGGGCGTCCGCAAACTGAGTATGGCTCCTTCACAGATTCCGCTGATCAAAGAAACTCTTTCACACTTCTCGATTACGGAACTTGAAAATCTTTCAAAGCGCTCAGTATTCTAAAATTTAATTTCAGGATTAAAGATGAAAAAAACAAAAAAAGCAAAACCAGATTTTTCTAAACCAAAGCCTGTCAAAGAAACTGTTGAAGTTCCATTTGAAGAAAAAGCTGAAATTGAAGAAGAAACAAAGGCTGATGAAATAAAAAGCAAAAGAAGCAGCAGAACTCAAAAATTTTTCCCGGACAAGGAATATACAAATCTTCCGCTGATTGTAATTGCTGGTCGTCCAAACGTTGGAAAATCAACTTTGTTCAATGCACTTACTCACACAAAGCGTGCAATCACAGATCCTACTCCAGGCGTTACCCGTGATCCTGTTGAAGGCACCTGCTTTTTAAATGATCTTCCTGTTACGCTCATGGATACAGGCGGATACAAGCTGACTCGTGATGTAAAAAGCCGCGAAAGTGAAATGGATGATCTTGTTATTGAAAAGACAATCCAGATGCTTGAAAAGGCAGACAGAATTCTTTTACTCCTTGACGCAACTGAAATCAACAGTGAAGATGAAGAACTCATTCTGCACCTTAGAAAATATGCTGAAAAAATGATTGTCGCAGTAAACAAAACTGAAGGCGGAAAAAATACTCATCTTGCATACAACTACATGCAGTACGGATTTAAAGACATTCTTTTAATTTCCGCAAGCCACGGTGACAATCTTCCTGAACTCAAAAACAAACTTACTGACGGACTTGATTTTTCAAAGGTTGTTGAAGCAAAAGAAGAAGTAAAACCTATCCGCATTGCAATTCTTGGAAAACCAAATACCGGAAAATCAACGCTGAGCAATGCACTTACACATTCTGAAAGTTCAATTGTAAGTGACTACGCAGGAACTACAAGAGATGTTGTTGAAGGAAGCTTTACTTTCGACGGACACAATATTCAAATTCTTGATACTGCCGGAATCAGACGAAAATCTAAAGTAAAAGAAAACGTTGAATATTATTCTGTTAACCGCGCAATCAAAACTCTTGATGAATGTGATGTTGTTTTCATTATGATTGATGCCGTTGAAGGACTTGCTGAGCAGGATAAAAAAATCACTTCACTTGCATTTGAAAGAGGACGTGGTGTAATTTTTGTTCTTAATAAATGGGATCTAATGGAAGACCAAAGTAACAAAGCAATCCGTGCAACAAAAGACTGGATTCAGACAATGTTCGGTCAGATGAATTGGGCTCCAATCGTTACAATCAGCGCAAAAAATCATGACGGAATCCGTGGGCTGATGATGACAACGCTGCAGATTTATGAACAGCTTACTCGTAAAATTGACACAGCTTCCCTAAATATGGCACTTAAAGACTGGCTCTTTAAATATCCGCCTCCAGCAACAAAAGCAATTCACTTTAAAATCCGCTACATGACTCAGACAAGCGTAAATCCGGTGAACTTTTTAATTTTTGCAACACGCCCTGATAATGTTCCGCTGACATATGTTTCATATTTGAAAAACAGAATCCGCGAAGATTTAGGCTTTGATCAGATCCCGGTTCAGATTGAAATGAAAGCAAGCCGAACTGACTGGAAGCAGAGAGAAGAAAACAAAAAACAGAAATAATGTACAGCATCGGACAAGTTGAAAAAATTACAGGTGTAAAAGCTCATATTCTGCGTTACTGGGAAGAACAGATTCCTTCTTTTAAGCCAAAAAAAGATCTTGGAGGAAGGCGGGAATATTCTGCGCGGGACGTTGAAATCGTGATGCGACTGAAATATTTAATTTACGAAAAAAAATTTACACTTGATGGGGCGAGAAAACAGATTGTACAAGATGCATGCAGTGAAAAAATGTCAAGCGATACTGTAATGGCAATCCGTGAAGCAAAAGCTCAGCTTACAGATTTATTCTTCGCACTTACAGAGAGAAAAAAATGATTCAAAACAAAAAGCCAAAATCAGAAGGCAGAAAAGATACTCACGAAAAAAAAACTGTTAAGACTGAACTGAAAATTTCAGAGCGAACTTCTCTTTTTAATCCCGCACTTATTCCTGAAGACGCAAAAAAAATCATTCACGAATTTGAAGAAGTTGTTTCATCAACTCATCCGCTCAATTCAAAACAGCGTGCACTTTTAAGCGAACAGATCAGACAGTTAAGTCACAATCTAACTGATGAAAGAGGAAGCCGTCGTGTCGGTTACATGAATCAGACAACAGCACTTTCCGCTTACGTTCATTATTTTTTGTGGTGGAATCTTGTGCGTCTTGTAAGATTGTTTTCAAACATGAGTGCAGAGTTTTTTAATCTTGATGACGGTTCTTTTTGTGTTGATTTGGGCTGCGGACCGCTTACTGTTGTTACTGCACTTTTTTTAGCACGTCCTGAACTTCGCGATAAAAAGCTGACCTGGTACTGCATAGACATTTCACAGCAGGCAAGTGCTTTTGGTGAAGATATTTTTCTTTCGGTTTGTGCAAGATTAAAAGCCGGTCAATGGAAAATTATACGCGTAAAAGGTGAAGCAGGTACAAAAATAAAAGAAAAAGCTGACCTTGTTACAAGCGCAAATATTTTCAACGAGATGAATGATAAACCTGGAGTTCCGCCTGATTTTCTTGCAAAAAATTATACGGAAAAAATTTATTCCTACATCGATCCTAAAAATCCAAAAGCAAAAATTATTACAATCGAACCTGGAGATCCAAAATCAGCACGACTCGTAAGCTTGATGAGAGACTCTTACATTCGAAAAGGATATGTTCCAGCTGCTCCTTGCTGCCACTGCGAAAATTGCCCGATGAACGGACAGAATGCAAAAAAAGGCGGAAAATGGTGCAACTTCGCATTCAGCACAGAAGATGTTCCTTCTGCACTCAAACGTCTGAGTGAAAAAGCAGATCTTCCAAAAGACAGAGCGGTGTTGTGTTTTGTTGCTGTTGAAAAAAAAGAGACCGCTGCTAAGGAAACTAAAGAAACTGAAACATCTGAAGAAAAATTTTCTTTCAGAATTACAAGTGATCCTCTAAAACTCCCGGGCCACAGAACAGGATATTACGCCTGCTCAAAAGAAGGATTGCTTCTTGTTGTTACAGATAAAAAAATCTTCTCCGGAGAATGTTTCACACTCGCATCAAAACCAAAAAAAATGCTCACAGACCAAAAGTCCGGAGCATTAATGTTTTCATTGGTTTAATAAAACGTCAAGCGATGATAATCGCGGTTTCGAAGACTCGTTTTCAGCCGGAAGTTTACTGTATAAATTCCAGTGCACTGTCCGCCGCAATCTTTCCATAAACGCAGATGTCTGCAACGGCATTTCCACCAAGTCTGTTTCCTCCATGGATACCGCCCGTTACTTCACCGGCAGCATAAAGTCCAGGAACAGGTCTTCCGTTTACATCAAGAACTTCTGCTTTTTTGTTGATTACAATTCCACCCATCGTGTGATGAATAGCAGGTGCAACTTCAACTGCAAAATACGGACCTTCACTCAAAGCCCTAGGCATTTCGCTTCCATTTCTTCCAAAATCACCATCATTTCCTGAAGCAACAAATCCATTATAACGCTTTATTGTCTCAGCAAGAGCCTCCGCAGGAATTCCAAGTTTTTTTGCAAGTTCTTCTGGAGTTTCTCCTTCTGTAAGAAGTCCCTGCTTTACGTAGCCTTCTATTGCCTTTAAAGATTTTCTAACGCTTGTATCAAAAACAAGATATGCAGTTCCACCAGTCTGTGAAAGAACAGCTGCACTCATCACATCGCGGGTTGCCATTTCACTTCCGAAACGCTTGCCTTCACGGTTAATCATAATTGCACCATTTCCGCGAACTGCCTCAGTAATCATCATGCCGTTTGAAGGGACAACAGTCGGATGTGTCTGAATCTGATCCATCTGTGTAAGACCGGCGTTGAATTTTTCAATCCATGCAAAAGCATCTCCGGTTGCACCCTTATGATTTGTAGTTCCAAAGCCCTTAAGATCACTCTTGTATTTTACAACCATATCAGGATTTGCACCAAAACCACCTGTTGCAATAATTACAGCTTTTGCAGAAATCATATATTTCTTTCCATTTTTTTCTACGATTACACCAGCTGCTTTTCCATCTTTTTTTATAATATCAACAACCTTTGAATTTTTTCTAAGGTCAACTCCGGCATTCACTGCAGCTTTTTCAAGAACAGGAACCATATGTGCTCCAACTGCAGCACCTCCCTGTGGACGATGAGTGCGTGAATTTGTTGAACCTGCCATCTTACCAACATCAGACAAATCAACACCAACGGAAATAAGCCAGTCAACAGTTTCAGGAGCTTCTTCTACCATATTTCGCACAAGCTCCGGATTATTAAGATTGTAACCGCCCTTCATTGTGTCCTTGTAAAACTGATCCTTACTGTCTGCAATTCCAAGCTTTTTCTGAACTGAAGTTTCAGCCGCATTTAATCCGCCTGTTGCAGAAATAGTATTTCCACCGGCAGTTCCCTGTTTTTCAAGAAGAATTACTTTTGCTCCACCTTGAGACGCTTTTATAGAAGCAGAAAGCCCGGCACCTCCCGCACCGATAACAACAATGTCGCAGGAAGTATCTTTAACATCTTCCGCAAAATTATTTTTTCCTGATGCACAATCAAGAGCATTTCTCACAGCTTCAAAAGTTGCCTTTGAAGAAATTGTAGCGCCACTTACAGCATCAAAAGAATTCATCGAGCCTTTAGAAACAGCCTGATCAAGAACATTTCGAATTGCTGGTTTTGCAAAATCTGTTTCTTTTTCACTGATTATATCAGCAGCAACAATTTTCTGATCTTTAAGTGTGATTGAAATTTGAATCGGTCCGTTTCTACCGTTACAGCTTCCGTTCCAGACACCGTCCGCATATGAAAGAGCTTTATCAGACTTTGAATTGATTACAAATAGAGCGATAAGAGACGCAACGGCAAAAGCAGAAAGCGCACAAATAAATCGATTTTTTCCTTTCATTAAATCCTCCTAAATTTAATTTCATGAAATAGTTTTAATTTTGAGTTTCAATAAAATAGAATTAAAACTGGCTTCCGGTCGTCATGAGTAGAACGAAACCGCGCTATATTGCGCTACATACTGTTTGTTGCAAAGTAACTATTTATTCTGTTGCTTCGCAACAAACAGTATGTTTTCGCCCCACTCAATACTTCCTCGCGCCAATTTTATCCGATTTAAAAAAATCATAATTAAGATAAAATACATGGATTTATCATAATATCTTAATTATAAAATCAATTTAAAAAATAAAAAACCGCCAGATTGATTTCTGACGGTTTAAACTCAACTTATTTTTCTTCTTCTTTATAAAGTTCTGCAAGAAGTGCTTTGTGAACTTCCGCAACCTTGTATCTCATCATTTCCTGTTTTGCACTCAATTCAACGCCAACTTCAAACGACTTTGTAAATATACCGATTTTGTTGATTCGCTCGTATGACTTAAACCCATTTCGTGGACAAATCATTTCAAACACTTCTTTTTCAAGGAGCTTTTTAATCGCTTCAACTTTTGTAAGCTCTTCATAAGAATTGTAGATTATATTATTTTCTTTTGCATAAGTTTCAATCGAATCCTGATCCGGAAGAACCAGTGCAACAAGATACTTCTGATCCTTACCTTTATCATCTGTTCCAAATACTACAGAAGTAGAAATATATCTTGATTCATTAATCTTAGCTTCAATCGGAAGCGGCTCAATATTTTCTCCACCCTGAAGAACGATTGTATCCTTCTTGCGACCCCTCAGCTGGATTTCATTATTTACAGTGAGAATTGCAATATCTCCTGTATCAAACCAGCCGTCAACAGTCATAACTTTTTCAGTAAGATCCGGTCTTTTGTAATATCCCTGCATTACACAACCGCCCTTAATCTGAAGGCTTCCCTTTTTACAGGTTCCAAGAATGATTCCGTCATCATCAACAACTCTGGCCTGCATTCCACGTAAAGCAGTACCAACATTACCAAAAATCGGATCGCAGATTGGACGAACACATACAATCGGAGAAGTTTCTGTTAAACCGTAACCCTCAACAATTTTGATTCCAACTGCCCAGAAAAACTCATCAACATTTTCAGGGAATGCACCGCCACCAGAAATTCCCGCGCGGAAATTTTTTCCTACCATCGCACGAATCTTTCTGAAAACAAGAAGGCTTCCAAGCAGCTTAAGCGGATACATCAAAAGCCATGGCCACACAAGAACCGGCCACCAGAAGCCAAGATAATCATTACCAAATCTAGCAGTTTTTCTGCGGAGTTTTCTGTCTATTCTGCACCAGATAAGAGCAACATTTGTAAAGAAACTGAACATCAGCAGAGGAATTCCACCGGCCTTTCTCATTTTGCGCCAGATTCCGTCATAAACTGCAGTCCATACGCGCGGAACAGCAGGAAGAAGAACAGGATTAAGTTTCTGAAGGTCCTGAAGAAGAACAGCTCCGACCGGCTTACTGTAACAAAGTGTTGCACCCTGTGAAAGAATAACGTATTCAACCGCACGCTGGAATGCATGCCATACAGGAAGAACAAGAACTGCTCTTTCACCAGGATTAAGGAAAATGCGTTCAACAACTTCATCAAGCTGACACATGATATTTCCGTGAGTAAGCATTACGCCCTTTGGAGTTCCAGTTGTGCCTGAAGTAAAAATGATTGTACAAAGGTCGTCCTTCTTTCCTTTTTCAAGTTCCTGTTCAACAGCATCCGGATGCAGCTTACGCCATTCATGACCTTTAGCAACAAGCTCATCAAATTTATAAGAATTAACTTTCTGTTCTGAAAGAACGCTTTTTGTTTCTTCAGTAATATCATCAAAATAAATTACTGATTCAAGAGTTGGAATATTCTTTTTGATTCTTGAGATTTTTTTTGCCTGAGCTTCATTTTCTACAACACAAATCTGACATTCAGAAAATGAAAGAATATAAGACAAATCTGCTTCAGTAGCATCACATCCGCGTGGAGTATCAACGGCACCAACAGCAAGAAGACCGATATCACATTCTTCCCATTCCTTGCGGTTTTCTGAGATAAGGGCAATTCTTTCTCCGCGCTGCACCCCAAGTTCAAGAAGAGCACCTGAAAAATCCAGGGCAGACTGATAAAGCTCATGATAATTACGTTCAGCAATTCCACCATCCGGAGTCTTGTAAAGCTGGGCACTTGTTTCAGGCCAATATGAAGCGACTTTCTTTAAAAGCTTAGGAAGTGTCTCTTCGTGGTTAGCAACAGGCATTTTTCTTCTCTCCTTTTTGTCCTTTAAATGACATATTCGTTTAGCTTGTACAGTTTATAGATAAATAATATGGAATTCAACGAAAATATCTGAATTTAAGGGCAAATTTTAAAGAAAATGTCAGTATTTTACAATTTTTAGTCGTAATTTTTATATTACAAAAAAATATCGGCTAACAGAAAAGACAAAAGAAATAGGCTCTCAGTATAAAAGGTACCCCTTCAAATCAAAAAATTAACAAATAAATCTTTCACCAGACAAAGAATAAACTCATGACAGAAAAATAAAAATGAGATAAACTGACTCTTATGGATAATGATTCAATTAAAAATCTTCTCCTGGATATTCAGGAATCAGAACTGGAATTCTCTGTTACAATGACAGGAAAAGAAAGTACACGCGTAAACGGTCTTTATAAGCCTGACACAAGAGAAATCCTTCTTCACAATAAAAATTTTAAAACTGACAACGAATTGATTTATACTGCAATTCACGAATATACACATCACCTCATAAATGAAGAACAGATTCAGGCAACCGGTGGCAAACTTCCGCCAAGTCAGTCAAAAAGCCACACAAATTACTTCTGGGCAAAATTTCATTCGCTTCTGGCAGTTGCAGAAGAAAAAGGCTACTACAAGCTGGATCTTTCACTTTCACCAGAACTTGATGAGCTTACAAAACAGATTCGTGAAAAATACATAGAGCCTAACGGAAAGCTGATGATGGAGCTTGGAAAGGAATTGATAAAGGCTCAGGCTTTATGTGAAAGTGCAAATATCCGCTATGAAGATTACATCGACAGAATTCTCCAGCTTCCAAGAACAACTGTAAAATCAGTAAAAAAAGTAGGTATGTTACCGGCTGAAGATGCAGCACTCGGTTTTGAAAATATGAAGATTGTTGCCGGCTGTAAAAAAGTTGATGATAAAGCAAAAGCTGTTGAAGCAATTAAAAGCGGAAAAAGCCCGGACAGTGTTATCGCCATGATGAAGAAAAAAGCAAAAGAAATAGATCCAAAAGAAAGACTGGAAAAAGAACGCGATCGTCTTCAGAAAACGATTAACGAACTTACACACAGACTTGAATTCGTGGAGGAAAGCCTTGCAAACTTCTAGAATTAAAAATACTGCAGCATTAATTTTTGCCGCAATCGGATTTTCAACATTCGCACAGGACAGTTATTTTCCGTCAATAAAATCACCGGAAATGCCTGTAATTTCTTCTCCAACTATCGGAAGCGGATTTTACTTTCCGTCTAAAACAACACGACCTGCATTTTCTGAAAAACCTGCAGGACAGAAAAAGAAAACCCAGACTGCTTCAACAGAAACAAAAAAATCAGCTGATGAAAACCAGATCAAAAAAGAACTTATGACTTCTCTGACAGCTGGAGATTTATCTACATTAGACAGCCTCGGTCTCATTAAAAATCTGGGAACTGCAAACGGACTTGGAAATCTTTACTCTTCTAAAACTACAGATGAAACAAAAGAAATTCTCAACAACGTTCTCAAGCAGCTGGAAGAGATTAAGACAAACACAAATCCACCTGTACAGACTTCAAGAAGCGCAATTGCAGCTGAGGATTCTTCAAGTAAAATCTTAAGATTCAACGTAAACAACTACGATGTTCTAAGAACCTGCGCAAAAATCTATATCTCAGATGTTCAGCGTGACGGAACTTTCCTTGTAACCGGAGACAGACGATACACTCTTGAAGGCAAATACAGAACAGAAACCTTCCACATGCTTTTTAAAACCTCTCAGGATGCAGGCGGAACAAATTACACAACAGCAACAAGCGTAACTCAGGATTACCTCAACGAATATTCAATTCTTTACCAGCTTGCACAAAGAAGCAATTTGAATGCGGTACGAACAGGAAATCTTGTTACAATGCGAAGTACAGATGATAATCTTAAACTTGAACTCCTGATTGACCTTGGCTCAAAATAAATAACGATGAACGCAAAATTAGAAGACGGACTTAAAAAACTTAACATAGAACTTTCAAAAGCTCAGATTAACCAGCTTGAATTATATGCAGAAAGTGTTCTTGAATTTAACAAGACTTACAATCTGATGAAAGCTGATTCTGCGGATGAGCTTTTTGTAAATCATGTACTGGATAGCCTTGCCGCAGTTCCTTCCCTTTCTAAAATACTTGAAGCAAAAGATAGAGCGTGGGAAATAGGAGATATTGGCTCAGGCGGTGGATGCCCCGGAATTCCTTTAGCCGTTGCATTCCCGCAGCATAATTTTACGCTTGTTGAAAGAATGGAAAAAAGATGTGCTTTTCTCCAGAGTGCAGTAAAAAAGCTTGATTTAAAAAACGTTAAAATCAACTGCATTCAGGCAAATTTTGTAGAAAAAGAATCCTTCGATCTTGAAGTATTCCGTGCATTCCATCCATTCGACAAAAAAATTACAAAGCTTCTCCTTGATATGCTGAAAAAAGACGGAATTCTTGCTGCATTCAAAGCCCGTGAAGAAAAAATTACAGCTGAAATGGAAGAAATAAAATTTATGGTCCCTGAGTTTAAAAAAATTAAGCTCACAGTCCCATTTCTGGAAGACCATGAGCGTAATCTTGTAATCATAGAAAAAAAATAAAACAAAAGTTAAAGCGTAACCTGCTTAAGAGTTTTTACAAGGCCTGTCTTTTCAATAAGATCGATTGGACGGCCTTCTATATATTTGTGACCTTCCTGTGTAAATGTTCCGGCAGAAAAACAGAATCCACGTGCAGCTTTTACATCCTGCATGTGAGAATGGAATTCACGAACATAAACTTCACCAGTTGTACCAGTCGTTCTGAAAAATCTGAATAAAGCAACGTCTTCCCACTTGGCAGATGAAATTTCTGCAAGAATATCCGTATACAAAACTTCAGTCTCAATATTCTGAAAACGAATCTGAGAATTTCTGTAGAGCGTCGTGATAATTTTTCTACACAAATTTACAAAATCGCCTGTTCCAGAAGAAACGTAAACATTCAAGTTGCTGTTCTGACTCAATTCCTGATATCTTCCAATCAAAGCATTTACATCTTTGTAATTATCGTTTGTGCTTCTGATTGATTTAAGAACCATGAGGCCCTTTTGAATCTGTGCTTTTTCAAGATAACAGCGTGCAAGATTGTACTGAATATCCATCTTCAGATTCTGCTCAATTTCTGCATGCTTAAGTGCAATCTCAAAATCCTGAATTGCAGCATCCACATTGTTGATTTTTTTATGATAAAGACCGGCCTGAAGACATGAACGAGGACCGTAAACAGGGTCTGCTCGAAGATGCATAAAAACTTTCAAAGCTTTTTCTGCATGACCTTCCTGTGCCATCGCATCCGACATAAAGAACAAAGCTTCTTTGTTATGCGGATCTTCATCAAGAACTTTTCTAAAGCTTGCGAGAGATTCCTTAAACTTTTTTGCATTATAAAGACTCTTTGCAAGGTACATATTGATTCCAGGTGCTTCCGGATTAATCAAAACTGCTTTTTTGAAAAGAGGAACTGCCTTGTCAAAAATATTAGATTTAAAAAGTGCAATACCAAAATTATAGCAGACTTCAAAATCAACAGAGTTAAGCTTATAGGCACTTGTAAAAAACTGAATTGCCTGCGGATATTTTTCAAGCTTCATGCAGCAGATACCGGCACGAAGAAATGCTTTTACAATATCTACATGACCGTCTTTTACGCCGAGTTTTGAAAGCTTGTCATATATAGGAAATGCCTTGTCCCAGAGATTACTTGAAAAATAAGTATCCCCTACAACTTCAAGAGCAGACGCATCGTTTGGATCCCTTGCAAGCTTTTTCTGTGCTTCTTTAAGGGCAGCGGATCGTGCTTTTCCTGCGTTCTGCGGATTTACTTTTTTTGGCTTTTTACTGCCACCCATGAAAAGAGTCATGAGGGCAAATAAAGAAGCCATAACGACAAATGCTATCAAAATAGACATAACTAAACTCTTCCTTAATTATTTCTTCAAGGATTCTACAAATTCTGCAATGCGCTCAAGGGCAATCTTAATTTTATCTACAGCCGTTGCATAACAGCAGCGGATATGTCCTTCTCCACCTTTACCAAACACGCTTCCAGGAACAACAGCGACATTGTATTTCTGGAAAAGCTGAGTTGCGAATTCTTCACTTGTAAGCCCAGTGCTTGAAATATCCGGGAACATGTAGAATGCGCCGGTTGGTTCAGGAACAGGAAGTCCCATTTCCTGGAAAGAGCGGTACATAAGGTTGCGTCGCTCCTGATAACTGATACGCATTTTTTCAACTTCTTCCCATGCGTTTCTCAAACCCTCTGCTGCTGCGTACTGACTGAAAATTGGTGCACAAATTGTGTTATATCCGTGGAGCTTTACAATCTGAACAAGAAGATCAGAAGGAGCTGCAATATAACCGATGCGCCATCCAGTCATAGCAAAAGATTTTGAAAATCCGTTTAGAATGATTGTATAATCTTTCATTCCCGGGAAAGAGCCGATTGAAACATGTTCGCTGCCGTCATAAGCAAGTTCACAGTAAATTTCATCGCTTATAACCCAGATTTTATGCTTTTTACAAACTTCTGCAATTTTTGCAAGTTCTTCGCGCGGAATCATTGTTCCTGTAGGATTATTCGGAGAACAAATCATCAAAGCTTTTGTTTTTGAAGTACATGCAGCTTCAATCTGTTCTGCAGAAGGATAATATCCGTTAACGCTTGAATCAATTGTAACAACTTTAGCTTTTGTAAGCTCAGCAAGCGGTGTGTAGTTTACATAACAAGGCTGACTGACAATAATTTCATCTTCCGGATTAAGAATTGCACGCAAAACTGCATCAACACCTTCAGAAGCACCTACAGTAATAAGAATTTCCTTTTCAGGATTATAATCCATATTGTAACGCTTCATGTATTTTGCAATTTCTTCACGAAGTTCAATCAATCCCCAGTTTGAAGTATATGAAGTATGACCTTTTTCAAGATGATAAAATGCTTCTTCCCTCATGCACCATGGTGTAGGAAAATCAGGTTCTCCAACACTGAGCGAAATTACATCATCATGCCCGATAAGCATCTCAAAAAATTTACGGATTCCACTTGGAGGAATATCCATCACGCTTTTACTGAATCTATCTTCTCTTGTATTCATTTTTATTTATTCCTTATGATGAGAATGCTTCACGACTGTCTCTGTCATCATCAACATAAACAATGTCATTCTCTTTGTATGTCTTTAAGATAAAATGTGTACGTGTTCCGTGTACGCCCTGCAAAGTTGAAAGCTTACGCGCCACAAAATTCGCCACTTCCTGCAGGCTGTTACCTTCAAGAATAACCTTAAGATCATACCCGTCAGCACTCATAAGATACAATGATTTTACCTGAGGAAATCTGTATATTCTGTCTGCGATTCCGTCAAAACCATGTTCTCGTTCCGGCTGAACCTGAATATCAACCTCAGCACGAACCTTATTTTTCGCTTCTTCGTCTTTTTCCGGATTAATAATTGTCGCGTACTTCATGATTACGCCATCTTTTTCAAGGCCAGCGATGATTTCTTTTACTTCATCCTCTGTCTTTTTAGTCATGGCTGAAATATCTTTAATTGAAATACGTGCGTTATCCCGCAAAAGATTAAGAATTTCTTCTGAGATTGTCATTTTTTTCCTCACAATTTTATTGTAAATTTTCGGCAAATTTACGCTGTTACTTAAGTATATAGAAAATAAGTAAGAAATTCAAAAGGCGGTTTACTGCAATTTGCTTTGAATCAGGCAAAAACAAGAATTCCGCAGATACATGTTATATACTAGTTGTATATTGTTTTCACTGATCAAAGATGGAGATTGTGCTTTTGAATATAAAAATTTTTGAAGATGACGAACATACACTTTTTATTACTCGAATCATTTCTGCCGGATTAATGAGTCTTGGAATCGTAATGACCGTGTTGTGCTTTCTTGAGCATAATATTGTATTTACAGTGATTTCTTCAACATATGGTCTAATGTCTTTTATAAGTTATCTGGCAATAAAAAACTTTCATAATCTGACAGTCTTCCTTATTTCAGGTGTTATTCTGATTTATGGACTTCTTATAAGTTTTATATTAACCGGTGGAACAGAAGGCTTCGGGATTCTTTGGGTCGTTCTTTATCCTCTGCTTTTTCTTTATCTGCTTGCCTTTATTCCCTACACATTCATCTGTCTGAGCTGCACTTTTATTATAATGATTACGATGTGGACTCCGCTTAGAAATCACATTTATAATTTCAAGCCGTCATTTATGACACGATTTCCGCTGCTTATTTTATGTGAAGTTATATTTGCAATTGCAATTAAAAATATAATTGCAAAAACTGAAAGAAAGCGAAAGGAAGCTATAAAAGAACTGATTAACCTCAAGGAAGGTCTTGAAAAAACTGTAAGACAAAGAACTGCAGAAGTTCAGGAAGAACAAAAAAAATCCAGCAACCTTATGATTGAACTTGCAACTTCTCTTGCGGCAACAATCGATGCAAAAGATAAATACACAAGCGGACACTCAAAACGCGTTGCCGAATATTCAAAAATGATTGCAGAAAAAATGGGTAAGAATAAAAGTTACCTGGAAAATATTTACCTTGCTGCATTACTTCACGATATCGGTAAAATCGGAATTCCAGATGAAATTATAAACAAAAAAAGCAAACTCACTAAAGAAGAATACGAAATCATCAAACAGCATCCTGTTATAGGCTACGAAATTCTTCAAAATATTAAAACTGTTCCTGAAATTGTAATCGGCGTCAGATGGCACCACGAGAGATATGACGGGAAAGGATATCCAGACGGCTTGTACGGACGAGACATTCCTGAATACGCCCAGATAATCAGTGTTGCAGATGCTTATGACGCAATGACTTCAAACAGAAGCTATCGCCCGCTTATGACACAGGACGCAGCCCGCAGTCAGATTGAAGAAGGTATCGGAAGCCAATTCTCAAAGATTCCCGCAGAATGTATGCTTTCAATTATTGACGCGGACAAAGATTTTAAACTCCATGAATAATTTTAATAAAATTGGCTTCCAGTCACGTTGAACAGTCCAAAAACGATGCTGTACAGCATCTATATACTGTTTGTTGCAAAGTAACTATTAATAATGTCGCTTTCGCGACTACAACAAACAGAATATTTTCGTCCTGCTCAACATTCCTTCGCGCCAATTTTATTAAATCTATAACAAATTTTCAGAACTTATATTATTCAAAGACAAGCTCGCCGTTTTTTACATCAGCTGTAATTCTGCTGTCTTCACTGAATTTTCCTTCAAGCAAAAGACGCGAAAGTGCATTTTCCACGTAATTCTGTACGGCTCTTTTTACAGGTCGTGCACCAAAAGCCGGATCGTAGCCCTTTTCGCAGATAAAATCCAACGCTGCTGGTGTAAAATCCAGCGTAATACGCTTATGCTCAAGTCGCTGTTTTACACGTTCAAGCTGAAGAGTAACAATGCCGGAAATATTTTCTTTTCCAAGCTTATTAAACATTACCGTCTCATCAATTCGGTTAAGGAATTCAGGGCGGAATGTCTGCTTTAAAAGAGTATCGATTTTATCTTTTACAGAATCAGCATTTCCTGCAGCCTCAAGAATTAAATCACTTCCAAGATTGCTTGTCATGATGATGATTGTATTTTTAAAATCTACAACACGTCCCTGACCATCAGTAAGCCTTCCGTCATCAAGAACCTGAAGAAGAACATTAAATACATCCGGGTGAGCTTTTTCAATTTCATCAAGAAGAACAACGCTGTATGGTTTTCTTCTGACTGCTTCAGTAAGCTGACCGCCTTCATCATAACCAACATATCCTGGAGGAGCTCCAATTAAACGAGTGACACTGAACTTTTCCATGTACTCGCTCATATCAATTCGTGTCATCGACTTTTCATCATTGAACAAAAAGTCTGCAAGAGTTTTTGCAAGCTCTGTTTTTCCTACACCAGTCGGACCGATAAAGAGGAAGCTTCCCAAAGGTTTATTCGGATCACTCAAGCCGGCGCGGTTTCTTCGGATTGCATCACTTACAACACGAACTGCTTCATCCTGACCGACAACTCTCCTGTGCAGATGATCTTCCAGCTGAAGATATTTCTGCTTTTCACTGCTCATCATTTTTGCAACAGGAATTCCTGTCCAGCTTGAAACTACACGTGCAATATCTTCTTCCGTAACTTCCCGACGCAAAAGTGACTGACGTTCATTTCCCTCTGATTCAGCTTTTTCCTTAAGTTCATTTTCTGCAGCAATTTTCTTTTCAAGTTCTGGAATGATTGAATATTTAAGCTCAGCAGCTTTTTCAAGATTTCCTTCACGCGTAAAATTCTCAAGATCAAATTTTGCTTTTTCAAGTTCCTCTTTAGTTTTTCGGCTTCCTTCAATAACAGTTTTTTCATTCTGCCACTGAAGCTTCATCGCATCTCGTTCACTGCTGATTTCCGCAAGCTCTTTTTCAAGCTTTTCCAGTCGTTCCAGACTTGCTTTATCTTCCTCTTTTTTAAGTGACTGACGCTCGATTTCAAGCTGCATAATTTTTCGCTCAAGCTTATCAAGTTCAACAGGCTGACTTTCAATTTCCATTTTGAGACGGCTTGCTGCTTCATCAACAAGATCAATTGCTTTATCCGGCAAAAATCGGTTTGTAATATAACGATTTGAAAGAACTACTGCTTCAACAAGTGCTTCATCATTAATTTTTACACCGTGATGAATTTCATACCTGTCACGAAGTCCACGGAGAATTGCAATTGTATCTTCTACACTCGGCTCAACGCAAAGAACCTGCTGAAATCTTCGCTCAAGGGCTGCATCTTTTTCAATGTACTTTCTGTATTCATTTAAAGTTGTTGCACCGATAACATGCATATTTCCACGGGCAAGTGCAGGCTTTAAAAGATTTCCTGCATCCATGCTTCCTTCACTTGCACCTGCACCAACAATTGTATGAAGCTCATCAATGAAAAGAATTATTCGGCCTTCACTTTCCGTAACTTCTTTTATTACACCTTTAAGACGCTCTTCAAATTCACCGCGGAATTTTGCACCGGCAACAAGAGAGCCCATATCGAGAGAAAGAAGCCTTTTGTTTTTTAAACTTTCAGGAACATCTCCACCGGCAATTCGTCTTGCAAGTCCTTCTACAACAGCAGTCTTTCCGACACCAGGCTCACCAATCAAAACAGGATTATTTTTTGTTCGACGGCTGAGGACCTGCATTACACGACGGATTTCTTCATCACGCCCGATTACAGGATCAATTTTATCAAGACGAGCTCGCGCCGTAAGATCAATACAGTATTTTTCAAGAGCCTGCATCTGGCTTTCTGGATCATTTGTGTCGATTGTAGAATTTCCGCGGACTGCTTTTAATGATTCAAGAATTGCTTTTCTTTCAGCACCCATAGATTTTAAAAGCTCACCGGTTGAATCATCCTGCGCACTCATCGCAAGAAACAAATGTTCACACGAAAGAAATTTATCTTTAAGAGATGCCATTTCATCTTCAGCTTTCGCAAGAACTTTTTGTGCTGACTGTGAAAGTGAAAGTTGAGAAGCACCATGTACAACAGGATATTTTGAAAGAAGTTCTTCAACTCGTGAAATAAGAAGAGGAATCTGAACACCAATTCGTTCAACAAGCGGAGGAATTATTCCGTCTTTCTGATTTAAAAATGCATAAAGAAGATGCTCTGTTCCGATCTCACTGTGATCTTTTTTCTGTGCAAGAGTATTAGCGTCTTGAAAAGCTTCCTGCAGCTTGATTGTCATCTGATCAAAATTCATTTTTAGTACCTCTTACTATAGAGATACTAAATCTTTATTCTGAATGCAAATTTTGATCAGCTGAAAAAATTAAATGCAGCCTTTAGTGCTTGGAATTTCTCCGTTTCTTCTCGGATCGATTTCTACTGCCGCACGGATTGCACGAGCCGCTGCCTTGAAAAGACCTTCCATTTTGTGATGATCACTTCTTCCGCGGATTGTGTCTAAATGAAGATTACATCTTGCGCCGTTTACAAAGCCCTGCCAGAAATCTTCAAAACAATCAGTCTGAAACGATGCCTGCTTACCGTCTGCGTTCACTGACACAAGAGGAATTCCAGTAAGCTGAGCATTACATACACAGTAAGGACGACCGCCGAAATCAACAGCAGCCTGAAGAAGACTTTCATCCATCGGATAAGTAAAACATCCGCTTCTAAAAATCCCCGCACAGTCACCAAGAGCTTTTGCAAAAACTGTTCCAAGGGCAATACCTGTGTCTTCAATCAGATGATGCTGATCAACTTCAAGATCACCTTTTAATTCGCCGTCAAGATCAAACATTCCGTGCTTGCAGAATGAATTGAGCATATGTTCAAAAAATCCAACAGGATTCTTTACTGTACATTTTCCAGTTCCATCAAGATTTAAAGTAAGTTTAATCTGTGTTTCTTTTGTGTTTCTTTCAATAGTTGCTGTTCGTGCCATGTTTAAAAAATATCATTTTTATTTGACGGTGTAAATAAATAATTTCAACAGGTTGTATCAGAAGTTATAGTTCTATATAATTTTTTTTGAGGAAGTACTATGGAATACAAACAATATCACGAAACAGATAAAAAAATTTTTCATTCAGAAGAACAGATATATTTCAGTCAGGCAAATATGCACGGATTCTGGAGTCTTCATGAACTTTTGCGCGTTACATCAGATATCGCAGTTGAAGATTACAGACAGCAGGGAATGTCCCGAGAATTTTTAAAAGAAAAAGGATTTGGAATTCTTGTTTCGCGCCTTTCTTTCAGATTTCACAAAATGCCTGTAGAAAATCAGAAGCTTGAAATTGTAACCTGGGAAGAAAAAGCAGAAGCTCTTCAGCTTGTAAGAAAATATAATATCTTTGATGAAAACAAAAATCTTTTGATAAGTGCAAAAGCTTACTGGATGGTTGTTGACATCAACGCACGCCGTCTTCTTCCGACTGCAAAATTTACTTTAAGACCTCCAATTGAATTTACTACAGAAACAGATTGCCTTAATCCGGGGAAAATTTCTGCAGCAGAAGATATGAAACTTTGGGATAAAAGAAAAATTAAATTTTCAGATATCGATACAAACGGCCACACAACAAATTCTAGATACGGTGCTTTTATTGAAGATGCTCTTCCAGAAGAATACAGAAGCAAAGTCCCTACAGATTTTAAAATCAACTATTCAAAGGAGGCAATGCTTGGAAATGAACTTTCAGTTTATGGAAAAGTCGTTGACGATGGTAAAAAGCTTGTTGTAATAGGCAAAACAGAAGAAGGCAATTCATTCGAAGCAGAATTGTTTTATTAATCAAATTGATTATTTTTAAATTTTAAAATATTCTTTTTTTTATGACACTACAGCAGCTTAAATATATAATCGGTATTTCTGAAATCGGATCTTTTAATAAGGCGGCAGAACAACTTTATGTTTCTCAGCCATCACTTACTGCAGCAATCAAAGACGTTGAAAATGAATTCAACATCATGCTGTTTAACAGATCAAGCAAAGGAATCACTCTGACTACAGAAGGAAAAGAGTTCATTCAATATGCAAGACAGATTTATGCGCAGTACGATAACCTTCTTGACAGATTCGATACTTCAAAAAAACACAAAAAAAAGTTTGCTGTAAGCTGCCAGCACTATTCATTCTGC
This sequence comes from Treponema sp., assembly GCA_024687165.1. Classification (GTDB taxonomy): domain Bacteria; phylum Spirochaetota; class Spirochaetia; order Treponematales; family Treponemataceae; genus Treponema_D. The sequence goes on from JAILEY010000085.1 coordinate 36,661, forward strand.
GTAAAAGCCTTTATCAATCTTGTTAAAAAACTGAATAAAAAAGAAGGCGGAATGGAAGAATATGAACTTGCAATCAACGAAACAAGAACACTTACAATCATAGAAGATGTTTCAACGATGCGCAGTGAAATCGGGATTCTCAATCTTTCTGATTTTAACCGATCTGCACTCAAAAAAGTTTTTAAAGCTAATGATTTAAAATTTGAACCTCTTGTTTCCTGCAAAGCATTTGTTTATCTGTGGAAAAAACATCCGCTCGCAAAATGTGAAAGCCTGACTTTTAAAAATCTCAAAGACTATCCTTGTCTTATGTTCGACCAGAATGCTTCAAGTTCATTTTATTATGCTGAAGAAATTCTAGCAGAAAAAGATTATTCAAAAATCATCCGCACTACTGACCGAGCAACAAACCTTAATCTCATGAAAGGTCTGAATGCATACTGTCTCTGTTCGGGAATTATAAGCAATGAGCTTAACGGCAACGACTTTATTGCAATCCCATTCATCGACAAAGAAAATACTACTGCATGTCAGGAAATCGGATACATCACAAAAAACAATGTACTGCTTTCTTCTGCAGGTGAAGCCTACCTTGAAGAGCTTAAAAAGTATCTTCAGCAGGATTAAAAGTATATAGGTAAAAACTATTACCTTTAATAATAATATAGTATTTTTCAATATAAAAATTCTTTGCTATATTTTAACCATCAACAGATCAAATTATCAAAGCGAGGTTAAATTATGGCAAATTACAAATTCGAAACTCTTCAACTTCATGTCGGTCAGGAAACTCCTGATCCAGCAACAGACAGCAGAGCAGTTCCTATCTATCAGACAACAAGCTACGTTTTCCGCAATTCACAGCATGCCGCAGACAGATTTGGACTTGCTGATGCAGGTAACATCTACGGGCGTCTTACAAACTCAACTCAGGATGTTTTTGAAAAAAGAATTGCAGCACTTGAAGGTGGAGTTGCAGCACTTGCTACAGCTTCAGGAGCAGCTGCAATCACTTACACAATTCAGGCACTTGCTCAGGCGGGTGATCACATCGTTGCACAGAAAACAATCTACGGTGGAAGCTACAATCTTCTTGCGCACACACTTTCACAGTTCAACGTAGAAACAACTTTTGTTGATGCACACAATCTTTCAGAAGTAGAAGGTGCAATCAGAAAAAACACAAAAGCAATTTATCTTGAAACACTTGGAAATCCAAACAGCGATATTCCAGACGTAGAAAAAATTGCTGAAATTGCACACAAGCATGGCATTCCACTTGTAATAGACAACACTTTTGGAACTCCGTATTTGTTCCGTCCGATTGAACACGGAGCTGATATTGTTGTTCACAGTGCAACAAAATTCATCGGTGGACACGGAACAACTTTAGGCGGAGTTATCGTTGACAGCGGAAAATTCGACTGGAAAAAATCAGGCAAATACAAGCCGATTGCAGCTCCTAACCCAAGCTACCACGGCGTAAACTTTGCAGAAGTTGTTGGCCCAGCTGCTTTTGTAACTTATATCCGCGCAATCCTTTTACGCGATACAGGTGCAACAATCAGTCCATTCAATGCTTTCCTTCTTTTACAGGGAACTGAAACTCTTTCTCTTAGAATTGAGCGTCATGTTGAAAACACAAAGAAGGTTGTTGAATTCCTCAGCAAGCATCCTCTGGTAGAAAAAGTAAATCACCCGAGTCTGAAAGATCATCCGGATCACGCCTTGTATGAGAAATATTTTAAGAACGGTGGAGGAAGCATCTTTACATTCAACATCAAAGGTGGAAAAGAAGAAGCATGGAAGTTCATCGACAACCTGAAGATTTTCAGCCTTCTTGCAAATGTAGCTGATGTAAAGAGTCTTGTAATTCATCCTGCAAGCACAACTCACAGCCAGCTTTCAGAAGAAGAGCTTAAGGATCAGGGAATTGCTCAGAACACAATCAGATTGAGTATTGGTACAGAGCACATTGATGATATCATCGCAGATCTTGAAAATGGATTTGCAGCAATCAAATAAAACATTCAGAAGTTTACAAGGAGAAATATTATGTCAAAGATTTATAACAGCGCAACAGAACTTATCGGAAACACACCAATTCTGAAACTTAACAAATATGCAGAAAATTCAAACGCAACAATTCTTGCTAAGCTTGAACTTTTTAATCCTGCGGGAAGCGTAAAAGACAGAATCGCATACAAGATGATTATTGATGCAGAAAAGTCAGGACTTCTTAAACCGGGTGCAACAATCATCGAACCGACATCAGGAAACACTGGAATCGGTCTTGCTTCAGTTGCAGCAAGCAGAGGCTACAAGGCAATCCTTACTTTGCCGGACACAATGAGCGTTGAAAGAAGAAATCTTCTTAAAGCATATGGTGCAGAACTTGTGCTCACAGAAGGTGCAAAAGGAATGAAAGGAGCAATTGCAAAAGCAGATGAATTAAACAACGAAATCCCTGGAAGCATTATCCTCGGTCAGTTTGTAAATCCTTCAAATCCTGCTGCACACTTTGAAACAACAGGTCCTGAAATCTGGGAACAGACAGACGGAAAAGTAGATATTTTTGTTGCCGGTGTTGGAACTGGCGGAACTGTAACAGGTGTTGGAAAATATCTTAAGTCAAAAAATCCGAATGTAAAAATCGTTGCTGTTGAACCTGCAGGTTCTCCGGTTCTTACAAAGGGAGTCGCTGGTCCACACAAGATTCAGGGAATCGGAGCTGGCTTTGTACCTGAAACACTTGATACAAAAATCTACGATGAAGTTCTTGCGATTGAAAACGAAGATGCATTTGAAGAAGGAAGAAACTTTGCCCTTAAAGAAGGTGTTCTTGTTGGAATCTCGAGCGGTGCTGCTTTGAAAGCTGCAAAAATTCTTGCAGAAAGACCTGAGAACAAAGGAAAAACAATTGTTGCTCTTCTTCCGGACAACGGAGATAGATATTTAAGTACTGCTCTATTTAACAAAGAGTAATATGAAATAATTTGCCTTCTCCCCTGGTGTGCTGTCAGTATACCAGGGGTTTTTTCTGCATACAGTAATAGCTGTCTAAAACAGCCCCGATGATCCTGCATTAGTTATACAAATCCCTATTTGTGGGAACAGCCGATTGCGTTTTCTGACGTGATGAAAACGCTATAGATGGTGGGAGATTAATTATCCCAATTTTCATCAACTTTATTATTCTCTGAAACCAGACTCAACTTTATGATGTAAAGAATTTTATAGATTTCTATTAATACAACATAAACACACGTCAATATTAAATTTAAATTTATGCCTTCAAAATTCTTTATTGTATAGCCTGTAGAAAA
>JAILEY010000086.1 GCA_024687165.1 Treponema sp.
ACTGTTCGAAAAATTAAAGGAAGAAGTACCCGATGTATACTATCGTCCGCAGATTTCAAAACAGGATATGACGGAAATAATTGAAAGTGTTGTAAAAGGCGAAGATAAAAACAGTGATTTGTACGACTGAAAACTATGACCACATGCGGGATTACTTTCATACTCTGTGAGTTTATCAGAAGGAGTATTGAGCGGAACGAAAACATTCTGTTTGTTGCTGTCGCAAAGCGACAGAATGAATAGTTCCTATACAACAAACAGCATGTAGATGCGATAGCATCGGTTTTGTTACGCTCAAGACGACTGGGAGCCAATTTTTAACTAATTATTGGAACCTGATTTTTTTACATCCTTTTTAAAAGCTTTTACTGCATCTTTTCGCGTGCAAGTTCCTTTTATGTAATCCAACATGTTGCTTTCGAACTGCCATGAAATATTGTAATCATCTGCCACAACAGCTTTTATTGAATCCGCTGACTGACAGAAATACTTATAAGGATTCTGTCCTCTAAGGAATTCTTTTTCATCATCCTTTGACTTTGCAATTTTATTCATAAGCTTTCTATTGTTTACAAAATCATTCTGTTTCTTATGAATTATTTCCAGTGCCTTTTCATCGCATGTGATCATTTTAAGGATTTCTGCGGCTTCTTTTTTATTTTTTGAATTTGATGCAACACAAACATAAGATCCGCCCCAGTACCATCCGTCAGGTCCCATACATACTGCCCAGTCTCCGCTTGTTTCAGCTACATTTGGAGAAATAACATAATCAAGAAACCAGCCGGGACCAAAGAATCCAAGCGTAGTATTTTCTCTCATATCATTAAACCATGCCTCTGACCACTGACCTACAGGTTCTGTATATCCTTCGTCAACAAACATTTTTGCCTGTTCAACCCACTTTCTGACACTGGCATCAATATTTACTTTACCGTCAACAATCCAAGGTTCCTTCATCTGACTGCCAAACACATGGTATGTACTTTCAGGACATGAAATGATTTTATAGCCTTTTCCCGCACATTCAGCCGCAGCCTTTTCAAAACTCTTCCAGTCTTTTAAAAGGTTCTGAATTTTTGCAGGATCATCAGTTCCAAAAACATCGTATGCAATTGAACGTTTGTAAATAAATGCTCCAGGACAACACTGCCATGTCAAAGCCTTTATTTTTCCATTCTTATCAGAAGCTAACTTTTTTGTAAAATCATACTGATTTTCAATATCTTTTCCGGTGATTCCAAGTACTTCAATATCTGTAGCATATTCACCATTCATATATTTTGCTAAAGCATCAGGTTCAAGAAGGAAAATATCAACTTCACCTTCTTCAAGTTCATTATTAAGATTAGTCAGGTATACTCCATCATGATTTGGCTTTACGATAAACTCTGTAAAAATACCGCGCTCTTCCATTTTTTCACGACAGGAATAACCGTAAATAACCTCAAACTCATCGTTCCAGGTATAGATTTTAACCACCTTGTCTTTTGCAAATCCTAAAAATCCTGCGCATAAAACTAATGCAGAAAGTAAAAATTTTTTCATGATAACTCCAGTTCCTTTTAAATTAATTATTTTTCAAAACACATTTTAAGGGAAGTTTAGTTTTTCAGCAAGAAAATTATACAGTCCTGTATAAAATTGATGGCCGTCCGCCTGTTTCATAATTTATGCTTTCTTCTATAACTTTTATTTCAACAAGATAATTCATGTAGTGCCGTATTGTAACGATGCTGATTCCACATTTTTCTGCAATCATGTCTGCGGTCTGCCAGGATGAATTTTCTTCAAAAAATTTAAGGACAACTTCAAGAGTCTTTTTTTGTATTCCTTTCGGAAGCTCTTCATTTTTTGTTTTAACGGAATTTGAAATCAGGCTGTCGATGCTGTTTTGATCAAGAACAGAATTTTGTTTTAAAGTTTTTACTTTTGCTTCGAACTTTTTAAGAGAGACTTGAAATCGTTCCATAAAAAAAGGCTTGATAAGATAATCAAGAACTCCATCTTTCATCGTGCGCTCAATTGTCTGCGTATCATTTGCGGCTGTCACCATGATTACTTCGGTTGGAATATTTCTAGCCCTGATTTGATTTAAAACTTCAACGCCATCCATCACCGGCATGAAGACATCAAGCACAACAAGATCCACGCTGTTCTTTTCAAGATACTCAAGAGCCTCTTCTCCATTTCTGCAGATTTCAGCAACAGTAAAATTTTTATTTGTTTCAACATAGTGCCTGTTTATATCTGCAACCATCGGATCATCTTCAACAATCAGAACTTTGTACGCCATTTTAAATTCCTACTTTCTCAATGTTACTGTAAAACAGCTTCCTTTTCCAATCTGAGATTCAACAACAATTTCTCCGCCCAGACTTTTTATCAACTGCTTTGTGTGATAAAGCCCGACTCCGCGCCCTGTACCTTTTGTAGAAAATCCGTTGTCAAAAATTTTTTCTTTAAATCCATCTGCAATTCCAGGACCTGAATCTTCAACAATCAGAAGAAGTTCTCCCTGCTTTGTAAAAATTCCTACAGAAAGTTCCTTATTTTCTTTTGTGCTTGTGTTCATCGCATCAAGTGCATTGTCGATTAAATTTCCCGTAATCGTAACAAGAGCTTCAGATGGAATATTAACGTCTTCATTTTTATAATGAGAATTTTCTCGGAAAGTAAATTTTACATTGCATTCACTTGAGCGTGCAATTTTCCCGATAAGGAGAGCTGCAAGAGAAGAGTTTTCAATGTTGTGCATTACAAAAGTCACAGTCTCACGCTGAATAATTGAAATGTTCTGAATGTAATTCTGTGCCTTTTCATACTGCCCGATTTGAATCAGACCGAGGATTACATGCAGCTTATTCGTAAAATCGTGGTTATTCGCGCGCATTGAATCCACAAGAAATTTTGTACCTTCAAAATCTTCCGTAAAACTTAAAAATTCTTTTTTAATTTTTTTTGAAAGTGTCGTGCAGATTGCAAGTTCAATCAATATTGCGGCGATTGTAACAAATACAAAAAGCAGGACTGTTCTTTCAGTTACACCACGCATGGAAGTTTTAAGGCGTATTGTCATTATGAAGCCTTCGTAATTTCCATCTGAATCATAAATTGCAGAATAAGTTCTTCTCTGGGGGCCAGACGGACCATTGCTGTCTTCTGTAAAATAATCCGCAGAACGTTTTGAAAAATCAGGATGAGTTCCGTCGTACTGTGTTCCAATCAGCGCATGGTTTGTATGATAAATTCTTGTGTTTGATTTATCGACGATTGAAAAAATATCAACATCACTTAAAGATGCAACAGTGTCGTCCATGTAAGAACAAAGATCATTTTGTGTTTTTGCAAAGCTGTAAAGTCTTGTTATAAGCTCGGAAGTATTCTGCAGATTCTGATTAAAAGCTTTGTTGTTGGAATTAATATTTATCAATAAGCCGCCTGCACTCAAAAGAAGCGTGATAAAAATTATAAGTGAAAGCTGAACCCGCGTAATTTCTTTTCTGAGGAATGTGAGATTTCCTTTGTTATTCTGTTTTTCTTTTTTCACATTTCTACTATATCATATGATTAATTTTCTTATACCTTTTGAAAGTAAAAAAAGTGTGTTCATTAAAAAATTTTTTTTTATCTTTCTAAAAATTGTCTGATTAATTTTTTTGAATATTATGTAAACCGTCAAAGGCAATCAGCCTGAGATAAAAAATTAACAGAGGTTTAGAAAATGAATTTAGCACATCTTTTTGAAGCAGGAATGCTGGTATGTTTTGGTTTTTCATGGCCAATCAATGTAGTAAAAGCTTACAGGGCAAGAACTGCAAAAAGCACAAGTCTTGCATTTATCTTTTTGATTATTACAGGTTATGTTGCTGGAATTACTGCAAAGATTATCAATCAGCAGTTTAATTATGTTCTTGCAGTTTATTTTCTTAATCTTGTAATTGTCTTTTCAAATGTTGTCGTATATTTCAGAAACAGCGCCCTTGATAAAAAGGCAGAGGCTGAAATCAAACCGTCAGCAAAAACAATGATTAAAAAATCAAACATCGTATATTCTCATGAAGAACATCTTGTTACAGAAGAAACTGAAAAAATTGTAAAAGAATACAGCGTAACTCTTCTCGGCGGAACATACGATAAAGAAATTCCTGCAGAAAAACTTGCAGCAGATTTTGAACTTGATTTCAATCTCTTTAACAGAAGCACTTTCGCACTTTCACTTAAAAACGCAAAAGAATATTTCAAAAAATATGTTGCTTCACTTAAATCAGAAGGAATCATTCTTCACCTTGGAACAGAAGACAAAGAACTTTTCAGAACAAATCCGGCTCAGTTTGATTCACTCTACCTTGAGTTAATTTCTGCAATCAAAAATGAAAATCCGAAATGCCGTCTTGCACTTGTTTCAGTATTCGAATCAAATGTTGATACACTTTCAACTTCAATGAACAATCACATAAAAGCAATTGCAGAATCTGAACAGGCTGAATTTGTAAACATCAGAAATGCAAAGCTCTGGAACCCGATTGCAGTAAAATCTTCTATTGAGTTTGCACAGAACATGGGCCTTAAGGTTAAAAAGCCTCTCTTCGATGTTGCAAAGATTCTTTACAGCTATGCAGCAGAACATGTGGTTGAAGCAGAACCTCTGGTAAATATTGCAGTGTAGATTCTTTGCCCGGTCAACAATTCCCCCTTTATTTAAAGTTTTCATTATGATAAACTCATGAAAATTCATAGTGAGGACTTTATGCTAAAAGGAAGACATGTTATTGAACCGACAAATCTCTCCGTTTCAGAAATTGATGAGATTTGTGCATTGGCAGAGCAGATTATTGTTGATCCGAAATCATTTCAAGATGTGTGTCGCGGGAAAATTCTTGCGACACTTTTTTTTGAGCCAAGCACCAGAACCCGTCTTTCTTTTGAAGCCGCAATGCTTCACCTGGGAGGAACTGTAGAAGGATTTGCAGACGCAAATGTTACATCAGGAACAAAAGGTGAAACCCTTGCTGATACAATCCGCGTTGTAAGCTCATATGTTGATGTAATTGCAATGCGCACTCCAAAAGAAGGAGCTGCACTTCTTGCTTCACAATACAGCCCGGTTCCAGTAATCAATGCAGGCGACGGCGGACACAGCCACCCGACACAAACACTTACAGACCTTCTTACAATCCGTGCACTTCAAGGCGGATTCGAAGGACATACAATCGGCTTCTGCGGAGACTTGAAATTCGGACGCACAGTTCACTCGCTCACACAGGCAATGAGCCGCTACAGAAACAACAAATTCGTTTTCATCAGTCCAGAGGAACTTAAGGTTCCTGAATACATAACAGAAGATCTTCTCAAGCCGGCAGGAATTGAATTTACAACTGCAGAAAAACTTGAAGACGTAATCGGTGATCTGGATATTCTTTACATGACACGCGTTCAAAAAGAAAGATTCTTCAACGAACAGGATTATATCCGCCTTAAAGACAGTTACATCCTCGACCGTGAAAAAATGAAAATGGCAAGAAAAGACATGATCGTTCTTCACCCTCTTCCACGCGTAAACGAAATTGCACCGGAAGTTGATGATGATCCTCGTGCAGCTTACTTTAAGCAGGTAAAATACGGAATGTACGCACGCATGGCACTTATTGCAAAAGTTACAGGAGCACTCTGATGATCAATATTGCAGAAATTAAAAACGGACTTGTAATCGACCACATTCATGCAGGCTTAGGCTGGAAAGTTTTTAAATGGCTCAAACTTGATTCTGCAGCTTTTACAACAGCTTTAATCATGAATGCAAATTCTAAAAAAAGCGGTAAAAAAGACATTATAAAAATCGACAGCGTAATCAACATTGACTACAGCATTCTCGGATTCATTGACTCAAACATTACAGTCAACGTAATTCAGAATGGACAGATTGCAAGAAAAATCGTGCTCTCTCTCCCGGACAAAGTTGAGAGCGTTATCCGCTGTAAAAACCCAAGATGCATTACAACAACTGAAACTTACATCACACCTCAGTTCCGTCTGACAAATCCGGAAAAAAGAGAATACAGATGCCTCTACTGTGATGCAGCACATACAGCAGGAAACTTCGAAGTTTAAGACAGGGAGCTGTTGTAAGCAATTGCAGCAGCTCTTTTTCATTCGAATTTCATAATCAATAAATAGAAAAATCTCTATAAATTTGGTATTTTTTTTACATTACTTTAGTTAAAATCATTTTCTTATGATAAAATTACTGTGATGGCAAATAAGAAAATCTTAAAAAGAATTTTTCTCATCTCTACTACCTCAATCCTTATTATTCTTACGGGAATAATTATTCAGGAATCTTTCAAAATTGTTTTTCAGTTCAAAGGAAATATCAGCAAAAAACATTCAGCGGCAGATTATCATTTTATTCTGACAGGCACAGATTATGTTGATGATATTTTTTCAGGCGCAAAAGGAAAAGCAGATGAATTGAATGTCATTCTTGATAAAGTTCCGATGGACAAAGCATTTGAATATGCATATTTTGTTGATGCAGACGGAATTATAATTTTCAACGATAAAGATGATTTTTCAATTCCATCAATTGTTGATTCAGCTTCGTCAAAAATTCCTGTAGTTTTAATTGGAAAAATTGGAATTCCTGATGATCCTGTTTCTTATATTTCAACCGGTGGAATTGCCATTGCAGAAGAATTTTCCGCAGAAATTACAAAACACAAAGAATGGAACGATATCCTCTTTATTTCCAAAAAGAGCAATCAGAATTTTTCTTCAAGCATTTTCTCAATGATTCATAAAATCTGTTCTCACGATCGAAAACTGAAAATGGAAATTCTTCCGGACGATCGTTCACTGAATTTTGAAGATTACATAAAATCACTGATCATAGAAAAAACTCCGGACTGCATAATTTCATTCAATCCGGATACAACTCTTACTGTTACACGCTCAATCATAAATCTGGACATGGTAGGTAAAATCGGAATTGCAGGATACAACTCAAATTCACTTCTTGATTCTTACTGTGACAAAAAAGTAATTTCACTGCTTGTTTCATCAGACTTTCATCAGGCGGGAATAGATGCAGTTCAGCAGTTGTATTTTGAAAAACAGAAAAAGTTTGTAAACGCTTACATTTCAACAGGACTTACTGTGAGGAAATCAAGATGAAAAAAACAAGTCTCGAGAAAAAAATTCTTTCATCATATTTCCTCATCTTCTTCATAATGGTTGTGCTGATTATTTATTTTACAGCATCAATTTATTTCATCATAAGTCAGGCGGGATCAAGCTATAAAACAAATTCAATTCTTGAAAACTACCGGAATGAACTTGAAAAAACAAATGAAAGCCTCAACAATTATCTGAAGTTTCATTCTTACGAAACAATCAATGCTTACTTCAATCAGAAAAACACGATTGAAAACATCATGGGATTTCTCTCTGAACATCCTGATAAAGACAAAATCAGACAGAAGGAATACATAATCAGACAGTTATCAAAAAGCTGGCTTTTTTATGCAGATAACACTGTAAAATACAAACGCGCAAATAATTCTAAAAAATCAGAGATTAACATTAATCTTGCCTCAAAAGTTTATTCATTTCTTGAGACAGAAATTAAATCCCTCGATTCACTTTATTTTCAGAACAACCGCCAGAGATATGAAAGCGCTGTTTCTCACCTGAAAAAAACTGCATGTCTGGGATTCTCAATTTTCGTTTTGATTTCTGGAGTTACTTTTGTTCTTGCATTTATTTTCCTCAGAACATCGCTGAAACCTCTTACAAAAATTTCAGAAGCCGCATTACAGATTTCAAGCAACAATTATGAAATTGAACCGATGGAACATTCTGATGTAATTGAAATGGAAAACATCAGCAAAGCTTTCAACGTTATGACAAAAAGCATCCGCGAATATGTTGATACAATCTGGGAAAAAGCAATTGAATACAACAGACTTCAGCAAAAAGAAATTGAAATGACTTCACTGTACAACGCTGCAAAATTTAAAGCGCTTCAGTCACAAATAAATCCGCATTTTCTTTTTAATACCCTCAATACAGGTGCGCAGCTTGCAATGCTTGAAGGTTCAGATAAGACATGTCAGTTCCTTGAAAAAATTGCAGACTTCTACCGCTACAATCTTCAAATGGGAGAAGTTTCAAATCTTGAGGACGAACTTACTTCAGTTGATAATTACATTTACATCATGAAGATGAGGTTCGGCCAGAAATTTGTTTTTGAAAAAGACATAAGCTATTCAAACAGTGCACTTGAAATTCCGGGAATGGTGCTTCAGCCGCTTGTTGAAGACTGCATCAAACACGGATTTGCAAGTGTAGTAAAAGGTGGAATAATAAAACTCAAAGTATATTCAATAATAAAATCTGAAGGCTCAACACTTTTTATAGAAGTCAGCGACAACGGATGCGGTTTTCCGGAAGATGTAAAAAACCGTGTGCTGAATCTCTCCGGTGGAACAGAAGATGAAACATCAATAAAAGAAGATGGAATTGGACTTGAAAATGTCATTTCAAGGCTTAGAATTTTCTTTAAGGACGAAAAAGTTTTTGATATCGAAGAAAACGAAGGCGGCGGAACCAAATTCGTAATAAGGATTAGAAATGTATAATATTTTAATTACAGACGATGAAGAAATCGTTTTACAGTCACTTTCATTCATCATCTCAAAAAGTTTTCCTGATGAATTCAACATTCTTCGTGCACAGGTTGGAATGGAAGCAATTGAAATCTGCAAGACTGTTCCTATTGATTTTATTTTTATGGATATCAACATGCCTGGTCTCAACGGTCTGGACTCAATCAGTGAAATCAAAAAAATTCTTCCAAATGCAATCATCATAATTTTAAGTGCCTTTGATAAATTTCAGTACGCACAGGCTGCAGTAGAACTTGGAGTTTACAGATACATCACAAAGCCTTTTTCAAAAGATAAAATCATTCAGATTCTCAGAGGCGCAATGCTTCTTTACCAGGAATCAACAGAAAAAAATCTTGAAGCGCTGAATGTTAAGGAGCAGCTTAATCTTGTTTCTCCAATTGTAGAAAATGATTTTATTTACACAGCAGTTTTCTCAGATTCCCAGAACAAGGATTTAGAGTTTTATCTTGATTATCTAAAAATCAACCCGATTGAATACTTCTTCCTTTGCATTGAAATTCCTGACACACTCTTAAGCGAAAGAGCATCTGTATACAATCAGATTAAAGATATCATTCTTTCAAAAACAAAATGTGTTTCCGGCCAGTCAATAATGAACAGAATAATTTATTTTATTCCATTTGAAACTGAAGAGGAAATTTCTAACAAAGAAAAAACTGTTAATGAAATTTTTAAGGCCCTTGCTTTTAAAATCGGACGCTCAATAAAAATCGGTGCGGGAAACAACCACAGTGCTCTTGATGAATCTGTAAAAGGTTACCAGGAAGCTTTACAATCTTTGAATAACTGTCCTGAAACAGGCGGAGTAATTTTCTCAAGCGATCTTGAAATGCAGAAACCTGTTATTCTTGATGAAAAGAAATTCAAGACTGTAACAAAAAATCTTACAGGAAGAATTCTCAACGGCGACACAGAAAATGTTAAGAAGCTCATTGATCCATGGATTACAAACGAAATGAAATGCAGCTCAGATCTTAACATAATAAAAACACACTGCTTCACTCTTTTGTCTCAGATTTACAACGAAGCAAATATTGCAATGGATTCGCACACCTTTGAGCTTCTGGAAAAATGCACAAATATTACTGAAATCAAATACCTGTTTACAAAGAAAATTCTCTATGTATGTGAATACATCAACACGCAGAATAAAAACAAGGCAAATCCTACAATCAGAAAAACACTGAATTACATCACGGAAAATCTTGAAAAAGAAATTTCCCTTGTTTCTGCGGCAGAATTTGCAAAAGTAAAGCCTGTTTATTTAAGCAGACTTTTCAAAGAAGAAACTGGAAAAAATTTCATTGAGTATCTGACTGACATGAGGCTTGAAAAAGCAAAACAGCTTCTGTGTGATGATGAACTTAATATCAAAGAAATTACGTATTCTGTCGGATATGCTGACCAGAACTATTTCAGCAAAATTTTCAGAAAAAAATTCGGAATGACACCAACAGAATTCAGAAAATCAAAAGTATAAAAATCTATCGGAGTTTTTAGGAGTTTTATAAATGCTAAAAAAAATATTCTTGCTTTGTGCGGCCGTTTTCAGTTTAAGTTTTTTTTCCTGCAACAAAGATAAAAAGCCTGTAAAAAAAGGAAAGGTAACAATCGGATTTTCAATTGATTCTTTTGTAATTGAGCGCTGGCAAAAAGACTGTGACATTTTTATCAACACAGCAAAAACAAAAGATGCAGAAATAATTTTTCAGCATGCAGGCAACGATGAAAAAAAACAGATTCAGCAAATTCAAAATCTTATAGATATGAATGTCGACGCCCTTGTGATTGTTGCAAAAAACGGTGACTCACTTTCTGATGTGCTTATGAAAGCTTATGATAAAAATATTCCGGTAATAAGCTACGACCGTTTGATTTTAAATTCACCTGTAAGTCTCTATGTATCTGTAAACACAAAAGAAGTAGGTAAAAAAATTTCCAATTATCTTGAATCAACTATTAATCCAAAAAGCTATGTCTGCATCCTCGGTTCACCTGATGATTTTAACATGAGTCTTTTTTCAGATGGAATAAACAGCATCCTTCCAAAGAGCAAAATTCTCTACAACTATTTTACACCTGAATGGAACTACGATCTTTCCTATAAAAAGATGAATGAACTTCTCGACAGTAAAATCATTCCGGAAGCGATAATCTGTGGAAATGACGCCGTTGCAGAAAAAGTAATCAATTCTCTAAGAGAACATCAGTCTGGAAATATTCCTGTATTTGCACAGGACAGTGACATTGCTGCATGCCGAAGAATTGCAGAAGGCTCACAGTACGGCACAGTTTACAAACCGATTGATTCACTTGCAAGAACAGCTGCTATTTATGCTGTAAACCTTGCAAAATCTTCAAATCCAAAAGAATATCTTTCGGATCTGGAAAGAATAAACAACGGCTACATGGATGTTCCTGTAATCTGGCTTGAACCTGAAATCGTTACAAAAGAAAATCTGGAAGACGTGATTGTAAAAAATTCCTTCCATACATACAGCGAAATCTACGATTAAGTAATTTTTTATTTTAATATTGATTTTGTCAGCGTGATTAAGATAATGCATACACGCTTTCAGCGATTTTCTGCCGCCAAATACGGCAGTACCGCTTCGCGGTGGCTGAATGTATTTGTCATCAGAAACCCGCCTGCGCGTGTATACATCAAAACTTACTTATGCAGAATCATAAAAAAATTACTATAATCAGTCGTAATAAGTTTAATTGGTAAAAATTTAACGTTAAAAAATTTCTAAAAACGGTTCCAGATTAGTTAAATTTTTTGGGATCGTTTTTTTTTACCTAAATTTAATAAAATTTTCAAGAAATTCAAAATTTCTGTCTTAAATTCTTATTCTATAATTGTCATAACAACGGAGAGTAAGGCTCCGCAATATCATTAACTCTAAAGCGAGGTATGCTATGAAAAGATTAGGAAAAGTACTTTTAGGTGCTATGGTTCTTGCTGCTACAGGCATGGGATTTTTCACAAGCTGCAAAAAGCAGGCTAAAGTAAAAGTTGGTATCGTTCTTCCAACAAAGGATGAACCACGCTGGATTCAGGATGAAAAGCAGTTCAGTAAACTTCTTGCAAGCAAGAATATCGGAATGCAGGTTCTCTTCAGCCAGGGTGATTCAAGCAAAGAAAAGCAGAACGTAGAAGCTCTTCTTAACAAGGGAATCGAAGTTCTTATCATTTGTCCACAGGACGGTGACGCAGCAGCTGCAGCAGCTGA
>JAILEY010000070.1 GCA_024687165.1 Treponema sp.
AATGCCGTTCATTTTTTTTCAGTTTTCCTTTTATTTCTTCAGGAAGCGGACAAAATCCTTTTGAATTCTGCTCGTTTTATGCCTTTGTTAAACATATCCATATTTGTGGGAAATGCATTTTATGATTGAAGTTCAATCAAAACAGGAAACATCATAGAGCCAAGAGTACTATTTGCACAATAAATGATCATATAATTAATCAGATTTATAAAAATATCATTACTTTTAATATTTCCAACTTCAACGCTTAAATATTTTTGCCATTCATCGCCGGGCATTATTCTATAAAGATTAACATTATTTTCTTTATATTCAAATTTCTGCGCAAGATTCTCACTATTTCCAAAAAACTGATATACAACACCATTTATATTTTTAACATTCGGTAAAAGACTGTATGACTTTTCATTTGTTACGGTTTCATATCCACCTGTCGTTTTTGAAATTGTTTTAAACTCATCAGTCGGAAGATTATCTTTGTTCAGTGACACTTCAGAACGATAGAACTCTTTATTTTTATTATTTTTGACACTTACCTCAAGTTTGTTGTTGTCTCGATTTATGTATACATCAAAACAGTCTTGAAATAAACTCCATTCCGAATCAATATGAAATCCATTTTTTTCTTTACATACGGTAATTGGATTTAAAGACAGATCCCCAAGATTTCCTTCAATAGAATTAATTACTCCATCCTCATTTAACTTAACATAAATTCTATTTCCTTTTGCATCACAAAATAAACAAATCTTTTCATCTGCAAATGCAAAATTAGAAATCAATAGAATAAAAATTGCTATAATGTATTTTATATTTTTCATATTATTCCTCAGATACTATAACTAAATGTATCAATTCTTAAATTATAGGAGAAAAATGAAATTTTTAAAATACACTTTTCATCTGCAGACTTTACCGATTACATCAATTACTTTTTCAATACTGATTGGTTTTGAAATATGAGCATCCATTCCAACTTCAAGAGCATGTCGGATATCTTCTGCAAAGGCATTTGCTGTTGTTGCGATAATCGGAATAGAAGAAACATCTTTATCTGGGAGACTGCGGATTTTTTTTGCAGCCGTATAACCATCCATAACAGGCATCTGAATATCCATGAGAATAACATCAAAATCACCTTTTTTGGATTTACTCATGATTCCAACTGCCTCAGCTCCATTTTCCGCATTATCAACAATAAAGCCCTGTTCTTCAAGAAGAGTTTTTGCAATTTCACAATTTATTGCATTGTCTTCAACAAGAAGAATTTTCTTTCCCGTAAGATTCTGTTCAATTTCTGTTTCATCATCAAATTCATCAATATCTTTTCTAGCCTTTTTACTTTCACCGGGAACCCTAAAATCAAGAGAAATTGTAACTTCAGTTCCTTCCTTAATTTTACTCGTAATGGAAATCTGTCCGCCCATCATTTCTACAAGGCCCTTTACAATCGACATTCCAAGCCCTGTTCCCTGAATTCCGCTTATAGTTGTATTACGTTCTCTTTCAAAAGGAATAAAAATTTTTGAAATAAACTCATCACTCATTCCGATTCCGTTATCTGAAATCTTAAAATCATAAGAAGCATATCCGTTTTTTCTTGGGGAATGCTGAATTATTTTCAGATCAATTTTTCCACCGGCTGGAGTATACTTTATGGAATTGCCGACACAATTTAAAAGTATCTGATTCAATTTTAAAATATCACAGAAAACATTTTCATCAACAACACCAATCGATTCAATGTTAAGGTGAAGCTTATGAAACTGAATGTCCGCAAAAACAATATTACGGATTTCATGCATCACCTGGAACAAAGAAACTTCTGTTTCATCAAGTTCGATTTTCCCAGATTCAATACGGCTGATATCAAGAACGTTATTAATCAGATTTAATAAATGAGAACTTGAAGTTTGAATTTTTCCAAGATAATCTTTAACCTTTTCTTTATCCGCAAAATGATTCAGCGCAAGATCCGTGTAACCAACAACTGCATTCATCGGCGTGCGGATATCATGGCTCATGTTGCTCAAGAAAATTGATTTTGCTTTGTTTGCTTTTTCTGCCTGTACAAGTGCATTCTTAAGTGCATCTCTTGTTTCAAATTCTTTTTTCTTTGCTTCAGTAATATTTGTAACAGGACAATAACACATCAGATGCCCGTTTTCAGGATCAACATAAATCAGTGGAAGAATATTTATGTACCAGCCTGTTTTTCTTAGATAAACATAAAAATTATGCGAGCCTGTTTTATCCTCATAAATCTTACGCATTCCTTCACAACTAAAACAATTTTTTACTTCATCATCCAAATATGAAACATCGTACATTTCAATAAAAGTTTTCCAGACGCTATCATAATCTGCAGGTACTCTATATCCAAGGCGAGTTAAAAGATTTGTGCCGCTTGGTTTTATAAGATCATCGATTATTTTTCCCTCAGTAATATCAGCCTTTACGGTGAACAGAGATTTTTTTTCAATTGCATCACGGAACATAATTTTTTCTGTTTTAAGTTTCTGCTCTGCAATTTCTTTTTCCGTAATATCCTGAATAAGGCCGTAATGTCTTATTGTACCATCTGACATCTGCACACGTTTTCCATAATCCTGAATCCAGATTATTGAACCGTTTTTATGAATTACGCGATACTTAACCGAAAAAAAATCTCCTTTATCATACTGGGCCATTGATATTCTATGTACTCTTTCACGATCCAGCGGATGAATATTTTTATAAGCAGAATTTTCACAAACCTTTACAAATTCTTCACAAGTATAACCTTGAAGTGCAGCAAGAGATTCACTTAAATAAATATATGTGTATTCTTTATCATCATTGTTTACTTTAAGACCAAAAAAAATTCCAGACAAAAGCAAACCCATTCTACGAATAATATCCATCTCCAGAATATTCTGAAATTTACTTTCTGAAATTAAATGCATCGAAAGCATGTTTGAGATAAATTCAAAAAGCTTTATTCTTTGATTATCCGTCCAGTCAATTCTTGCGCTCTCACAATCATCAACACCAATAAGAGCACACAAACTTCCTTTATAATAAATTCCATGCTGAATGAATGCTTTAATTCCCTGCTTTTCAAAATAATCCTTCTGCACAATATTTAAATCATTTATGTCAGGACAAACAAGCTTTTTGTCGTTCTTAAAAATACCGCTGTATGTAAATTCAATAATTTTTTTATTCTGCTGATTAAGAATTTCTGAATTATGTTCTGGAGTGCACCATTCATAAGTTTTAACATAATGTGTTGAATCGGTAAGTTCAAAAATATATGCACGGCTTGCATCAAAAACATCTGCAACAAGTTCAAGAATTGCATTTACTTTTTCTGAGAGATTATTAGATCCGTTAAGAATTTCCGATACAGAAAAAAATACTTCTTTATTAAATTCACCCCGATTCATACCAAATATTTTAACACGCTTTTTCTAATTCTAAAGCAAACATATTTCCCGCAAAATCTGTATTTCTTCTTGACATATTCTAAATCTATGTCAAAATAAACTTGTAATAAATATTAAGGTAAATATTGAGTTTTATAGAAAGTTCAAAAATCAATGGAAGCGGGAGAACAGAATGAAAAAAATTCTGCACAAGCGTAGCGCGGAAGCCTTTTTTCAGGATGGGCTCCCGCTGGGAATTGATTTTTGAATATTTATTTTTTGAACTCAACATTCGACCTATTAAATTATTTATGGGGGTATATTTTTTATGAAGAATTATTTTGACCTTGCCGGACAGGTTGCAATTGTAACCGGTGCTTCTGGCGGACTTGGTGTTCAAATGGCAAAAGCTCTTGCAAATCAGGGAGCAAAAATTGTTGTTCTTGCACGCCGCAAGGATAAAATTGAAGAGGTTGCAAAAGAAATTGCAGACACATATAAAGTTGAAACCCTTGCAATTCAGTGTGACATAACAGACACAGCAAACGTTGAAAAAGCAGTTGATGAAGTAATCGCAAAATTCAAAAAGATTGATATCGTAATCAACAATGCTGGAACCGGTGCAGTTGCTCCTGCAGAAGACATTACAGACGAACAGTTTGAACACGAAATGAACATCGACCTTTTCGGAACATTTAAAGTTGCACGTGCCGCTGCAAAAAAATCAATGATTCCAAATAAATACGGAAGAATCATCAATATTGCTTCAATGTACGGCCTTGTTGGAAACAAAATCTGCGGATCTTCTCCTTACCACGCAGCAAAAGGTGGAGTTGTAAATCTTACACGTGCACTTGCCGCAGAATGGGGAAAATACGGAATTACAGTAAACGCAATCTGTCCAGGATATTTCTACACACCGCTTACAAAAGAAACTTTGGACAGCGAATTCTTCCAGCAGAATGCAAAAACAATGATCCCGGAAGAACGCTACGGAAATGAAGGCGAACTCGATACAGCTGCAATCTTCCTTGCTTCTCCTGCATCAAGTTACGTAACAGGCGTCCTGCTCCCAGTTGACGGCGGCTACACCTGCATGTAAAACACAGTTTTCAATAAAACGTTCACGGGAAAATGTGCCTGCACAAAAACGCGATTATCATCGCTTGATGCGTGCCCCTGCAAGGGAACTATCGTTCAGTGCCACGAATCATTTTGCACATGCCCATTTTCCCTCCACTCTTTATGTAAAAACCTAACATCCGACAGATTGTTTTTCCCCGCACGTTCTAATAAAAACATATAAAAAAATTACCTGAAATTCCTACATCACAAAGAAAAATTACGCGAGGAGCGAGACGGCTGAACAAAATGACTCGAAGTACGGAATGATAGTTTCTCTACCGGACTTCGCGTCAAGGGGCTTATGCCCCGATTTTGGGCAGCCGGATCACGACGGAAGTAATTTTTGTTTTTGACCGGAAGCAACTTTTTGTTTGATTATTTTCAATATTGCCGATAATGAATTCATGAAGAAATTTATTATCGGCTTTTTTATTGCATTGTGCACACTTCCAGCATTTTCACTTGAAACTTACAAAGCAAAAGCAACATGCTCATACTACGCAGAAAAATTCCACGGGAAAAAAACTGCAAACGGTGAACGCTTCAACATGTACGATTTAACCTGCGCTCATAAATCTCTGCCATTCAATACAGTTTTAAAAATCACAAATCTTGCAAATGGAAAATCTGTAAATGTTCGTGTAAATGACAGAGGCCCTTTTGTTGCAGGCCGTGAAGTTGATCTTTCAAAAGGTGCAGCCGTTAAACTTGATATGATTAAAACCGGAACTGCCAGCTGCAAAATCGAAATTGTAAAAATGGGAGCCAATACAAAACAAAGTGCAATCTCTGCAGCAAAGGCTCAAAAAATTCCGCTCACACCTTCAAAAGGAAGTGCCGCCTCCCAGGCAAAAATTTCAGTTAAAGCAAATGAACTTTACGACATTCAGCTTGCGTCTTTCAGTGAAAAAGAAAATGCAGCAGAGTTCGCAAAGAGCCTCATGAAGGAAGATTTCAAAAATGTCGTTATTCAAAAAACAAGTTCAACAAACCGCGTGGCAATCCGTCAGGTTTATGGAAAAGATGTGCCTGCAATCGTAAAAAAATTAAAAGCAAAAGGCCACACAAATTACGTGATTAAAAAAAGATAATTGGAACGAGCTCCTTCAAAGAGCCCGCTTTCCGCTCCAATGTGCTCGCTTCGCTGCGCGCATTCCGCTACAATCGGGGTTAGGCGTTTTCTGTAATCAGCAGACGCCACCCGACCCGCTTACTTCTGCAAATTTTTAAAATTCATGATTTCATCAATACTTGCAATACATGCATTCCTGAAACCATTTCTTTCAAGGGCAGCTACTCCGCGAATTGTAGTTCCATTTGGAGAACATACTGCATCCTTTAAAACTCCCGGATGATCCCCTGTCTTCTGCTGAAGTTTTGCGCTTCCCACAAGAGTCTGACTCACAAGACGATATGCTGTTGAACGTGCAATTCCATATTTAACTGCTGCATCTGCATAAGCTTCCATCATCAGATCAACAAAAGCCGGTCCACATCCACTTACTGCACCACCGATTCCCATGAGGTTTGTCGGAAGTTCTTCAACAATTCCAAGCGATTCAAAAAGATTTTTAATTTCTGCAAGCTCATCTGCTTTTAGAGAATTTGTTTTTTCAAAAAGCATTACGCCTTCACCAACAAGAGCCGGTGTGTTCGGCATGATGCACTGAATTCTTGTTTCTGTTCCAAGAAGATCTGCAAATGTCTGATGAACCCAGCCTGCAGCAACAGAAATAAGAGCCTTTCCTTTAAGTTCATTTTTTATCTGAGAAATTACATCCGCAATCTGATAAGGCTTACATGCAAAAATAATCGTATCGCAATCCGCAACCATCTTCTTAATATCAGCACATGGAACAAATCCAACTTTTGCAGCATTAGCCTTAAGCTTCTCCTGATTCGGAGCAAATGCCATGATATTTTCTTTTGCAACTTTTCCGCTATTAATAAATCCACCCGCAATAGCAAGTGCCATATTTCCCATTCCAACAAATCCAATTTTATTCATCTTTATCCTCAGTTTTTTTTATTACAGAATACGCATCTGCAGATTATGTTTCAAGCAGTTTTTTTTAAAATAAAACACAGAAATCAATTCCCAGCGGGGTTTCATTTATTTCTGTTCTTCATTCTAAAAACTTAAAACATAATCTACCAACCTCTTTCTACGAATGCATATTCACCGCTTACAAGTGGAATTTCTTTTGCTTCAATTCCGCTGATTTCAACATACGTGCGCTCTTCCATGTATTGAATCAATCTGTCGATTTTTTCTTCCGTGCCCTGAACTTCCATTTCTACTGTGCCGTCATAAAGATTCTGGACCCAGCCTTTTAATCCGACTGAATTTGCAAAATTTTTACTGTGCCACCTGAATCCAACGCCCTGCACACGGCCTGAAAAAATTATGTGTTTCCGTACAATTTCTGACATTTTTTCTACACATTCCCTTTAAATAGGTATATCATAAAATAAAAAATGAGGAATGGCAAAATGAATGAACTTTTAAAACAATCATATGATGCAGCAACTGAACTGATTAAAAAGTCAGCTCTGGAAAAAAATCAAATTCTTGTCGTTGGATGTTCAAGCAGTGAAGTCTGCGGTGCAACAATCGGAAAAGATTCAAATCTTGAAGCCGCTGAAAGTGTCTTTGCGGGAATTTACAAAGCATGCAAAAAGAACGGCATCTATCTTACATGTCAGTGCTGTGAACATTTAAACCGTGCAATCATCATTGAAAAAGAAGCCGCAGAAAAATACAATCTTGAAATTGTAAACGTCGTTCCACAGCCAAAAGCAGGTGGCTCATTTGCAACAACAGCATACAAAACTTTTAAAAATCCTGTAGCAGTTGAACATATTAAAGCACATGCCGGAATGGACATCGGTGACACACTGATTGGAATGCATTTAAAAGATGTAGCCGTTCCTTTAAGACTTGAAATTAAATCGATTGGAAAAGCTCATCTTGTATGCGCAAGAACACGCCCAAAATTCATAGGCGGCTCCCGCGCAGTTTATGATGAAACAAAAATGTAACCTAAATTTCTAATTTCATAATGATATATACAAAAATCAATTCACAGCGGGAACCCAGCTCGAAAAAAGGCTTCCGCGCTTCGCTTGTGCAGATTTTTTTTCGATCTGAAACCCCGCTTCCATTGATTTTTGCACTTTCTCATAAAACTCCAAATTTAAACTAATTTAAGTTTTATAAAAATTAAAATCTAAATCCGATTCCAACTCTTGGAACAAATATTAAATCACGAGTCGTACCAGAACTTGATTGACCATCTGTAGTTGTTGTTCCTAAAAAATCATAAGCCAAATCTGCACCGATACTAATATAACCATTATCACCAAAGAAAAAACTCTTTTGCAAATTTACACCAATACCTAATAAATAACTTGAAACAGAAGATAAAGGAGTTTCAGCAAAAACTAAAATATAATGCAATCCTGGAGAAATAGTTACTATTCCTGTATCAGATTTACTAATACAAAATGCAGGACCAAACAATGCAGTCAATCCCCACAATGAATCATAATCATCTCTACTTAAATCATAAGAAACTGTAGAACCTCCATAAGAAAGTTCTGTACTTAATTTTTGTGGAAAAACAATCTCAAAATTTGCATACAAACCAATTTTATCTGTATACAGTGTCAATGCATCAATTCCAATTGCAATTGATGTAATAGATGTATCTGATTTAAGTCCATTTTCTTCTTCCGATTCAAAAACAAGTGGAACAGAAAAATTAAAACCAAACTGCTGATACTTTGTTTCAATTGCAAATGTACTAGTCATTATTAAAACAAATAATGCGCCGATTAAACTTCTTTTTTTCATAAAGTCTCCTAATTTTTATAAGCAATCGCTTATAAGTAATTTATAAGCAAAAACTTATACTGTCAATATGAAGGCAGAAATTGCTGACACAGTTAGAGAACTTCGAATTAAAAATAAATTTTCTCAGGAAAAACTGGCAGACGCAATTGATTCTCATCAGGTATATATTTCAGAAATTGAACAGGGAAAGAAACTCCCTTCTATTGAACATCTTTATAAAATCGCAAAAGCCTTCAATATGAAACTTTCAGAATTAATTCAAATCGCAGAAGAAAAAAAATCCCGAAATTCGTAATGTAAAGTGCGGGTGTAAAAAATCAATCTAGAATCTTATCCCATGATTGCGTGGAACAATGCTTTGTCATCAGCAATAAAGAGTGTGCCTTTCTGTGTGCCGTCTGCTAAATGTGTAATGGCATTTTCTTTTCCGCCGTTTGCAAGAAGAAGAGGGATGCCGCATTTTGTTGTTTTTGCTGCAGCTTCAATTTTTGTTGCAATTCCACCGGTTCCAAAAGAATTTGTAGATCCGATTTTAATCTGCTTCAAAAGTTCATCAATGTTATCAACAGACTCAATCAGCTTTGCATCCGGATTTGTCTTTGGATTATCTGTATAAATTCCGTCGATGTCGCTGAACAAAATCAAAAGGTCTGCACTCCACAAATTTGCAGTAAGTGCACTAAGGTTATCGTTGTCGCCGATAAAAAATTCATCTGTTGCAATACTGTCGTTTTCGTTAATGATTGGAATTACGTTTTCATCAACAAGAGTAAAAAGTGTGTTGCGGATATTCAGCGTTCTGTGCTTATCTTCAAAATCGTCCTTTGTCAAAAGAAGCTGTGCAACATGAAGACTTTCTTTTTTAAAAGCACATCTCCATTTGTGCATAAGTTCAACCTGACCAATTGAAGCAAGTGCCTGTCTGTAATGAATGTCGCCTTTGTGAGCCCAGCCCTCAATCGTTGAAAGACCTGCAACCTGAGCCCCGGAAGAAACAACGATCAGCTGCTTTCCCTGCTTCATAAGAGCACCACATTCAGACGCAAATTTTTCCATGAACTCTACATTGATTGTTCCGTCTTTTTTTGCAAGTGTATTGCTTCCGATTTTTATAACGATTTTTTTTGCACTTTTTATTGTTTCCTGAATAGTCATTTATCTTACCTGTCCGTTTCCGTCAATCAAAAATTTTGTTGTTGTCAAAGCCTCAGCTCCCATTGGTCCGCGTGCATGAAGCTTCTGTGTACTGATTCCAAGTTCTGCACCAAATCCAAACATTCCGCCGTCTGTAAATCTTGTTGAAGCATTTACATAAACACAGGCTGCATCAACCTTAAGCTGGAAGTTCTGAGCATTTGTGCGGCTGTCTGTAACAATACATTCACTGTGCTTTGTGTTATGCGAATTGATATAAGCAATTGCTTCATCAACATTTTCTACAGTTTTTACAGCACAGATATAGTCAAGGAATTCAAATCCAAAATCTTCAGGCTCTGCTTTTTTCAGCTTATCCTTTGCAATCGATGTTTTGCTCAAAATTGAATATGAATCTTCATCTGCCCTAAGCTCAACTCTGTCTGCAAATTTTGCAACAAGCTTTGGCAAAAAATCAGAAGCAATTTTTTTATTTACAACGATTGTCTCAAGTGCGTTACAAACTCCAGGGCGCTGAATCTTTCCGTTTTCTGCAATATTACATGCCATTTCAAGATCTGCACTTTCATCAACATAAAGATGACAGACACCGTCTCCAGTCTGAATTACAGGAACCTTTGCATTTTGAACAACGTGATTTATAAGATTTGCTGAACCGCGTGGAAGTGCAACATCAATCTTTCCAACTGCTGTGAGGATTTCATCAACTTCATTACGATCACCGCTTGTGCATAAATAAATAGAAGAAACTACACCGTCTTTACCAGCAGACTCAAGTCCTTCTTTAATTGCATCAACGATTGCTTTGTTTGAATTTAGTGCACTTGAAGATCCGCGAAGAAGAATTGAATTTCCACTTTTATAAGCAAGAGCAAAAGCATCAACAGTTACATTCGGTCGACTTTCATAAATAATTGCAACAACACCAAGCGGAACTCTTACCTGACGAATCTGAACTCCATTTGGAATTTTCCATCCGCCGGTTTCTTTTCCAACAGGATCTGTCTGCTGAATTACAATATTAATTCCGTCAATAAGACCTTTGAATTTTTTCTCATCAAGTGAAAGACGATCAACAAGAGATTCCTTTGTTCCCTTAGCACGTGCATCTGCAACATCAAGCGCATTTGCTTTCATAATTACATCTTTGTTTTTTAAGATGGCTGCAGCAACACATTCAAGTGCATGATTTTTTTGTGCCTCTGTATGCGACGCAAGTTCCTCAGAACCACGACGAAGTTCATCACAAACCGAATTCAAATCCATAAGAGCACCTCTTGTTTTTTTATTGATTTAGTAATTTGCCAGAAAATACATGCCGAGTAAAATTGCAATTCTGCATTTTGTATCTTCCCAATCTGATTCACGTGGAAGGCTTGAAACATACCACCAGAAAATTCCAAATTCAGGATCGATACGAAGGGCATAATCTAAGAAATCTTTTGCTTTAGACTGATTACCGAACATAAGGTAAACAACATCATCAAGAATGCTGAAAAAGAGCGAATATGAAATTGTATAAAACTGAGCATCAAACTGCTTACTGAATTCTTCAAGCTGATAAAGAACCTGAGCCTTAAGTGCTTCATCTGATTTTTCAACCCATGTTTTCTGAATTAAAAGAATAAGATTTTTATTGAAGCTTTCTACAAGTTTTTTTTCTTCTTCAGATTTTGATTCACTGATTTTCTTAAACTCTTTATCCCCGCCAAAAATTCCCGCAATCTGAATGCAGGCTTTCTTTGCATCATCTTCGTTATTGCACTCTAAAAAATTCTCAAGAGCTTTAACAATTTTTTTATCCACGAATTCTGTTATTAAATCACCCATGTTCAAATAATAAATTTAATAAGAATAAAATTCAATCAGTATGCTGTATTTTAAGGGTTTGTATTTGATTTTGATGCATTTTTTTATTGACATCTGAAATAAAAGGATTTACTATTAGATAAGCTTATTAAGCTGATAAAACTCTCTCCTTTAGTTCGGGAAACCGGACGTAGAGACTCTGGCAGTTAGTCAGGGTCTCTATTTTTTTTACCCTTTTAATTCTTTTAGAAGAGCTTCACAACCTTCAAGAACATCATCAAAAGTCTGATCAAAATTTCCTGTATACCATGGATCTGCAATGTCGCGAGGAGAACCTGCATGCTCAAGAAGAAGCGAAACTTTATTCTCTGGATCGCTGCCGATTATACGCATGATATTTCTGTAATTCATTCCGTCCATCCCGATTATCATGTCATATTTTTCATAATCGCTTTTTTTCATCTGCTGAGCGTAATGACGTAAAACCGGAATTCCTTCCTGACGCAGTTTTTCAACAGTTCCATAATGAGGTCCGTTTCCGATTTCTTCTGTACTTGTTGCCATTGAATCAATCAAAAAATCATTTTCAAGCCCTGATTGTTTTACAAGATGCTTCATGACAAATTCAGCCATTGTTGAGCGGCAGATATTTCCGTGACAGATAAAGAGTATTTTATGCATGTTATTTTTCCTTTTAATCAAGAATCGTAATTTCTACGCGGCGGTTCTTTGCTTTTCCTTCAGGTGTTTTATTGTCTGCAACAGGCTTTGTTCCGCCGTGCCCCTTGCAGATAAATTTATCTTTTGACACTCCACATTTCACAAGAGCATCTTTTATCGCATTAGCTCGTTCAACAGAAAGCTGCTGTTCACCCTTTACATTTCCTGTGCTTGCAGTATGTCCTTCAACAAGAATCATCTGATCCTTTGCCTGCTTGAGTACTTCTGCAATTTTTGCAATGCGCTCATTTTCACCGGGCAAAAGCTCTGAACTGTCTGCCTTGAATTTTAAATTTTCAATTGTAAGCATGATTCCCGCATCAGTTTCTTTTACAGTGATTTCATTCTTTTTTGCACCAGATTTATTCGTGGTTTCAACCGCAGTTCTAATTTCTGTTTTTGTCTGTTTTTTTGAAGATGTTGTACCGGATGATTTTCCTGCTGATGATGAAGCTCCATTAGAATTCACACCAGAGTTTTTTTCTGCAGATGAAGATTTTTTATTTGCAGAATTTTTATTCACAGATGCAACATGAGGTTTATCTGTTGATGATGAAGATGTTGAAGCTGCTGAAGATGTTGACGAAATTTCTTTATCCAATTGCTTTTTTATGTCATCAGAAATTTCTAAATCTTTTATTTCATTCAAAGGTTTCTGAGAATATGAATCCTCACCAATTTTATTATCAGCAATTCTGTTGATCGACGGATAAAGCTTTGTTCTGTCAAAAGCCGGCGGATATTCAGTGAACAAAGAAATAGTTCCCTTAAAAGCAACTTTTGTTCCGTCATTATATTCAAAAGTTTCATCAACACTGTCGCGGACAACAAGAGCATTCCCCGTTTTCTTACTCACATACATCGTTGCCTTGTGACTTCCGTGTGCCGACTTCATATTTCTGTCGCCGCCAAAATCCCAGTAAGAAATTCCATACCGGGTTGCCCATTCTGCGGAAAAAACAAAAACTTCTTCACCACGATACTGCTCATCACGAAGATAAGTATATTCAACCTGAATAGGCATTTTTGTGAAAACATTAGAATTTAAAGGATCAACAGTGCGCTCTGCTTTTGCCTGCCACTTATCACCCTTTTTTATTTTCTGCCCTGGAAATGTCGGAAAACTCCTGAAAGTCGGATAGCCGTTATCTTCTATCATCACAAGTTCACCGCTCGAAGTAATTTTAAATTTTGAACTTATTGCATCATTGAGCACAGTTCCAACACTCTGCATTTTGTGAACGGTATCTTCTGCCACATAAAAATAGCCTTCATATTTTCTGTCTGAATTTTCTCGAGTCTGAGTAATGTATGATTTAACTTCCCTGCTCGTAAGCCCGGTATATTTTCCATTATCATAGCGGCGCAAATCAGTTCTTTCTATATAAACATAATTTCCGTTGCCGTTATATTTAACCTGCTCCTGAGAATATGCAGAAAAAACTAAAACTGCAGCAAATAAAAATCTAAAAATCTTCATATATTAATTATCGACTTTTTCCGATAATATTTAATAAACGATTTCGAGGATAAAATTATGAAAAAATATTTGTGTGCTATATTTACATGTCTTTTACTTTTACCAGCAACTTCTCTTTATGCAGAACCGGTTGCAGATTTCAGCGAAACAGTTTTTGACGATGAAACATCAAACTCTTCAAAATCATCAAATTCATCAGAAAAAAAATATGAATCAAAAAAAGAACAGATTTATCAGAATACAATTACATTCACTCTCGGCGGCTGGCCTACAACAGAATGGCTTATTGGAACATTTGGAACAAGCTGGGACAATGCAACTTACAAAAAAGATTATGAGGCTAATACAAGCTTTGCATTATCTTTGCAGTATCTTTATACAACAAATGACAGAAGCTGGACTTTTGGTCCTGTATTATGTTTAAGTTATTACGGAGCAAATGCAAAAAAATCTGATATCAAAGATTATATTGTAAACAGTTTCAGCATCATGATTAAAGTTCGAAAAGATTATTTTGCTGATAATTTTGTAAAGCTTTATGCGGATTATGCAGCGGGTGTTGAAATGCTTACAATCAAAGGAGACTCTTATCCGATGATTGCATGGGCCGCTTATCCTCTTGGATTTTCTGTTGGAATTAAACACGTAATTGTTGAATTTGCATTCGGTCTTGGAAACCAGGGCTCACTTGCAACAATCAGTGCCGGCTACAGATTCTAAATTTCATCTGCACAATCCTGTTTATTTCTGCTATAATCACCACCATGAAACATAACATGCAGAAATTACAGGAACTCGCAGCGGCAAACGGTCCGCTTTGTGTTGGCTTGGACACTGATCCATCTTATATTCCGGAAAATATTCTTAAAAATTATTCTTCTAAAGCAGAAGCTGTTCTTGCTTACAACAAGGAAATCATCAGCCGTGTTGCACGAGACAAAAGTGCATGCTGCTTCAAAGTTCAGATTGCATACTACGAAGCAATGGGCCTTGAAGGATTGAAGGTTTATGCAGAAACATTAAAGCTTGTAAAAGAAAGCGGACTCATCTGCATCAGTGACATCAAGCGCGGAGACATCGCAGCTACAGCAGGTGCATATGCTCGTGCTCACTTTGACGGTGATTTTGAAACAGACATTATCACTATCAATCCATACATGGGCTTCGACACTCTCAAACCATTTACAGAATACTGCGCTTCAAAAGGAAAAGGCATCTTTGTTCTTTTAAGAACTTCAAATCCTGGAATGGTTGATATTGAACAGAAGGAACTTAAAGAAGGCGGAAGAGTTCTGGATAAAGTTGGAGAAGAACTTGAAAGAATCAGTGCAGAAATGAAAAAGACTTATACAGATCAGACTTGTTCACCGGTTGGAGCTGTTGTCGGCTGTACAGAAGAAAGCGATGCAAAACTTTTACGTGATGCGTATAAAGATATTTTCTTCCTTATTCCTGGATACGGAGCTCAGGGTGGAGACGCAAAAATCTGTGGAACACTGCTTAAAGAATGTGGCGGAACTGTAAACTCTAGCCGCGGAATTTTGTGCGCATGGAAAAAAGATGAAAACTGCACAAAAAAAATTGCAGACGGAACTATAACAATGGCAGATATTGCTGATGCCGCTGCAAAAGCTTCTATTGCATCAAAAGAAGATCTTTCAAGATTTTAAAATAAAAAAACCAGTTGAAAACAAATTCAAACTGGTTTCCCCTATAATTTTAACCGCTGTTAAACTGTCGGTTAGAAATTGATTTGACATGCACAAAGACTCGTAAAGCCTTTGTGTCATGCTCATAATGTTTTAAGCATCAGGGAAGCACTTGCAACCCTTTTCTTTAATTCCTTTTATCCATCTTGCGGCCCATTTTTTTGCACCTTCAAGATCCTGATCGCGATAGTTTCCGCATTCTTTTTCTGTTGCTCCAGGAATCGGGCCTTCCCAAACTGCAACTTTTTCAAGAACATTTATCATCTTCTGTGCGATTTCTTCTTCAGTCATGAATCCAAAAATCGTAAAGTAAAATCCTGTTCTGCAACCCATCGGACTAAAATCAATTACATCTTTAACTTCATCACGAATATATTCTGCAACAAGATGCTCAAGTGTATGAATCTCTGCACTCTGCATAAACTCTTTATTCGGCTGAGTAAAACGGATGTCGTATTTTGTAACTTCATCACCTTTTTCACCAGTCTTTCTTGCTGCAATTCTTACATAAGGAGCCACAACTTTTGTGTGATCAAGATTAAAACTTGCAACCTTATAATTTCCAGATGTATGTTCTGACATAAAAAATCCTCCAGTGTTCCGGCTATGCACAAACTAGCAGGCCAGATGTTTTTCGTAATAGACGATATTGTACCACTGATTGAATTTTTTTGCACAGCTTGTAAACTTCCCGCACAGATGATATCCGCATTTTTCATGGAAAAGCTTGCTTTCGTTTGAAAGATAATAATCATCTTCTTTTGTTGTTGAAGCAACACGTGCATAAACTGTAAGAACTCCGCGTTCATAAAGTTCTTCTTCAAGCATTGAATACAAAGTCTTTCCAACATTCATGCCGTGATATTCTTTCTTTATGTAAACAGAAACTTCTGCACTGTTGTTATATTCATACTTTGAATGAAAAACATTTGCATAAGCATATCCAACGATTTCTTCATTATATTCAGCAACAAGAAACGGATAGTTCACCAGAGTAGTTTCAATTCTTCTTCTGAATTCATTTACCGACGGAACCTTGTTTTCAAATGAAACCGAAGTGTTCTCAACATAATGAGCATAAATTCCCAAAAGCTGTTTGGCGTCATCAAGAGTAGCCGAACGAATAATGATATTAGTGTTCATATCTATAATATCGGCGGATATTCTGAATACTTTAATTTTGTGTGCTAAATTTAAAATAGGCTTCCAGTCGCGCCAATTTTAATAAATCTGAAATAATTAAAAATATCAGATCTTAAGTTGAGTTTATATTTTTAATCTAAAATTAAACATTCGTTCCATTATATTCACTTTTATTATTCTTCATTTTTTTTTATACTACATGCATGAATATTTCTGAATTAGATGACAAAGTTAAAGAGACACTTTTTTGCGATACTGCAGAAGTTATTGAATGTTCAGATTTTGAAAACAGATCTGATGTTTTTTTGCTTGAAGTAAAAGCTCAGCTTACAGACGTTCAAGTTGCTCCAAAGGCCGGACAATTTTACATGGTTCAAAGTGCATCAAGCAACGTTCAGTTCGGACGTCCAATCAGCGTTTTCGGCTGTGAAAAAAACGGCAGTGAACTCAAAGTTAAATTTCTGATTCTAAAAAAAGGCGAAGGTACAATTGAACTTTCTAAACTGATTCCATCAAACAAAGTGCGTCTCATCGGACCTCTTGGAAACTGCTGGGAAACTCCAGAAACAGAAGACGGCGTTTGTATTGTCGGAGGCGGAATTGGTGTTGCCCCGGTTGCAAATTTTGCTTCAACTTTAAAAGACGGAACTTATGATTTTTATGCAAGTTTCAAAAGCGGTTCATACGCACTCAAAAATATTCATGCAAAAAATCTTACAATCACAACTGATGACGGAAGCGTCGGTGTTCACGGAATGTTGAGTGCTGCTTTTACTGCAGACGTTATCAAGGAAAAAGGCTACAAAGTTATTTATGCATGTGGACCTACTCCAATGCTCGCTTATGTTCAAGCTGAAGCAAAAAAAGCCGGTGTAAAATGCTGGCTGTCTCTTGAAAAGAAAATGCTCTGCGGTGTTGGTGCATGTCTTGGCTGTACAATAAAAACTAAAATCGGAAACAGAAGAGTCTGCAAAGATGGTCCGATTTTTGATTCAGAAATCATCGAATTTGAAAAACCATCTCCACGTGTAAAAAAAGAAGCTCTTTCTTCAGTTGATTTAAGTGTTGAAATCTGCGGAGTAAAATTTAAAAATCCTGTAATTGCAGCAAGCGGAACTTTTGGCTTTGGTCAGAATTACCGGGAATTTTTTAATGTTAATCTTTTAGGTGGCATCAGTTCAAAAGGACTTACACTTGAACCTAAAGCCGGTAACGAAGGTGAAAGAATTATTGAAGTTGCTTCAGGTGATATAAATTCAATCGGTCTTGAAAATCCTGGTGTGCCACATTTTATCGAACACGAACTTCCTGAAATGCTCAAGCTTAATACAGTTTCAATTGCAAATCTTGCAGGACATGATCTTGAATCTTATGTCAAAGGTGCTGAGCTTCTTGATAAAACTGATGTACCGATGATTGAACTTAACATCAGCTGTCCGAACGTTAAAGCCGGCGGAATGGCCTGGGGAATTAATCCTGAACAGGCAAAAATCTGTGTGAGCGCAGTTCGTAAAGCAACAAAGAAACCTCTCATCGTTAAGCTTTCTCCAAACGCTCCTGATCTTATTGCAGTTGCAAAAGCTTGTGTAGAAGTTGGTGCAGATGCGTTGAGCCTCATAAATACAATTCAGGCTGTTGCAATCGACATTGAAAGCGGAAGGCCTTATTTTAACAACATCAAAGCCGGATTATGCGGACCTACAGTAAAACCAATTGCTTTAAGAATGGTTTACGACGTTTGCAAAGAAGTTAAAGTTCCTGTAATCGGTCTTGGCGGAATCAGCAAATGGCAGGATGCAGTTGAATTTATAATGGCAGGTGCAAGTGCAATTCAAGTTGGAAGTGCAACCTTCAGTAATCCAAAAGCAATGATAGAAATTATTC
This sequence comes from Treponema sp., assembly GCA_024687165.1. Taxonomy (GTDB): domain Bacteria; phylum Spirochaetota; class Spirochaetia; order Treponematales; family Treponemataceae; genus Treponema_D. The sequence goes on from JAILEY010000070.1 coordinate 18,289, forward strand.
AGGGACTTGAGAATTTCATGAAGTCTCACGGATATAAATCGATTGAAGAAATGCGCGGTATTGCACAATAAAAAAAAATCCTGCAGTTGAGAGTTTGTCCCGGCTGCAGTTTTTTTATTTTTAAACCTTAATCTTCAATATCCATATCATCAAAAGTATCATTACGCATCTGTGCAAGATCCAGAAGTCCCAGCTTGTAAACTGTAGACTGATTTCGTCCGTTTTCCTTTGAATGATACAAAGCCTGATCTGCCTTACGGATTATATACTTCGGCATCAGACCTTCGTGATCATCAATAATACATGCACCTATGCTGATTGTAATTTTTAATTTTTCACCGTTTTCTTCAAGTTCAATATCTTCTACAGCTTTTCTAATTCTTTCTGCTACATACTTAACAGTATTTTCCGTACACTGAGTTAAAAGCACAGAAAATTCTTCACCACCAAAACGGGCAACGCAGTCTTCATTTCGCACAGAATTCTGCAGAGTCTTTGCAAGCTGAATCAAAATTTTATCACCAACAAGATGACCATATGTATCATTAAACTTTTTGAAAAAATCTATATCCGTCATGAGAACGGCCGCAGTCATCTTATATCTTCTAACAGTAGAAATTGTATCCTTAAGCCGCGAAAAGAAAAAATCATTTGTATAAAGACCAGTTTTTGCATCCGTGATTGAAGATTCATAATGCAATCCATTCTGCATCGTAATAGAAAGAATTGAAAAAATCTTCTTCATGTATGTAATTTCTGATTGAGAATAATCAGTTCCCGTAATTTTTCCAGACATGATTACAACTCCGTACGCACCACCAATTGCAACAAGCGGAATTATAAGCTCAGGTGTAAAAGGCAAAAGACACGGCTCGTATCCGTTAGTCTCAAGCGGTTCCTGTATTTCTTCGTATCTGAAAATATTTCCGGAACTTTCCTGCTTAAAAATCGCATCAAGAGTTAATTTAATTGTTGCAGAAACTGATTCATCTATTTCACCTTCAACTCTGGAAAGCCTTTTGTAAAAATACTGGCGCACATGTTTTCTTCGCGGAGGCTTAATGATAAACACAAGATTTTCAGGAATAAAATAATCAAGAAATTTCGCAATGACAAAATCAAGCATTGAATCAACTTTTGTAAGTGAAATAAGCTGAGAAACGTCGTCAATGATTCGTTTAAGTTCTTTGTTTTCTTTTTGCAGGCTTTCTACAGATGACAGCATCCCTGTATTCTGTAAATTGCTGAACTGCGAAAGAATGTCGTTTTCTGCCATTACAACCTCTTTTACTCTACAGTTATTTTTCCCCAGACTTCTGGATCTTCCTGTCCTATTCTCCAGAAGCCGATTTTGTTTACTTCTTTTTCTTTAATTTTTTTACATCGCAATAAAATAGATTCCGTATCGTCATAGTATGCAGTCACTGTTATTTTTTTGTCAAATTTAAAATACGGAATTCCATCTTTACGATTTATAGATTTTTCTTTAATTTTATTTTCTTTTTTTATTCTTTCAATTCCGCTTCTGTACCAGGCTTTTCCATATCCTTCATTCTGCCATGATCTTCCATAAAACGGAATTCCAAACACAAGTTTCTCTTCAGGAATTTTTGATTTTGCATATTCCAGAATTTTCATGCTCCATTCCATTCCCGCAATCGGACCAGGAGCACTTGTTGACCAGTGTTCATCATAAGCCATTATAAAAACTCTGTCCACGTACTCAGAAAGTTTTGCATAATCATACACGTCATCAGTAATATCTTTTAAACGTGCAGGAACACAAACAGAAAGCATCTTTTTCTTTCCAAGTTTTTTTCTAAGGATTTTCATGAACATGTGAAAATTTTTCATATCCTTTTTTGGAATAAGTTCAAAATCAATCTGAAGGCCGTCATATTTTTCCGCTGCCTTTACAAGTGAAGTAATCAATTTATTTGTTATTCCATATTTGCTGTCGATTACAAAATGACTCAAAGCCGTACTGTCACAAACAGCAACAAGATGTTTTCTACCTTTGTATTCCTGAGGAAGCTTTTCAAAATTTTTTGGTTCAATAAGTTCACCGTAGCAGTTTATTTCCGCACCAAAAAAACACAAGTCTGTAATCGGCATATCCGCTTTAAATTCAGTATAACGATCTGCCATTACATATCCCCAGGTTTCTTTAAATGTCACTGCGGAAAGAAATGCTGCTGATAATAAAAATGTTATGCACAATAAAACTCGTTTCACTAATCTCTCCTTTTTATGTTATGGCATGTGTATAATTTCACGTGGCTTGCTTCCATTTGCAGGACCAACAATTCCACGCTCTTCCATCAATTCAACAAGTCTTGCTGCTCTGTTATATCCGATACTCAATCTTCGCTGAATATAACTTGCACTTGCTTTTCCAGCCTGAACAACAATATCCAGTGCCTTATCATAAAGCGGATCATCAGCACCATCGTTAAACAAAGACATCTGTCCGCTTCCTTCATCTTCATCTTCTTCAACAAAGATTTCATCATCGATGTATTCAGGCTCTCCCCATTCCTTTACTGCCTCAACAACATCTTCAACTTCCTGATCAGAAACAAACGCACCCTGAATTCTAACCGGGAACGGATCTGTTGCACTTGCATAAAGCATATCGCCTTTTCCAAGAAGTTTTTCAGCACCAACCTGATCAATAATAATTCTACTGTCCGTTTTTGCTGCAACCATGAATGCAACACGACTCGGAATATTTGCTTTAATCAAACCGGTAATAACATCAACAGACGGACGCTGCGTTGCAAGCACAAGATGAATTCCAACTGCACGCGACATTGCACAAAGACGAGCAACAACACCTTCAAGCTGCTTTCCGGTAGTCGCCATCAAATCTGCAAACTCATCAATGATTACAATCAGATATGGAATTTTTTCTGTTGCAATATGCTGCTCAATAATTTTTCTGTTGTAGCTTGAAATATCACGACAACCAAGACTATCAAGAACTGCATAACGGCGTTCCATTTCACAAAGACAATATTGCAAAGCCTGCATTGCCTTTTTAGATTCAGTAATGACCGGAGTAAGAAGATGCGGAATATTATTGTAAAGTTTAAGCTCAACAACCTTAGGATCAATGAGAATCATTTTTACATCACTCGGACTGCGCTTATACAAAATAGAAAGAATCATGCTGTTTACACAAACCGATTTTCCTGCACCAGTTGAACCTGCAATCAGAAGATGCGGCGTTTTAACAAGATCCATTATCTGAGTTTCACCTTCAATGTCTTTTCCAAGAACAACAGGAACTGCCATTTTTGTCCATTCTTTTCGAGGCTGCTCAATACACTCACGGAAGCTTACGATTGCTCTGTCTGCATTTGGAACTTCAATACCAACTGCGCGTTTTCCAGGAATTGGTGCAACAATACGAACTGACTGTGCTGCAAGTCTTAGTGCAATATTATCTGCAAGACCAACGATTTTGCTCAGCTTAACTCCAGGAGCCGGAAGAATTTCAAACATAGTTACAACCGGTCCTTTGCGGATTCCAATGATATCAGCCTGAATACTGAATTCCTTGAGCGTTTCCTGAAGATTTAATGATGCCTGTTTTGTTTCTTCATCAATTATCCAATACTGATTTTCGTCGTATGCGGTAAGAAGATCAGTATCAATTTTATATGGACCAATCTTATGCTTCTTTTTTGGAGGAAGTGCAATAGGTTTTGTGACACCGTTTTCTGTTACAACTGCAGTCTGCCCCGGAACAACATCATTTCCTGAATCAGCCTCTTCTTCAGCAAGTTCTTCTGCAACATCTTCGCGAATTTCATTGTGAAAAACATCAGCTCTTGCTTCTGCGTCCATGCGGCTGAAAACGTCTTTTAAATCTTCATGATTTGCGCCGTATTCTGCAGCAGGAAGTATCGTCTCTTTTATTTCTTCCGAATTATTTTCTTCTTCACTAGAATCTTCTTCTAAATCTATATCTGCTCCTGATTCCTGAGGTTCTTCAATTTCAAAATCAGGTTCTACAAATTCTTCTTCAGGAACTTCTTCATCTTCTGGAGCGGCCTTATATTCAGTTTCATCTTCAAAAGACATTGAAAAATCATCAGAAGCTGTTTCTTCATTATTGCTTTCCAAATCAGGATCATCAAACTGAATGTCATATTCCATTTCATCCGCAACGGAATTCATTTCATTTTCTTCTTCAAAAGATTCTTTATTTTCATTTTCAAACTGAGCAATTATATCTTCTTCATCATCAGATTCATCTGCCATTTCTTCAAGACTTGAAACTTTTGCTTCCTCAAATTCACCGGCAGATTCAAAATCGATTTTTTCTTCTTTTATATTTTCTACAGTTTTATCTACAGTCCACTTGCCTTCAATTCTTGGCCTCTTTGGAACTTCCTGTACAATTTTTTCAAATTCGGCTTTTTCAGCTTCCTCTTCATCAACCTCTGCATCTTCTGCTATAAATTCTTCACCGTCTTCATTAACATCTACAGCAATTTCAGTTTCATCTGTATTTTTCTTTCCGTGATTCAGCACTTTTTTAATCATGGAATTTACAGTTTTCTTAAGATTAAATTCGATTCCTTCATGAACTTTTGTTGCAATCAGAACTGCAGCAAGATATTCAATTACAACGAGAAGAATTGAAATTATTACAAGAACAAAAATCTTTGCAAAAGCAATCGGGCTTGTATCATTTTCATAAATTGAGCGGCTGTTATTTTCTGCAAATACAAGTGTAAAAAATGGAATTATGCTGATAAGAAGAATGTATGCTCTTTGAAGCGACCACTTTGCACTTAAACAGAATGATCCCGCAAGAATAAAAAATGCCGGAATCAGAATAGAACAAAATCCGTATGCACCAGTTAAAATAGAACCAATCGATCCAATTAACGAAGACCCTGCTGATTCCCTGAAAAAAACACTCGCCATTATAGAAATAGAAAATAAAGCAGCAAGAAAATATAAAAATACTCCAGTCAATGTTGCTGCAATTCTTTCTTTTTTAGTCATTTTAATCCCCTGAAAAATTACCTCTTATTTCAATACATTATCGGTCTTTTTTTTTGTGAATTTAGCGATTGTCACTTTTTAATCTTTTTTTTCGATGTCTTGCCAATTTTACATTCCACTTGTATACTATAAGTACTGTGTCAGAACTATACATTGTTGCGACTCCTATTGGAAATCTGGGAGATATGACTTTCAGGGCGATTGAAACCCTCAAAAGCGTTGACGTTGTTGCAGCGGAAGATACCCGTCATACACTGCAGCTTCTCAATCACTTTGAGATTAAAAAGCCCCTTATAAGCTGCAGATCCCAGAATGAACAGTTTGCGTCAGAAAAGATTATCAAGCTTTTAGACGAAGGACAGAAAGTTGCTTATGCAAGCGATGCGGGAACTCCAGGAATCAGTGATCCTGGAGCAATACTAGCCGGTCTTGCAAGAAAAGCAGGTCACAATGTAGTTCCAATTCCAGGTGCAAGTGCATTTGCAGCGTTGGCAAGTGTAGCAGGTGCAGGTGGAAAGACACTTATTTTTGAAGGATTTCTGTCTCCAAAACCAGGCAGAAGACGTAGCAGGCTGAGGGAGCTTCTGGCAACAGGTGATGCCATAATTTTGTATGAAAGTCCCTTCAGAATAGTAAAGTTATTGCAGGATATTGCCGATATTGATTGCGAAAGGCGTGTCGTTGTAGGTCGTGAACTTACTAAACTTCACGAAGAAATCACAGAGGGAACTTCAAAAGAAGTTCTGGAGAATTACAGCTCACGAAGCAAGATTCTCGGGGAATTTGCAGTTTTTATTTCTGGTAATAAAAATGCTAAACTTTCTGAGGATTCTTCCGATAATATAAGCGAGGCAAGATATGATGATAGATAAGATTTCAGGAGTTCAGGCTCTTAACCAACTACAGAGTACAAAACGCTCAAATAACGTAGCTAGTTCTCAGACTACTTCTGACGAAATCAGCGTGTCTGATGAAGCCAAAGCAATGGCTGAAACTCTCTACTTGAATAAAGTAGCAGATGAAACACCAGATGTTCGTGCAGATCTCGTTGAAAAGATTAAGCTCAAGATTCAGGATCCAAATTACCTGAATGAAGCAACAATCGCAGCAACAGCTGACCGAATTTTAAGCGCTTACGGTCTTTAATTCCGTAAAAAAACGCAGGGGATAAATTAGGGCGGAGTTTTTTCCGCTCTTTTTTTTTTCGTATGCAAAAAAACTGTTATTCATTATACTGAAGGACAAGATTAGTCGCCCATAAACAGGAGCAGAAAATGGCAGATTTCGTTTTTAAGATTCAACCAAATATCATCCTTGGTTCATATACAACAAGCAGACTTGGACAGTACGCACTGGAATATGGGAACAAGTTCATGCTTTTCCTTGACCCGATTCTTAAAGAAAATGGAACTGCAGAAAAAGTCATTCAGTCACTTACAGACAGAAAAGTTGATTTTTTTATTTACGATGATGTTCCGAATACAGCAAACTCTGAAACTTTAACGGCTGCCCTTAAACTTGCACAGGATGCAAAAATCCATGGTGTAATTGCAGTTGGCGGCGGAAGAACACTTGGAATTGCAAAAGCATTGTGTGCACTTTTTTATGAATCAAAGCATATTTTTGATTATCTTGACGGGGAAGCTCCAGTACACACACCACTTCCGTTAATCTGTCTTCCATCAACAAACAGAGACAGCTTTATTTTTACAGACAGAGCTCCTGTTACTGATGCACGCTCTACAAAACTCAAGCTGATTAAAACTCAGAATGGTGTCTGCAAACTCATTCTCTGGGACCCGAATCTTCAGGTTGAACTTACAGAAAAACAATCGGACTGTATGGCTCTTGAATCTCTCTGTTTTGCAATTGAAGGATATTTAAGTCAGAAGGCAACTTTCTTCAGCGACATGATTCTTGAAAAAGCAGTTCAACTTCTCGGATACGCAATGGACGGCTCACCAACGCTTTCAATCACAACTCCACAGGAAGTTCTTTTAACTCAAGGTGGATGTATGGCTTCTCTTGGTGCCGCAACATCATCATTTGGAGCTGCAACTCTCATCGCAAACACAATCTGTTCACGCTACAGAGTTTCAAGATTTTTAATTACAGCAATTCTTCTTCCATATATTATTGAAGACGCTGGAACTTTCCGCGCAGAAAAGCTTTCCGTTCTTTCAAAACTGCTTAGAGCCTGCCCTGAAGATGCAACTACAGAAGATGCAATTGCAAGTCTCGCAGAATACGTTAGGCAGAAAATCGCAAAGGTAAATATTCCGGCTCGTCTTAAAGATCTTTCACTTTCTATTGAAGAACTTTCACTCGCAGTAGAAGATGCAGGAGAACTTGAGCTTATCAACAGTCTTCCACGCAGCATGACAACTGATGATCTTTTTGAAATTGTAAAGAAAGCATACTAAAAATGATTGATCCAGAAAAACTCTTTCAGCTTGAACCGGGACAGAAACGCAGAAAACTTGCGCTCACATTCGGTGAACTTGAACGTGATATTGCAGGCATTGCAGAAAAAGGCACTCAGTACAATTTTGCAAAAATGTCTCGCGCAGAATACACAAAGACTGTCGCAAAAATCGTACTCCAGGATCCAAAGCTTGATGAAAGTGCAGCAAAAGAAATTCGCGCTCTTCTGGAAGCCGATGAAAATCAGTTTGATGAAAGAAGGCTCTGCAATACGGCAAGAAATGCGCTTTTAGCTTTAATAGGAACATTCCCTGCTGAATGGGATCTTGTTATAGCGCCGCACTCACAGGAAAAACTCAGCACAGAAAAAAGAAAATTCTTTAAAGGCGTAAGTGTTTATGCAGAAGATATCCGCTCACCGTTTAATGTAGGATCGATTTTTAGAACTGCAGAAGCAATGGGTTGTGAAAGCGTTTATATTTCGCCGCAATGTACAGACCCTCAGCAAAGTAAAGCAATCAGAAGCGGAATGGGCTGCATTGAAACTTTGGGTTACACAAGATGCTCTTTAAATGAACTTCCAGAAGATAAGCCCGTATTCGTTTTAGAAACCGGCGGAACACCAATTGAAGAATTTGAATTTCCAAAAGAAGGGATTGTAATAATCGGATCTGAAGAACTTGGAGTAAGCCCTGAAGCATTAGCAAGAGCAACTTATGGTCGCGTCACAATTCCCATGACAGGATTAAAAGCTTCTTTGAACGTTGGCGTTGCATTCGGAATCCTGATGCAGAAATGGGTCGAAGCACTTGAGAATATAAATTAGACCATTAATCATCGATTTTGAATCCCTAGTCCTATCCCTACTCCAACTGAAAACCCATAAACATTATTATAAGAAACTTCTATTTTAGTAAACAGAGAAGAAAAATTTACTATAAACCCTGTATTTGCTTTTAATCCAATCCAACTGGTTTTCCAATCTTCTTGGACCCAACCTTCAGATGCAAAATCAAATCTTAAACCAATACCTCCACCTAAAAACCATGCGATATTGCTAAATAATCTTCTAGCAAAATCTAATTCTACAAGAAAAGCATGTATATTGTTCTTACATTCAAGATTATGAAGATATTCAAATCCAACTATACCTGTACCAATACCTGAGTCCATAAGTATAGGAAATTCTAAAGCTAAACCTAATTTATTTAAATCAACATCTTTTTCAGTTAAGGAATTAAATGGAACATCTGCAGATATCATAAAAGCAACCCAATCATGGCTCATGTAGCTATAATCAACATCATTAAATGTTTTTTCTATTATTTTACCTAACCAATCTGTACCGGCATCATTGATTGTTTCCTGACGGTTCGTAGAATTCGCAGTTTTGCTAGGAGCAATTCTGCTTCCCATTGGAGGAGGAGACGGAAGATTATTCAAATAACTCGGGTAAATCTTACAATATTTTTTATCTGGTTTACACTGAATTTCCTGACCATTTTTTACATACCCATAAAAAACATACCCTTCTGTATCAGTCCATGTGGGGTCAATCCAAAACCAGACACCATCAGCTCGTTCAATCCAAAGCCAAGCATGATTTGTTGCTCCATTGTGAGTTTTTACATTTCGTAGACTTGTATCATAAGTTTTTATATATACACCATTTTGCACTCTTGAATAATCATTTTTTGTTCCTATGCTCATGAGTTCAATTTGATTAGGATTGTCATGAACTACTGCAAGCCAAAATTGACTTTCATACATTCCATGTTTATTATACCGGCTTTTGTACTGCTGAATATCAATAAATGCAAACTGAGCATAATCGAAACAAACTCCAAAAAAAGTTGAAGTTCGTGTCATATTTCCAGATTCTTTAGCTAACCTAGAATCAATCAATTCTTCTGTATAATAGTTTTTTGCTGCGCCTGTATATCCTGCTTCTTTCATATTATATTTACCAATACAAGCCGTTCTGTAAGCAAGATCCTGAATCGCATCTGTGAAGGAATCTGCAAAAGTTGGTACGGTGAAAAATAGAGTTGACATGAATAAAATCAAAAATCTCTTACAGTTCATTTTTTTCTTTTTCCGTGCTTTCATTAATTTCATCTGAAATTCTATTTTGCTCTTCACGAATCAAATCTTTATTTTTTACATCTGCCGATGAGAATTGAGCATCAATACTTTGTTTTTTCATTTCAAGTCGTTCTGTTTCATCTTGATTCTTAAGTTTTACAGCATTTTCAACAATATTCTTTTCAATCATAAAAAAATCCTCTTTAATTTATGACATATTTCATAACAAATTCTATTTCCTTCATCAGACTAGCTTTTCTTACTCATCATTCTCTTCTTATCTTTACTTACCATTTATTCTCAATATAAAATTCGTCAGTTTCATCAAAAAAATCCATAAAACTGTTACGAATTTTTCCTTTCTTATAAGTAAAGACATTTCTGCGAATTCTATTTCCATAATTCACATAAGCAACACCATATTTAAATCCTGATTCTTTCATAATATCGCAAATTGCCTTGATGCTTTCATTTTCATCTTCATTATGCCATACCGTTCCATAACCATATTCAGCCTCTGTTTTTGCCTTTACTAATACAGAAGATTTCCCTTGCCATTGAGATCTATTATTCGCATAATCCCCAAGTTCTCCTGACCATTTCTGAGAAAAAAATACATCAGCTTTAACACCATCAGGCATAAACATGTTTTTTTCAACTCGATTTGGAACATATCCTACATTTGGGGTTGAACCACATCCAATAAAAAATACAGAAAGTACTAACATTAAATAAAAATTTTTTTTCATAAAATCCCTCTATTGTTTGATAATTTTTTTATAGCTTTAAAATCCACATCCATTCATTAATAAGACCTCAAAAACTATATATTACTTTATATTAAAGCATATTATGCAATAAATCAAGATAAATATAGCATATCATGTCATATCAAAAGCGGAGAAATGATATGATAACGGAAAAATTTTTCAGAGACAGATTACGTTTTTTAAGAAATGAAAGAAAAGTTTCCGCTAGAGAAATGAGTCTGTCTTTAGGACAAAATGAAAGCTATATCAATAAAATTGAAACAGGAAAAACTTCAACATCAATATCTTCATTTTTGAATATCTGCGAGTATCTTTCTATTTCACCATCTGACTTTTTTAAAGAAGAAGAGTTTAATACCAAAAATATCCAAGATTTAACTACCTATTGCCGCAAACTCTCTCCTAGACAATCAGAATATCTTTTAGAATTACTTAAAGATTTAACAAAATAAAAAAGTTGAAATTTATTTTTAAAAACATTAGTTACAATTAAATAAACTAAATCAACATCATTGTGAGTAAGAAAATTTTTTCTTAAAATCAGTGACTTCAAAAAAAATTATTAAGAATTTTCATGTTACTTTATTTCTTATCCATTCAACACATTCAATTCCTGATATACATAAATAGAAAAACAACTTGCAGCAATAGAAATAATTCAAACTTTTTCTGCACCATTTCCGACGGCAACATACGGGATTTTATCACCTGAGGCATTGAGAAAACTGAGAGTCTAAGAAAAAAATTGCGTTAATCTATGAGCAAAGTTGCGTAAGTCTAAGGACTTTACTCTGATACTCTAAGGGCAAAACTCTGCAGGTCTAAGGACTTTGCACCGTTACTCTAAGGGCAAAGCTCTGTTAGTCTAAGGACTTTAGTCTGATACTCTAAGAGCAAAGCTCTGTAGGTCTAAGGACTTTGCTCCGTTGCTCTAAGAGCAAAGGTCCGTAGGTCACTGAGCAAAGCGTCGTTGCCCTTAGACCTTTTCACGAACAAGCACAAAAAAATCCCCGACTCCACTACTTT
>JAILEY010000020.1 GCA_024687165.1 Treponema sp.
TTATGTTTAATATTAAAAAGCAAATGTGATACTTAATTTTCATTTTCTGCTCTATTTAATTTTCTATAAACTTTTACAGCTTCATCAATAATAGCAGGAGCGCTAGGTATAATTTCTTGTCCAAAATATCCAGATGAAATATCTTTTGCTAAAATCTTTATTAAAGCTTCTTCTGATTTTATTGCTCCCCTATGTCCAATCTCATAATAACGCCCTGTAGAACCAATCGTAATATTTATTGATTTTACAACTCCATTAGCAATAGCTTTTGAGCTTCCCGAAAAAATTAAACCTGCAATAATTGGTTTACTATCTATTGCAAGTTTCTTTAGAGCATATAAATAGTCACCATTTGTATTTTTTAATGTTGTAACAAAATCATCAGCCGCAAGCAAAATATCTGCTCCTACTGAAATCCAACCAAAAGCAGCCGCTTCTTGCGGACAGCCAACTGATAAAAAGACAAGAGACAGATTCCCAGATTTTTCACTTATTTCTTTCAAAGTTTCTCTGCTAACTTCATGAAATGCATATTTTAATATTGACTGTGAATAATGATCACCTTTAGATGCAGCTTCAGCTGTACACATAAGTTTTAAGGATTTATCATTTTTATAAACATAATCAGCACTGTCAGTGCCAAAAAAGAATTCATACAATCTATAAAGGTTGCTAAGAAAATTCTCTCTTCCATCAGGGTCTATATAGCGCAGCGGGTTGTTTGCAGCGTAGGCAAACAAATTGCCATTGATGTGATTAAACACACCCCCCATGCCTGGCAGATTCTGGTTATAGCGTTTTGCCTCCTCGTTAACTGGTGCTTTTGGAATGTATTCCCCAAGAGCCGGGTCTGTAGAAATCCACATGGAATACCGTGGATCTAAGTATCTAGCTCCATAATAATACAAACCGGTTTCCTCGTCCATCTCTTTTGCCGTAAACTTATATGGTAAAAAGTTCAAATTTGCGTTTGGATCTGTTTTTTCAACCCAAATTTCACCGTATGGCGTATATTCTATGCGCTGGTACTCTTCGCCTTTATAATCGCTTATGAGGCTTGCAGAACCGAGGTGATCAGAATGGTAATAATACTGTTTGTAATATTCTTCCTGATACTTTGGTTCACTGCCTGAATTCAGTTTTGTAACAATACGAGTTTCTCCAAGATAAATATTCTTAGATGTCTGCCCGCCATAGACATTATTACCGCTGTCTGTGTGATGAGTCCACATTTTATTAAAGTACAATGTCTCTGAACTCTGCGTATATTTGTTTGTACGCTGGCCGTCCTCTCCGTAAACATAAGCGGATTCCTTTGGATTCATAATCCAGGGCAATGGTCTCTTCAGATTTCATTTCCATCGATTCAATCGTGATTCCGAGTAGCATTTCAAGAAGGTGTTTGCATGCATCCTGATGAGTGCGCATCACCTTGTAAAAGATGAAGTTGTTTGCGAGCGTTTCCTGCTCCCATTTTTCTTCCGGTTAAAAATCAGGCTGAAGTCGAAAGCCGTGAAGACTGGCTTGAAGATCTGTTGCCATTGGGCATTAAAATTAATCAAATCAGGATGTTTCTCAGTAAGAAACAGAGTGTTTCTCCGTATGAAACAAAGTGTTTCTCCGTATGAAACAAAGTGTTTCATCCGTATGGAACAGAGTGTTTCATCCAGATGAAACAAAAAAAAACTTCCGGCAGACCTGAAAAATCAATCTTAATCCGGAAGTTTTATTGTTTAATTTTTAATTGTTTTTATTTAATTTCAACAACCCAGCCTTCAGGTCCTTTTACAGTTCCCATCTGGATGCCTGTCAAAGTTTCACGGAGCTTCTTCATTACAGGACCGATTTCAGACATTCCGCTTGGGAGCATAATTGACTTGCCGTGATCATCGATCTGTCCGATTGGAGAAATTACAGCTGCTGTTCCACAAAGACCACATTCAACAAACTTCTTGAGTTCCTTTTTGTTAACTTTGCGTTCTTCAACTTTCATTCCGAGAATATCCTTTGCTACAGTAATCAAAGAACGGCGTGTGATTGAAGGAAGAATTGAATTTGATTTTGGTGTAATTAAAGTTCCTTTTTTATCTACAAAGAGAATGTTTGCTCCACCAGTCTCTTCAATGTATGTGTGTGTTGCAGGATCTGTGTACATGTTTTCTGCATATCCGCAGTTATGAGCATCAACAATATTGTACAAAGACATTGCATAGTTTAAACCAGCCTTGATATCACCTGTTCCATGAGGAGCAGCACGGTCTCGGTCAGAAATACGAACTTTGATTGGTTTTACACCGCCTTTAAAATATGGTCCTACAGGAGTAACAAGAATGCGGAACTGGAATTCTGTTGCAGGTTTTACACCGATAACAGCATTTGATCCGAACATAAATGGACGGAGGTAGAGTGTTGCACCGCTTCCATATGGAGGAACATAGTCAAGGTTTGCTTTAACTACATCGATACAAGCCTGAACAAAGCGTTCTTTTGGGAACACAGGCATTTCAAGACGTGTACAGCTGTCTGCCATGCGGTCTGCGTTAAGGTCAGGACGGAATGTAACTACTTTTCCATCTGCAGTTGTGTAAGCCTTGAGACCTTCAAAACATGTCTGTGCGTACTGAAGAACACATGCACATTCGCTCATTGTGATTGTGTGATCAGAAGTAAGGGTTCCTTCATCCCATTTTCCATCTTTCCAGTTTGCTACGAAACTTTTGTTTGTTTCCATGTAGCCGAATGGTAAATTACCCCAATCGATGTCTTTTGCCATATAAAACCTCACTCGTCGGCACTTTTATATGTCGAACTTTAATATTATTTAATTAACTTTAATAAACTTAAAGTTTTTATGCAATAGGTAAAATAATTATACCTTAAAATGGAAGAAATATAAAGAAATAAAATTTGAATAACTATATGATTTTCTTTATAATGTGCCTATGGAACGTTCGAAAATTGTTGTATTGGATTTTGGAAGCCAGTATGCACACCTGATTGCAAAAAGATTTCGTGCTATGGGCTATTATACAGAAATCGCGCTGCCTTCTGCAGAACTTGATGTTTTCAAAAATGCAAAAGGAATTGTTTTTTCAGGCGGACCATCTTCTGTTTATGATGAAAAGGTTCCTGAGTTTAACGAAAAAATTCTGGAGCTTGATGTTCCGATTTTAGGTCTTTGTTACGGCCATTATATTGTTCAGCTTGGTTACAACGGAAAAGTTGGAAAGGCTGAAGTTGGTGAATTTGGTTTTGCCACACTTAATTTGAATCCTGAAGTAAAATCTCCTTTGTTCGAAGGTATTGAACCGACTCAGCAGGTATGGATGAGTCATCAGGATGGAGTTTTAGAAATTGGTGAAGGATTTGAAGTCGTTGGTTCAACAAAAGACTGTCCTTATGCTGCTACACAAAATCTTGCTAAAAAAAGATTTTCTCTTCAGTGTCATTGTGAAGTAAAAGATACTCCTTGCGGAAATAAAATTTTTGAAAACTTTGCAAAATTCTGCGGGATGGAAATCAACTGGGATGAAGATGCAGTTTTAAGTCATATTCTTGAAAGCATTAAAACTGAAGCAAAAGATAAAAATGTTCTTCTGTTCCTTTCCGGCGGAGTTGATTCTACAGTTGCATTTGCATTGCTCAATAAAGCTCTCGGTCAGGATCGTGTTCTTGGTCTTCATATTGATAATGGCTTCATGAGAAAAAATGAAAGTTCAAATGTTGATAAAGCATATCGTGCTCACGGCTTTAATAATTTTATTGTAAAGGATGCCTCTGAAAGCTTCCTGAATGCAGTTGCGGGACTTACTGATCCGCAGAAAAAGCGTAAGGCTGTTGGTGAAAATTTTATTACAGTCCGCGATGCATTTGTAAAAGAGCAGAAACTTGATGAAGATCTTTATATGCTTGCTCAGGGAACTCTTTATCCTGATATTATTGAATCGGGCGGAACAAAAAATTCTAACGTAATCAAGACTCATCATAATCGTGTTGAAGGAATTCAAAAGCTTATTGAAAAAGGATTGATTATTGAGCCTCTCAAGGATCTTTATAAGGATGAAGTTCGTGCGATGGGAAAAAAGCTGGGGCTTGAAGATGAACTTGTAATGCGTCATCCGTTCCCGGGTCCTGGCTTGAGTATCAACGTTCTTTGTAGTGAAGGGGAGCTTTCTGAATCTGATACGGACGAACTTAAAAAAGCTCAGGAAGAATTTAATTCAATTAAGATTACAGAATTTTGTGCTGAATGTACTGCAAGTATGGTGAAATCTGTTTTGCCGGTTAAATCGGTTGGTGTTCAGGGAGATTTTAGAACTTACAGATTCCCTGCATGTCTTGCTTTTGCTCAGGATGAAAACGGATTCTTCCACATTCCAAAAATCCATGAAAAAGTTGAACGCACTTCAAGTACAATTACAAACAGTTCAAAATATTTAAACAGAACTGTACTTAAACTTTATCAGAAGCCTGGAGTTAAAGACAGCGACCTTAAGCTTATGAAAGGCTACTGTACAAAAGAAAGACTTGATCAGCTTCGTGAAGTAGATAATATAGTTTTGACTGAACTTCACAAGAACAACTGGTATTCAAAAATTTTCCAGCATCTTACAATCGATTTGCCGTATGCTTCAAAAGAGGGTCATGCAAGTTTTGTTTTGCGCCCGGTTTGCTCAGAAGACGTAATGACTGCAAGATTTGCCTGGCTTCCGCTTGAACTTCTTGATAATATCGTAAAGCAGATTGCAGCTCTGGATTTTGTAGACAGTCTTTATCTTGACTGTACAAACAAGCCGCCTGCAACTTTCGGCTGGGAATAATAAACTTAAGTCCTCCATTAAAAGGGGGACTTTTTTATATTCTGTATACAACGTATTTTACATTTCCGTTTTCAACCGCAGCTTTAATCTGCTTTTCTCTTTCGCTCAATCTGCTATCCCCGGTCTTAACTTCAATCAATAAAATTTCTTCTATTGATTTTCCTTCTGCACTTCCCGGGAATGCAATAAAATCCACAGGTTTTCCGATAAATCTTGCGTCTCCAGCGTTGCATGGAAAAGCAGGCAGAAAGGGTGCTATCTGTTCCGTGAACTGTCCTCCGATTACGGCACGGCTTCTTTTTACTGCATCGGCTCTTTCTTTTTTTATAAGCTTGTTGTCCTTGAGTTTTTGAATTAATTTTCCAAGAATGAATGAGATAATTGCAGTTGCTGCTAAAATCAAAATTGTTTTTGTGTTCATGTGTAAAGTGTATTTTATAATCAGTGGAATTTCAAATGATTGATTTCGTCTTTGAATCGTTTTTAAATTGAAACTTTTTTATAGAAAATTTATTATTTATAATATGAAAAGAAAAATTTTATCCTGTATTTTTTTATCGATTGTTTCTTTATGTTTTGCAGATCAGCCTTTTAAATTTGAATTTAAATTCAAGAAGGGGGACACATATAAAATCATTTCTACTGTAGAAGAAGATGTTTATGTTAACAGGCAGAAAAGTCATCATGCAGTAATCCTCAACAGAGTTTCTTCAAAAATTACTGATGTAAAAAAAGACGGCAGCGGAGTTCATGAAGCAACTTTTATGACTTCAGAAAATTCTGTTTTAGCAAGATCTAAAAATATTTTTCAGTATGGAGAAGATTACAAAAGTATTTTCACCCGCAGTAAGCTTGGTGTCTATACAATTGGTGATCAGTATTTTATGCCTGTTGTGCGTGATGTTCCTGTGTTCCCGGATAAAGAAGTTGAGGTCGGAGAAACCTGGACTTATAAAGGACATGAAGCTCATGATCTTCGTGCGGGATTTGGAATTGAAAAGCCTTTTATTGTTCCTTTTATTTGTGAATATAAATTTCTTGGCCGGGATAGTGAAAGCGGATTTTTGATTATCAGTGCAAAATATACAATGAACATGGAAAGTCCTCAGGTTGCTGATGCTGCATATTTTTCAGAAGTTCCTGAAGTTACTCAGGGCTTTAGTAATGAAACAATTTACTGGGATCCGGAGAGGGGCTGTATAGATCATTATAAAGAAGATTTTAGAATTCTTATTACAACATCGAAAGGAAATCTTTTTGAGTTTACAGGAAAGGCTCATGCGGAAGTTACTGAATTTGAAACTGTTAATACAAAGGATAATTTAAAATCAGTTACAAAGCAGGTTAAGGATCTTGGCCTTGAAAATGTTGTTGTTAAGCAGAGTGAAAAAGGTCTTGTTATTTCGATTGAAAACATTCAGTTTGAAGCTGACAGTTCGATTCTTCTTGAAAGTGAAAAGCGTAAACTAGACAAGATTGCGCAGATTCTTAACAAGTGGCCGAATAATGATATTCTTGTTACGGGACATACAGCTCTTGCAGGAACGGAAAATATGAGGCAGATTTTAAGTGAAGAGAGAGCTGCCGCAGTTGCAGATTATCTTATAAACCTTGGAGTTCGCGACAGCAAGAATGTGTTTACAAAAGGGTTTGGTGCAACTCAGCCTGTAGCTCCAAACAATAATGAAAGAAATAAAGCAAAAAACCGCCGTGTTGAAATTACGATTTTAGACTGAGTTGTATAAGTTTAATTTTTACAGAATGCACATATATGCAATTGTCATGGCATCAAGCGCGATGTTTTTTACAATTGCATATTCATTAGGCTGATGAGCAAGCTCGTCCATTGTTGACCATACAACGGCATTGTATCCAAGATTTCTTAATCCTGCTGCAACTGTTCCGCCGCCAATACCTATGCATCTTGCGTCGATGTTGTGAACTTCTTTGAGTGCTTTTTTCAATTCCTTAACAACAGGTGCATTTACATCTGTCGCAACGCTCTGTTCTGCCTGAAGTTCGCTCACTTCAATTTTTACATCGTATTTTGTTTCAACTTCTGAAATTCTTTTTTGCAATTCTTCTCTTACTTCATCAAGCGTGTAGCATGGAAGAATTCTGCAGTCTGCACAGAAAATATCATCGCCCGGGATAATGTTTACTCCGTCAACATTCTTTGTTTTCATTGTAGGCTGGAATGTTGAATAGTTCGGTTCAAAAAGATCATCCTTTTTATTAAAGACATTTTCCATGTCGTGAATTCTAAGTGCAAGGTCACTTGCTGCAAGAAACGCATTTCTTCCCTGATCCGGGCGGCTTCCGTGGCACTGTTTTCCTGTTGTGTGAAATTTAAACCACGCGATGTTTTTTTCAGCAATTTCTATTGTCTCGCCTTTAGAATCTCCACCATCTGGAATTAAGATTCTGTCTTCTTTTCCAAAAAGTTCTTTGTGTTCTTTTAAAAGAAAATTCATTCCGTATTTTGAACCGACTTCCTCATCAGCCATAAAAAGAAGCTTGATTGTATGCTCAGGAATTATGTGCTGCTTTACAAACGAAAGTGCTGCAAGTACACCGCTGCATAATCCCTGCTGATTGTCTTCAACTCCGCGGCCGTAAATTTTTCCGTCAATTTCTGTTGCTTTCCACGGGTCTGTTTTCCATGAAGAAATTTCTCCTGTTGGAACTACATCAAGATGTGCGCAAACCCATACGTTATAATCATCTTTTGCTCCCGGAATTGTTGCAACAAGATTCGGCCTTTTTTTTGCAGAAACTCTTTCATCCGGTGCGTCAAAATGCTCAAGATTTTTTATTCCGTTTGATGTAAGCCATTTTTCAAGTGCAAGGCATTTTTCATATTCACCGTCGCCGTTGTTTTCCGGAGCAAGGGCAGGAATACAGGTTATTGTTTTTTCAAGATCGATTGCAAGTTCAACATTTTCATTTATAAAATCACGCAGCTGGATAAATTCTTCATTCATTTTTTTTCCTCAATAAATTGTCTTTTCTTCAAGTATACTGACTTTTGTGCCGATATTCAAAAGGTATGAAAGTCTTTAAAGATAACGATGTAAAATATATTTTTTCTCTTTTGTTAATTTTTTTAATTTCGATTGTTTCAGTTTATGCAGAGGTTCATGTTGTTGCTGCAAAAGAAACTTATTATTCAATAAGCAAGAAGTACGGAATTACTGTTGATGAGCTTTGTAATGCAAACGGAATTACAACAAGCCATGTGCTTAAGGTTGGACAGAAGCTTACGATTCCTTCAAAAAATGGAAATTCTTCATCTGTCAGAAAGTTTGATACTTACACGGTTCAGAAAGGCGATACATTTTACAGAATCGCAAAGATCAATGGTATTTCTGTAAATGAATTAAAGTCGTTGAATAATCTTGGAAGTTCAAATGATCTTAAGGTTGGTCAGAAGTTAAAAATTCCTGTTACAATTGTTGATACAGATAATGCAAAACTTCCGGATTTAAATTCAAATGATCCTAGAAATTATTCATCGAAGAAAGGGGATTCTGCTCTTACATGGCCTGTTAAAAAGCCTGAAGTTACTTACATGAAAGGCAAGGTTAGCGGCGTTCAGCTGACTGCAGAAAAAAATGAAAATGTAACTGCCATTCGCGCGGGAACTGTAATGTATGTTGGAAATTACCGCGGCTATGGTCAGGTTGTTTTTGTTCAGTCAAAAACAGGTCACATCTATGTTTATTCCGGACTTGGTTCAATTAAAGTTACAAAAGGCCAGTATCTTGTTTTTGGTGATTTGATCGGAACTGCAGGAACAGACAGCATCAAAGGAACAAATCAGATCTGCCTGATGGTATTCCAGAAGTCAGTTCCTATAGATCCAGCAAAGGCTCCCCGCGGCTGATTTTTATTTATTTAATTTCTCTAAATTTATTTTATGTAGATTGTAAAATGCCTCAAAGAATTGTATTTTTTACAGAATTTATAAAGTAAATAGTTACTTTACAACAAACAGTATTTAGTGCTATATAGCACGTTTTCGTTTTACTCAAGACGACTGGGAGCCAATTTTAATTTAATCTTCCATCGGTTTTAAATATTTTCTGTTTAATCTTGACATGTAATATAAAGAACATGAAATTGCAAATACTTCAGCAATCAGGAAGCAGAACCATACGTTGTTTATGTTTCCTGTTCTTGAAAGTAAATATGCAGACGGAAGAAGAACTGCGATCTGTCTGATTATTGAAACATTCATGCTGTATACGGCTCTTCCCATTGCCTGGAATACGGAACTGAAGGTAATTGCAATTGAGGCTCCAAGGAAGCTTGGTGCAATCAGTCTTAAACATACTGTACCTATATTCATCATATTTTCTTTTGCTTCAAACATTCTCAAAAGATTTTCCGGGAATAATTCAAAAATTATAATTCCTATGCTCATTAAACCGACTGCAATCATAAGAGTAGAACGGATTGTTGCGATAATTCTCTTTTTATTTTTTGCGCCGAAGTTGTAGGAAACGATTGGAACCATTCCTGTTGTAAGTCCGAAGAAAGGCATGAAGAATATACTGTTGAGTTTAAAATACAAACCGTAAACTGCAATCGCTGTATCTGCAATTTTTTCGAAAGTTTTTAAAACTCTGTTCATTCCATAAGTTGTAAGCGAATTTACTGACTGCATTAAAATTGATGGAATTGCGATTTTGTAAATCTGCCAGATGTATGCGCCGTTTGGTCTGAAGCCGCGGAATGCAAAATGGATTTCCTTGTTCTTTTTTATGTTGAGTGCTATAGAAACAATCGATGCGTTTAACTGCCCGATTACTGTTGCAATTGCAGCACCCATGATTCCAAGCTTCGGGAACGGACCGTATCCAAAAATAAAAAGCGGATCAAGAATGATGTTTGTAATGGCTCCGACAAGCTGAGTAACCATAGTATAGAAAGTTAAACCTGTTGCCTGCAGAATTCTGTCAGACATTACTCCAACGAAATGCGGAAGTGACGCATAAAGAATAACCGTAAGATATTCTTTTGTCATTTTGATAATCAGTGGATCGTATGTCTGTGATTTTATGTAAGCATCAAGCCCGATTGCACAGAGAATGCAGAAAAAAATCGAAGTGCAGAAAGCAAGAAAAAATCCGTTCATTGCTACTTTGTTTACGCTTTCAAAATCCTTTGCACCAAGCTTCATTGCAAGAAGTGCATTTACACCGATAGCAGTTCCGATTCCAAAGGCGATTGTAAGCCCCTGTACAGGAAAGGCAAGTCCCATTGCAGAAAGAGCCTCTTCCTTGAGCTTTGATACAAAATAACTGTCTACGAGGTTGTAGCAGGCAAGTACGAACATTGAAAGCATTATTGGTGCTGACATGTTTAAAAGCAGTGGTATTACAGGCATTGTGCCCATCTTGTTTTCTTTAAGTGTTTGATTTAATGGAATTGATTTTTCAGACATGATGATTATTTTATTTGATATTGAATAATTTTACAATAAATGCACTAATTTGAAAAAATCAGTAAATTGCGTCCAATAGAAAAATAGATTTTTCATTGCTGATTTCATAATCTTTTTGTCTGCTGAGTGTATCTTTAATTATCTGATGAAAAAGTTCCTTGCATACACGTGCATCATCGCATGCCCTGTGAGCTGCTTCTACATTGATTTTAAATCTTGCTGCGAGGCTCTGTAATTTGTACTGACCTTTTTCGGGAAGATATGAAAATTCAGGATATGCCCAGCGTGCGAGTTGAAGTGTATCGAATGCTAGATTTTTTATTGCGGGTAGAGAAGCCCTTGTAAGCTCAGCATCTATAAACTGAATGTCAAAAGGAACATTGTGTCCGATGAGGTATGTATTTCCTGTTCCAATGTAATTCATGAATTCTGGAAGTACCTGTGTCATGGAAGGACAATTTTCCAGCATTTCATTTGTGATGTGAGTTAAGTCTGTTATGAATTTTGAAACAGGAACTGGCGGCTTTATAAGAATGTTGAACGGTTCTCCAATCAATCCTTCGCAATTAAATTTTATTGCACCAATTTCTATTACGTGTTCTTCATTCGGGTGAAGACCTGTTGTTTCTGTGTCAAAAGCAACGAAAGTTTTACCCGAATAGAATTCTCTTGCAATGTGTTTAAAGTCACTGAACAGCTTTACCATAGGATTTATTTTTCTCCTGCAATCCAGACGCCGTTCCATTGGTCTAAGTAGTTTTTATTTTCATTAAGGATTTTATGAATTTTTTCTGCATATTTTCTGCTTGGTGCGTCCGAAGAATTTTCTTCAAATAATTCAGCTGCTTTTTTCAAATCGCCTTTATAGAATAATTCCAGGGCTTCATTAAATTTTTCAAGCATGATTTTATCTGCTTCAAACTTTTCTTTTGTCATTGGTTCAAAAACTCTTACGGCCTGTTTTTTCCCTACAACCTGAACACGCCCCAGTTCCCTGAATTTTAAATCACATCCTGAATCAATTGCGTGTTTCATTGTTGATTCACTGCACATAAGATAAGTTCCAAACTGCTTGTTTAAGCCTTCAAGTCGTGAAGCTAAGTTTACGCTGTCTCCAAACATTGTGTAGTCAAATCTGTTCTGGCTTCCCATGTTTCCTACAACTGCGTTTCCTGTGTTAATTCCGATGCGAGTCCACATAGGTCTTCCGACTTTTGCAATGAATGATTCTTCAAGCTGTGAGAGTTTTTCCTGACATTTTATTGCAGCTTCAAGTGCATGCTTTCCGTGATCCTTTATATCAGCCGGTGCGTTCCAGAAGGCAATGATTGCATCCCCTTCATATTTGTCGATTGTTCCGCCTGTTTCAAGAATGATTGAAGACATTTCACTTAAATAAAAGTTCAAAAGGTCCGTGAGTTTTTCCGGAGTAAGTCCTTCGCTTAAGGTCGTAAAACTTTGTACATCAGAAAAGAAAATTGTGATGTTCTTTTTTTCTCCACCAAGTTTCAGTTTATCAGGATTTGCAATAAGCTGATTGATAACATTTGGACTTAAGTACTGGCTGAATGCACTTTTGATAAATCTCTTCTGCTTTCCTTCATTAAAATAATCTGTTGATGTCATGACAAGAAACGAAAGAATGAAGCCTGCAAGAACAGGTATGAACCACATATCAAATCCTTTTAAGAATATTGAGTATGCGGAAAAAATTATTAATCCAATTCCAAGCAGGAAAAATATTGAATATGAGAGTACGATGAAAATTGTTTTTTTCCTTTTTCCTGAAAACCATGAGGCTGTTGTTCCAAGAATACATGCAGCTGCAATAATCAGAATATTTAAAATCTGCGGAACATCTTTTATAAAATCATTGTTCAGATAATTGTCCAAAGCTGTTATTGAAACTCCGGCTCCAGGATAAACTTTGCTGACTGGAGTTGAACAGATATCAAAAAGTCCAGGTGCATAATAAATTACAAAAACATGTGCGTTTTCAAAATCTTCAGGATAAAAGTATGGATCATCTTCGCCTTCTTTAATCATCCTTGAGCTTTCAAGAATATCAAAGGCGCTGTAGTGTGCGTATAAATCAATGTCTTTTTTGAAATTAAGCTTTACGGTTTGAGTCTGTTTTTCTGAATCATAAACTGCACCTTTAACAGGAGATTTTTCTAATTTATCTTTTACCGGAGTGAATCCCATGAAAATAAGATCTTCTCCGTTAAAATTATCTTTGATTCTTGTTCGGCGGATTATTCCGTCTGAATCTTTTACGCTTGTTGTGTTTGAAAGATCAGATGCACTTTCTGCAAGTACTGGAAGTGGTTTTGTAACTGTGTCTTCTGCATCCCAAAATTGTGCAAGATAAGTTTTTGTGTTTTTTGCATTTTTTAATTTTTCTGCAAAAGCTTCATCATCCTCATCTCCATAAATTGAAGTTTCCGGAAACAGAATATCGTAGGTGCAGCTTTTTGCTTTTCCCTTATCAAGAAACTCAAGTATTTCGCCGTATGCTTCACGAGGCCATGGCCAGTTCCAGCCGTAGTTTTCATTTGCGCCTGTTATGCTGTACTGGTCAACCATGATGATTATTATGTCATCGCTTGTTTTTGAAAAATCAGCAGAAAATTTTATTCTTGAGTCGTATGAATTGTATTCAAGCTGTGTGAATGCTCCGGATTTTGTGAGAATCAGGATGAATAAAAAAACTGTACTGCATACTAACAATGGAATAAATCTGCTGAATTTTCTTTTCATGTTTTAACCTTTAAAATGATGCTTTGATTTTTTCAAATCTTTTGATGCGTGATTCACTGTCTGTTTTTTTGTCAGTGAATTTTTTATACTTTCCTTTTAATTTTTCTTTTCTGTCTTTAGATGAAGGATGAGTTTTTGCAAAGCCTGATTTTTTATCCGGTGCATTCTTTTCAAGCATCGTAAGCATTTCTTCCATCGCATATACATCATAGCCGGAACTGCTCATTATGCTTAATGCTTCTTCATCGGCTTCATATTCAAATTTCTTTGAGTAACCTTTGTTGATGAGTGTGTCAACGCTGTCTCCAACAATTGAAGAATATAATTCACCAAGCTGTGCAAGATTATCAGAAACTTTTGTTTTTGAATTTTTGTCATTTGAGTTTTGAACAATGTCTGCGGTTGTAAGTACGGCGGCGGCACCAAGAGCCTTCCATGCATTTTTCTTGCGGTCATTTGAAATCGATTCTATTGAATGATTTTTTTGAATGTGTGCAAGTTCGTGTGAAATTACTGCCGCAATCTGTTCTTCCGATTCAACTCTTTTCAGCAGTCCTCTTGTAACAAGAATATGTCCTCCGCTTGTTGCAAAGGCATTTATTTCATCTGTATCAAGAATTGCAAGATGATAGCCGTTGAACATTTCACGTGAAGCAGAATTCAGAATCAGCGTTTCCATGATATTGCTTACGTAAGTTGAAGCATCTTTGTTTTTGTAGATGCTATATTTTTGTAGAATTGATGCAGCTACACCTCGTCCGATGTAATATTCTTCTTCAAGTGAAAATGAAGTTTTTGCTGTATCAATTGCATCAACTGTGTTGTCTATTGCGTTTGCTGTACTGTCGCTTATTACTCCAGCTGCATTAAAAACTTTTGCAGAAACTTTTGTTACGTCACCTAAAGATTCGCAGGATGAATATATAAACAATGCAGAAGCAGCTGATAAAATGATAATGGATTTTGTGAGATTGATTTTCATTATTTGTCACCTCCATTAAGATTTCCGTCTTTTATGAATTTCTTCAGATTTTCTTTGTCTGTTTGAACTGATTCAATTTCATCTACTGCCTTGTAATTTCCGTTTTCAGAATTTGAATAAAGGTTTTCAACTTCTTCATTGAATCCGCGTCCTGAAAGTGCGATTTCTTTTGCGTTTGCAGAAGTTCTTGCAGTAAGTTTTCTTGTTGTTGTTCTGCTGTCTTTAATCCAACCTTTGATGTCTGGTTTTCCTGAAAGCTGTACGAAGTTCCACTCACCGTCTGTTTCAAGCACAATGAGTTCTGCACCATATGAAACTTTTGTTACTGTTGTGCTGAGTGTCGTAGCTTTTTTCATAAGGTCAGCACTTTTTGTTTTTACATAGATTTTCTTTTCCGCAAAACAAAATGCAGAAAATATCAGAAGAAAAGATAAAATTGTAATTACTTTTTTCATATGTATTCCTTTTGGGGGTAGTAAAAAAAAGCCCGAAGGTTTCCCTCCGGGACTTTATTCAGTTATTATTTTGCTGAATCAAGAATCTTTGTAATTTCTTTTGCTATTGCATCACAAAGTTTACCTGCTTCTGCTTTTGCCTTTGCAAGCTCTTCAGCCTTTCCGCCTTTAACTGGGGTGCAGCTGTTGATGTAGAACTTAATCTTTGGTTCTGTTCCTGAAGGACGTGCACTTACGATTGTACCGCCGTCAAGGAAGAACTGAAGTACGTTGCTCTTAGGGAACTTAAGCTTCTTCTTTTTATCCTTCTTTGCAGGATCGAATTCAACCTGTTCACCAATGTCGCGGATTTTAAGAACTTTCTTTCCACCGAGAGTTTTAAGTCCTCCTGTGCGGAGCTTTGTCATGATTCCGCCCATAATCTTTGGTCCTTCAATTCCTGGGAAATACTTGCTGATTGCTCTGTCTTCAAAGTAACCGTATTTTTTGTACATGTCATCAAGGTGCTGGAGGAGGGAAACGCCCTGACTTCTCCAGTAAAGTGTCATTTCTGCACACATTGCTGCGGCTGAAACACCGTCCTTGTCCATTACTGATTTTTCAACCTTGTAACCGTAGCTTTCTTCAAGACCGAAAACATAATTGTAGCTCTTGTCTTTTTCAAATGCTGCTTCGATTGCTGCGATCCACTTGAATCCTGTAAGACATTCAATAAGCTTAACCTTGTACTTCTTACAGATTGCATCAACGAACGGTGAAGTAACGATTGAGCGGATACATGCAGGATTTTCAGGCATCTTGTTTTTTTCTGCGCGTGAAAGAAGAACGTATTCACAAAGAAGGGCACCCATCTGGTTTCCTGAAACAAGAACATAGTTTCCGTTTTCATCAGGGAATGCTGTACCAAATCGGTCTGCATCAGGGTCTGTTGCCATTACAACATCTGCCTTTTCTTTCTTTGCAAGTTCAACAGCCATCTTAAGAGCTGGTGCTTCTTCTGGATTTGGTTTTTCTACTGTTGGGAATGCTCCATCCGGTTTCTTCTGTTCTGGAACTGTTATTACTTTAAGGCCAAGATCACCAAGAACTTTTTCAACATGCATTGCGCCTGTTCCGTGGAGTGGTGTGTAAACAACCTTAACATTCTTTGCTTCTTTTTTGATAAGAGCCGGGCGGAAGAGTTCCTTCTTAATCATTGCCCAGTAAGGTTCATCAATTTCTTTATCGATTACGATGAGCTTTCTAGCTTTAACTGCAGCTGCCTTGCTCATTGATTTGATTTCTTCTACAGCATTTACTTCTTTGATGATTCCAACATCATGCGGTTCAATAACCTGTGCACCATCATCCCAGTATGCTTTGTATCCGTTGTACTGAGGAGGATTGTGTGAAGCTGTTACAACAACACCAGTCTGTGCCTTGAGCTTGCGGATTGCAAATGAAAGCTCTGGAGTAGGGCGGAGTGATTTGAAAAGGTAAGCTGTAATTCCATTTGCTGCGAAAATGCGTGCTGTAGCTTCTGCGAACTTGTCAGAGTTTTTACGGCTGTCATAAGCAACAACTGCCTTGATCTGACCTTTCTTTGCTTTTGCAGGAAAAGCTTTGATAACATAATTTGCAAGTCCCTGTGTTGCCTTATTGATTTCAAGTGTGTTCATGCGGTTTGTTCCGCCACCCATTACACCACGAAGTCCACCTGTTCCGAATTCAAGTGTTGTGTAGAAACGGTCTTCAAGTTCCTTCCAGTCTTTCTTTGCAACGAGATTTTCAACTTCTTTGCGGAAGTCAGCGTCTTTTTCTTCTGCAATATATTTGTTTGCAGCTTCAAGAATTTCAGCGTTTGTCATTAATTTTTCTCCTGTTAAAACTGTACAATGACGTACGGTTAGAATAGTATAACAAAAAAAAATATTGTTGTTCAATTATTTTTTTAAATGAAATATAATGATGCACATGCGGACATTTTTATACAGTATTATTGATAAAGCGATTTTTGATTATAAATTGATTGAAAAAGGTGACAGAATTCTTGTCGGAGCTTCAGGCGGAAAAGATTCAACTGCTCTCATTGAATATTTAGTTCAGCGGAAAAAAAGAGCAGATGCAGATTTTGAATTTAAGGCGCTTGCAATACAGAGTGATTTTGCTCCTCCATTTCCTCAGATGGTTATTGATTTATTTAAAGAGTGGAATGTAGATTTTGAAATTATGAATGTTGATGTAATCGGTCGTCTTAAGCCCGGCAGAAAAATGAACTGTTACTGGTGTTCAACTCAGCGTAGAAAAGAACTTCTGCATTACGCAATGGATAACGGATTTAATAAAATTGCACTCGGTCATCATCTGGATGATTTTCTTGAAACGCTTATTATGAATATGACAAAAAAATGTACGCTTACAACAATGCCGCCTTCACTTGCTTTTGATAATTATCCTGTTACTGTTATAAGACCTTTGTGTTATGCTCCGGAAAATGTAATAATCGAGCATGGGGAAAAAATGGGCTATCTTGGTTTCACATGTACCTGCAATTATCAGGAAAATAGTGAGCGTAAGACAGCCAGAAAAAAACTTGAAGTATTAACTGATGGAGATTCAAAAATAAAGCAGCATATGTTTGAATCTTTAAAGCATATTGATCCAAAATATCTGCCGTAATTTTTTAAGAATCAGCATGTTCAATCATCTGTGTGAGCCAAGACAGGAGCTCATGCTCTTCATTTGAGTTTGTGCCCTTTACATCACACATTACCCTGAAGACAGGTTCAGTTCCGCTTGGACGCATCCAGATGAAAGCAAGGGGATCATCAGTCTCGCTGAAAAATTTTATTTTCAATCCGCCGTTTCCGTTATTCCAGTTTTCAGCGTTTTGAATTTCTTTAGTTCCGTTTGTTGTAATGCACTTGTAGCAGTCGATTCCATATTTGTTCTTGAGATCGCTTCTTTTTTCTTCAAAAGATTTTTCAAAGATTGATTTAAATTTTTCTTTTAAAAGACCTTTATCTTCGGCTTTTACTTTCAGGATTGCACGGCTTTCACTTACACCAGTCGTAACATAAGCTGGTAAAGTTCTTATTATGTCTTTGAGTGTAAAATTTTCCTTGTAAAGATTTTCCTGGCCTGACATTGAGCACCAGATATGAAAGAGTCCTTTCTGTTTTTTTGTGTCGCGGATGCTTAAAAGTTTTACGAGCGCAAAAATTGATGCGAGAGGATCACGGACTGCACTCGGGTATGTGATGTTTCCTCCGTTGCTTCCTTCACCGAAAATTCTTACATTATAGCCTTCCTTTCTTTTTTCGCGTGCAAGATTTACAACGTTTGCTTCACCAACTTCTGCTCGGAAAAGATCAGCTTTAAGGCTTCTGCAGATTTCATCTATGCGCATTGAGGTTGGACAGTTAACGGCAACTGCGAGTTTTTTAATATCTGTGTCTTCTCCATTTTTCCAGTGTTCGAAGGTAAGCTCACTGAGAACACATAAAGCAAATACTTCCTGAGCCATCAGAATTTCTGCTTTATTTTTTTCTTCATTCCAGAAAACGATATTTCCTCTGTCACCGTCGCAGTCCGGCATGTAACCGAGGATTGCATTTTTAATTCCGTCTTTCTGAAGTTTTTCCATGTATGCAGAGCAGTGTACGAGATTTTCGGGTTCCGGAATAATTGCATGTTTAATATCTCCCGCAGCATCGTTGAATGAATAGAGAGTAATTTTGTTTGACGGAATAAATTTTTTATCGATTGATACGCAGCGTGCACTTCCATTCATGTCGCATACAACTGCAATTTTCCCTTTTGATGATTTTTTCAAAAAGTTTAAAATTTTCTTTTGTTGTGAAGTTTCTTTTTTTGAAGTGATTACTTCTTTGATGAATGATGTGTAAGCTTTAAGAGAAGCTTTTTTATTTTTTTTCACTGATTTTAAAATTGCTTCATATTCTTTTTGCGATGTTCCAAGAATAAGTTCTTTTGCATTAAGTGCAGCATTTTCAGCTATGCATTTTTCTTCAAAAGATTTTTTTAGAATTGCAGCTTCTTCTCCAGGTACAACACCGCCGTCACTCAAGCCGAATTTAATTCCGTTGTGTCCGACAGGATTGTGGCTTGCACTGATGTACAAAAAGCCGTCAAAGTTTCTTGCAAAAGCCATGATTTCCGGAGCTGATGCAATATCTATGAAAATATTTTTTATTCCGCATGAAGCAAGTGAGTACAGAATGATTTCTGAAATTTCTTTTCCGGTAGGGCGTGTGTCACGTGCAACAACAACTTCCGGATTTTCTTTGCCTGTTTTATTTTTAATGTATTCTGCAAATGTCTGCGCGATTAATGCACAAAGAATTTTGTTGTCTTCTCCAATATGAGGAGTAGTGTCTTCTTCGTTTAATGTTTCTGCAAAAACTTTTCTCCATCCTGATGCTGAAAGAATCATGTTGTGGTTCATTACTTTTTCCTTATGTTAAATTATTGAGCTAAGTTAATACCTATGAAGATTATACTTAAAAAAAATATAAGGTCAAATTTCTAGTTTTTAGATGATTTTATATTTATCTTAATTTCAAATTATTATAGATTAATAAAATTGGCGCGAAGGAGTGTTGAGCAGGACGAAAATATTCTGTTTGTTGCAGTCGCGAAAGCGACATAATAAATAGTTACTTTGCAACAAACAGTATATAGATGCTGTACAGCATCGGTTTTGGACTGCTCAACGCGACTGGAAGCCAATTTTATTGGTTTTTTAGAAAAATTTGATTGTAGAGCTAAATAAAAAACCCGATGCTTCACATTAAGCACCGGGTTTTTTGTTACTTAACAGAACTGTTATTTGAAGTATCTTACACCTGCGGCAAAGATGTTCTGTGCTTTGTCTCCAGGAATATTCTTGAAGAGATCATCAGAAGATCCGTCGCTGTTCATGCCGATTGAACGTTCATTGTGTCCCATCTTTCCGAGTACACGTCCGTCCGGGCTTGTGATACCTTCAATTGCAAAGAGTGAACCGTTTGGATTGTCTGGTTCTGAAATTGAAGGAACTCCGTTTTCATCAACATACTGTGTAAATACCTGACCATTCTTAAAGAGTTCTTCTGCAGTTTTTGGATCAACTACAAATCGGCCTTCACCATGACTGATTGCAATCATGTGTGTTTTTGGATCAAGAACTGATTTGTCTAAAGCCCATGGACTTTTAGCGCTTACCATTCTTGTTCTTACAATTCGGCTTATATGGCGTCCGTTTGTGTTGTAAGTAAGTGTAGGCATATCCCCAGTCATGTCGCGGAATTCACCGTACATTGCAAGACCTGTTTTAACAAGAGCCTGGAATCCGTTACAGATACCGAGTACAAGTCCGTCTTTGTTTTTAAGAAGATTCATAACCTGTTCTTCAATGCGTCCGTTTCTAAGAACATTTGCAATGAATTTTGCAGATCCGTCTGGTTCATCACCTGCTGAGAATCCGCCTGAAAGAGCAAGAATCTGTGCTTCACTTACTGCATCTGCAAGTTCTTTAATAGAAGCTTCAAGCTGACCAGGAAGTTTATTTTTAAGAAGAACGATTTTTGTTTCTGCACCTGCAAGATTAAATGCACGGGCCATATCCATTTCACAGTTAGTTCCAGGGAATACAGGAAGAATAACTTTTGGTTTTGCTTTTGACTTATCAAATACAACCGGGCCGCATGCAGTTACAGTTTTGCGTGCTTCCTTAAGAGATTCATGTTCATCAAGAGCCCATGAAGGAAGAGCAGGCTGTTCTTTTTTACCGCTGACTGGAGGGAATACTTTTTCAAGTTTTTTCTCCCATGCGTTTTCAATTTCATCAAGTTCGATTTTCTCATCGTCAAATGAAACTGCTTTTTCTTCCTGAGTAGTACCGATTTTAAATACTGTACCGGCTGCAAAATCAGCAATTGTTTCAAGAGCTTCATCTGTTTCAACAATGATTGAACCGTACTGAGGAGTGAACAAATCTTCAACACCTGCATCTTTTCCAATATTAACTGCTGTTGCACTAAGAGGAACTGAATCAATGCTGATACCGATTTTATTTCCGAGAGCCATTTTGCTAACTGCTTCTGCAATACCACCGGCACAAACAGGATACATTGCACTGATTTTTCCTTCTGAATTAAGCTTATACAAAACTTTTGCGTTCTTTTTGAAAGTTTCAAAATCTGGAGCAAGCTGTGCTGAATAAGGAACTGTAACAAGGTAAACGCCGCTTCCTGCTTTTTTGAATGAACCGCTTGTTACGTTTTTAACATCTTCTACATCAACTGCAAAACTTACAAGAGTATTTGGTACGTTGATGTTTTCGAAAGTTCCGGACATTGAGTCCTTTCCGCCGATTGATGGAGTTCCCATTGATTTTTGTGCATCGATTGAACCAAGCAAAGCTGCTGCTGGAGCACCCCATGCTTTTTCGTTTACACAGCGCCCGAAGAATTCCTGGAATGTTAAACGGCATGCTTCAGGTTTACCACCAAGACAAACAATTTTTGCAAGTGAAGAAAGAACTGCTGTCTGTGATCCGTGCCATGCTGACCAGTCTGAAACAAACGGATCGTATCCGTAAGTCATAAGGCTGACTGTTGAAGTTTCTTTTGGTGAAACAACAGGAATCTTTGCTGCCATACCTGCTTCAGGAGTTCCCTGATATTTTCCTCCGTATGGGAAGAGTACAGAGCCGCTTCCGATTGAACCGTCGAATCTTTCTCCAAGCCCGCGCTGACTACAGCATGAAAGATCGTTAATGTTTTCAAGCCATGCATCTTTAAGAGAATCTTCTGATTCAAGAACTTTTTCTACAGCTGCAAGAGGTCTTACAAGAGGAGATTTTTCCGGAGCAGAAGGACTTGGGATAAATGCAGTTGCGTGATGTTCTGCACCTGCTGCATCAAGGAATGAGCGGTCAAGTTCAACGATTGTTTTACCGCGCCACTTCATTACGAGTCTGTCTGTATTTGTAACTTCTGCAACAACTACTGCGTTGAGGTTTTCGTCGTTTGTAAGCTTGATGAATCTTTCTGCATCACTCTTGCGAACAACACAAGCCATTCGTTCCTGGCTTTCTGAAATTGCGAGTTCTGTTCCATCAAGACCATCATACTTCTTTGGAACTTTATCAAGATTGATTTCAAGACCAGGTGCAAGTTCACCGATTGCAACTGAAACACCACCGGCACCAAAGTCATTACAGCGGCGGATCATGCGGCAAACTTCCTTGTTGCGGAAGAGCTTCTGAATCTTTCTTTCTTCAACTGCATTTCCTTTCTGAACTTCAGCGGCTGCAGTTTTAACTGATTTTGTTGTATGAACTTTTGAAGAACCTGTTGCTCCACCAATACCGTCGCGGCCTGTACCACCACCAAGAAGAATTACAAGGTCTCCTGCTTCCGGTTCTTCGCGCATAACCTGATCACAAGGAGCAGCTGCAATTACGGCACCAAGTTCCATGCGTTTTGCAACATAACCAGGGTGATAAATTTCTGCAACCTGACCTGTAGTAAGACCAATCTGGTTTCCGTAAGAAGAGAAGCCCTGTGCTGATTCACGAACAATTTTAAGCTGTGGAAGTTTTCCGTTCAAAGTTTTTTCAAGAGGAACAGTCGGATCTGCAGCACCAGTAATGCGCATAGACTGATAAACCCATGCACGTCCAGAAAGAGGATCGCGGATTGCACCACCGAGACAAGTTGCGGCTCCACCAAATGGTTCAATTTCTGTAGGGTGATTGTGAGTTTCATTTTTGAACTGAAGAAGCCAGCGTTCAGTTGGTTCTCCTGAAGTATAATGTACATCAATGAAAACTGAACATGCGTTGATTTCAGCACTTACTTCGATATCATCAAGCTTGTTGTTTTTGCGAAGATATTTTGCTGCAAGACAAGCCATATCCATAAGTGTAACAGGTTTGTCTTTTCTGTCTGCGTACATGTCAGTGCGCATACTTGTGTAATTTTCAAGTGATTTATTGAAGAGTGAAGAATAAGGACCTTCTTCAATATTGATTTTGTCCAGTACTGTCAGGAATGTTGTGTGGCGGCAGTGGTCAGACCAGTAAGTATCAAGTACACGGATTTCTGTGAGAGTAGGATCTCTGTTGATTGATTTAAAATAGTCCTGAAGGAATTTGATATCAGCAAAGTCCATGGCAAGACCAAGTTCATTTCTGTATGCTTCAAGCTTTGTATCATCGAATCCAATGAATCCGGCGATTGTAGGAATGTCTGCAGGATCTGCGCTTTCCATTTTTAAAGTCTTAGGTTTTGTTGAATCTGTGAGGCGGCTGTCTACAGGATTAACAAGGTACTTCTGAATTTTGAGAACATCATCTGCAGAAACAGAGCCTTCAAGAAGAACGATTTTTGCACAGCGTACACGGGGTGCTTCAGAGCAAACTTCAACTTCGCCCTTGAGTCCTTCGCGTAAAATTGAAAGACACTGTTCAGCGCTGTCTGCTCTCTGATCATACTGACCTGGAAGATATTCCCAGATGATTTCAGTGCTTCCAACAGGAATTTCAAGATTTTCAAGAACTACAAAATCGCTCTGTGGTTCAGAAAAAATTCTAGTTGCTGCAACTTTAGCAACACTGTCTGAAACATTTTCAATATCGTACCGGTTAAAATATCTTACACCAGTAACACCCTTCACACCAAGAAACCCAGTGATTTCTGAAAAAATTCTGGCAGCTTCGTTCTGAAAGCCTGCCTTTCTTTCTACATAGATACGTACCATGCGTTTGATTATAAGCAAAAACCATAATATGTACAATTATCTATGTTATATACAAAAATTAGTTGACCATTGTGTTTTATAAAAAAAAACCTTAAAATATTATAGAATAGTCAGAGGGGTTGAATATAGTTTAAAAACTATAAGAGGGATTATGCTTGGAATTTATAATTATACTGTTGTTTTAACATACGCTGCTCTTTTAATTTCATTTGCAGGAATTCATTTCTGCTTTACAGGGCATCCGGTTTATGCACTTATCTGTCTTATGATTTCCGGAGTGATGGATATGTTTGACGGTAAAGTTGCATCAACAAAAAAGAACAGAACAGAGTTTGAAAAGAACTTTGGAATTCAGATTGATTCAATGTGCGATCTTATCTGTTACGGACTTTTCCCGGCAATGATGGTTTATCATACAAGTTGTAAATATCCATGGGCAGTTTGTGTCTGCGGACTTTATCTTTTGTGTGCAGTAATCCGTCTTTCATTTTTTAACTGTGATGAAATGGAACGTCAGGGTCAGACAACAGAAGAAAGACATCAGTATCTTGGAATGCCTGTTACAATGATCGCCCTTATTTATCCTGCAGTTTATATTGTATGCAAATTTCTTAAGGTTGAACTTTCTGCAGTTATCGGTTCGATAATGCTTTGTGTTGTGGGAATGCTTTTTATTACACCTGTAAAACTCTGCAAGCCGGGCTGGGGTGGAAAGATTTTCATGGTAATTCTTGGAATCGTAGAAATCGTTTTGTTCTATTTTGCAGCAAAATGTTAATGTGTTGATTTATGGCAATTGATTCTTCAGTAAAATTTTTATACGGATCGAAATTTGGGCGCGGTCTTTTGTCGTTTATTCTTGCAATAAAAGTTCCGGCTCTCCTTGGTTGTTTTCTTAGATCTGGTTTTTCAAAATTCTATATTAAAAAATTTATCAGATTGAATGGCATCGATATGACTCCATGGCAGGGTCAGAAATTTAAATCGTTCAATGATTTTTTTACACGTAAAAAAGAAATCACTTTTGACAGTGAACCATCTCATTTAATCAGCCCAAGTGATAGTCTTTTGAGTGTTTATAAGATAGAAGAAAATTCTTCTTTCCATATTAAGGGTGCTGATTATGCTCTTGAAGATTTTTTTCAGGATGCGGAAGTTGCAAAAAAATTTGTTGGCGGAGATTGCCTTGTGTTCCGTCTTTGTGCTACAGATTATCACCGCTACAATTATATTGATAACGGCACGGTTGGAGAAAATCACTACATCGAAGGAAAACTTTACAGCGTTCAGCCGGTTGCTCTGGAAAAATATAAAGTGTTTACAAAGAACAGACGATCGTGGGCAATTTTAAAGACTGAAAATTTTGGAGACGTTGCTCAGATTGAAGTCGGTGCTTTTAGTGTAGGCGGAATTGTAAATCATCATACAAATGCATCATTTAAGAAAGGCGAAGAAAAAGGATATTTTGATCTTCACGGTTCAACTATCGTTTGTCTTTTTGAAAAAGGGAAGATTCAGCTTTTGCCTGAAATTTTATCTGCGACTTCTGCAGGTGAAGAGTACAGAGTAAAAGTTGGACAGTTCATCGGGACAAAAATTTAAATAATGAATTACGGCGAAATCAAAAAAATTGACATTGCTAACGGAGAAGGAGTTCGAGTAAGTCTCTTTGTTTCCGGCTGCAGAGTAAATTGTCCTGGATGTTTTAATAAAGCAACCTGGGACTTCTGCTATGGAAAAGAATTTACAAAAGAAACAGAAGACGAATTGATTGCGGCTCTTTCCCTTGATTTTATAAGCGGTCTGACTGTTCTTGGCGGTGAACCTTTTGAACCGGAAAATCAGGCTGTGCTTTCAAAATTTCTTTCACGCGTAAAAAAAGAATTGCCGGATAAAACAATCTGGTGTTACACAGGATATGTTTACGATAAAGACATTCTTCCTGAAGACGGCAGAAAGCATACTGAATATACTCAGGAAATGCTGGACAATATTAATGTTCTTGTTGACGGTCCCTTCATTCAGGAACTAAAGGATGTCTCGCTGAAATTCCGCGGAAGCCGTAATCAAAGAATTTTAAAATTAAATTAGCATTTTTTTACGATGTCTACGAGATGACTTCCCGCACCTAAAAGTTCTGGTCGTTCTGCGTTGCACATCTGGTATTGCACAAAGCGGTCGAATGTTTCCTGGCTCATTGCGTTTAGTTCGCGCCTCATGTAATCTGCAGGACCATCCGGTGAAAAAATTTTTATTCTTTCAACGCCAGCCATTTTGTTTAAGCGGTCAATGTCTTCAAGACGGACATATTCGTAAAGCTCATCTTCTGACGGCCGCACATGAAATGTATCATCGATGTGGCCTGTTTCAAAAATAGGATTGATTCTTTCTTCGCGGAAACAATAGGTGATTACACTGTAGTCATTTAAAACGTAAGCCGTAAGAATTATGCCGTCTTTTTTTGTGATGCGTTTTACTTCGTTGTATGCCTGAAGTCTGTCTTTGTCAGAATGTAAGTGATAAAGAGGTCCGAAAAAAATCGTAAGGTCAAAAGTTTCATCAGGTAAAAAAGAAAGATTGCGTGCATCTCCCGGCCAGCATTTTACTTTTGCATGTTTGCTTTCAAGAATTTCAAGATTATGTTTTACAAGTTCAACTGCAGTAACATCATAGCCTTCATTTGCAAGAGCAACACTGTATCGGCCTGTACCTGCACCGATATCCGCAATTTTAAAAGAAGATTTATTTTCGGAAGGAAGATAATCATGAATGTATTTCATTGAAACAAGATATTCAACCATTCCGTGGCGCGTAGTAAGTCTGTGATCTTCTTTGTGCTTGTTGTAGTATTTTTCAATCGGTGTCATGAGAATGGATTATAGCAGAATGAATGATTAAAAATAAGTATGATTTAATGTATAATTTGAAAAATGAAGGTGGAGAAAATTAAAATCTTCAAAATTATTATTCTATTACAAGGATTGCGATAAACGAATAACTGAATTACCGATAAAAAAATCATTGGAGGAATAAATGTCTTTTATAAGTAAATTACCAGGTTTTCTAGAAATGTCTTGTTTTTGGCTTATTTTCCTATTTTTGGGAGGTTTCAGACTTTATGTTATGGCAAAACTGAAAATAAAGACAATAATGATCATTTCTTTAATCGCGTTTTTGGTCGGAGAAATTGTTATATTGTATATTATTTTCAGAAAGTCTTAGATAATTTTCAGTAAAATGAAAAAAACAGAATAGACAAATAAATTACAATCCTATAGTTTTACAGAAGCTATGGGGAGTTTTTTATGTTAAAAAAACTTAGTTATTTCTTCTTAAAATTGTTGCAAAGTTTTTCAAGTTTTGAAAAATCAAGTGTCATTTCAAGCAAAGGCCTTCTTTGTTCAAGTCATAGGCTACAATTTCTGATTCGGGAACTGGAATCATGTTATTGAACCGCAAAGTTTCATAAAGCCTTTTGGAATCTTTCATATAAACCTTTATTAAAGTATCAAATTTAGGCTTTCCATTTTTTTGAGTAGTCTTTTGGTTTTGGAGATGAAAGCGGAATGAAATATTTGAAACCGTTAAGCTCTTCAATGATTCCAAGATATTTTCGGTGATAAATCCTTGTTTCGGCCTTGTTCGACATTACATTCGGTTCAGTTTTTCTAAGATAATTTATATATTCATCCGTGATAATCACAAACTTATACGACATTTAATTCTCCAAAGAAAAAGGCGACCTGTTACAGCCGCCATTTACATTCTCCAGTTAAGGGGCGGAGCTTCTCCACGGTTAAAATATACTATGCCTGTTTGTTTTCGTCAGTTATTTTTATTTTTTGATTATATCATTTTATTTTGAACATTTACCATGATTTACAAACCAACAGCTTTCTTCTATTAAAAATAAGAAGATTGCAAACAGTTCTTTGAAAATAGTCACACGGATTGGGAATTGCTGACGCAATCCCTGAATAAGAAAAATTGTTAGATTTTTCAAATACAAGTGGTCAAGGCACGCTTTGCTCAAGGACTTGACTCACTTGTTTTTCGGCTTGTTAATAAATTATCGAGCCGAAATCCGTGTGGTAATAAATTGCGATTGGAGACAGAGAAAGCGGGTGGCATAGACCAAGCCTGCCCCGCCGTGAAGCGACTTTAGTTGCGACCGAAGGGAGCAATGAGCGTTAGCGAAGCGCGCAAGGGCGGTTGACAGGAAAAGCTGGCACAACATCAAGAACATCTACCTGGGCGAGACTCGGATTGTAACCAAGCTGGCTGCGGGTGGTGAAAGAACCATATATGAAGAATACTACAAGCAATTCTACTACCACTCAGACCACTTAGGCTCGGCTGCTCTGATTACGGATTATCGAGGCGACGAATACCAGCGGCTTGAATATACACCGTATGGGGAAATCTGGGTTGAGGGGCAGCGGGTCAAGAGCGAGGAAGGCTCCTTGACAGGATGATGTTATTACATAATAATTACACTGCAAGGAGGCTAATTATGTTAGTACCTGTAGTTCCAATCGGAAATTCCCGTGGAATTCGTTTTCCAAAGCTTGTGCTGGATAAGTTCTTGGTAAAAGACAAAATGGATATGGAAGTTACTGAAAAAGGTATTCTTCTTACCCCTGTTAAAGACGTTCCCCGTGCTGGCTGGGCAGAGGCCTTTTGTTCAATGCACGAAAACAAAGAAGATGTTCTGGAAGAAATTCCTGAGTCGGGAGACTTTGAATGGGAATGGTAGTAAATCAGTACAATGTCTATCTTGTGAACCTTGACCCGACCGTAGGATACGAAATAAAGAAAACGCGCCCATGCCTTGTTATTTCTCCAGACGAGATGAACCATAACATAGATACGGTTATAATCGCTCCGATGACGACAAAATCCCATGCATATCCAACAAGAATTCCTGTAAAGTTTGACGGAAAAAAAGGCTGGATAGTTCTTGATCAGATAAGAACAGTGGATAGCATCCGGCTTGTAAAACATTTAGGAAAAATAACAAAAAAGGAAGTTTCAGAAGTAAAAAGAGTTATAAAAGAAATGCTGGTTGATTAGGTTTTCGATTTTTTTTACCTGCAATTTACAAACCAACAGTTTTTATCTATATATAATACATCCAGCTGTTGCTTTCTTTGTTTTTTTCTACAAGTTGTTTGAGTGTTACGGAATCTACATAGTCGTTTATAACTTTTTCAAAATCTTTCCAGAATTCTGTTACGCCGATATTTTTTACAACGTTATTGTCCTGGTATGATGCTAAAGAAATTTCTCCTTCAAGTGCACGAAGGATTTCTCCTGCTGTATATTCTTCAGTTGGTTTTATAAGTTTGTAGCCGCCGTTGTTTCCGCGAACTCCCATTACAAGTCCTGATTTGCTGAGCTGAATTAAAATCTGCTCCAGATATTTTACGGAAATATTATGACGGTGAGATAAAAGTTTGAGAGAAATAAATTTGTCTTCTGGCTGTTCTGCAAGTTCAGTCATAATCAGAAGAGCGTACTGACCGCGTGTAGATATTCGAATCATTTATATTCCTTTTTATTCCGTTGACTTGTCTGTCACACAAACTAACATTTATAATCTTACAGGTCAACGGGGTGCAGAATGCTGCAGGTTAATTCCACTCTTCCTGAATTTTTTTCCATTTGGCATCACGACCTTCAATAATCAATGCAATGTCTTCATCAGTAAGATGACGGAATCGGGCCTGACGCTTTATGTATGCAGAAACATCTGAGAATTCTTTCGGCTTGTGTGTGATATGAAATTTTCCGTTTTCATATTCAGCAAGATAAAGAAGTCCTGTGTCTACAATTTCTTTTGCAACATCAATTGTTTCATCTGTTTTTACTCCCCAGCCTGTTGGACACGGAGCAATCACATGGATGAATTTTGTTCCGCGGATTTTACTTGCTTTTTCAACTTTATTTATAAAATCCTGAATGTAACCGACGCTTGCTGTAGCTGCATATGGAATGTCATGTGCTGCAATTATTTCAAAAAGATTTTTTTTCTGCCTGAGGTTTCCGCGAACATTATGACCTGCTGGAGTTGTTGTAGTTCGTGCCCCAAATGGAGTTAAAGAACTTTTTTGAATCCCTGTGTTCATGTATGCTTCATTGTCGTAGCAGATGTAGAGCACGTTATCATTGCGGTCAATTGTGCCACTTAAAGCTTGAAGTCCGATATCTGCAGTTCCACCGTCGCCTGCAAATCCAACAACTTGTGCATCGTTAATTCCTCGAGCTTTAAGTCCTGTAAGAATTCCTGTCATCATGCTGGCAGTTCCCGCGAAGGTTGAAATAATTGCATTGTTAGAAAAACAAAGCTGAGGATAATTGAAGCCGACTGCACTCATACAGCCCGCAGGTAAAACGGCAACAGCTTTTTCACCAAGTACTTTGAGTGCAATTCTTACTGCAAGACTTCCACCGCAGCCTGCACATGCTTTATGTCCGTAAAAAAATTCTTCTTCGTTTAAAGTTTTTGCAGTAATCATTTTGTACCTCCGTTAAGCTGTTCCTGTGGAATGCCAAGAAAGTTTACAGATTTTTCAATGTTGTTATTTTTTAAATCATTAAAGATTTTTTCAATTTCTTCAAAGCTGATATCTTTGCCACCAAGACCGCCGATGTAATTTACGGTTGGAATTTTAAGTTCAGCTTTTTTAAGTGCAGAATTTACATTTGTAAAAACTGTTCCTTCTGCACCAAAGGAAATATCTTTTTCAAGAACTGCGGTAGCTTTTACATTTTTCAGAGACTGAGCAATTTCTTTTTCCGGGAAAGGGCGCATGTAACGGATTCTTAAAAGTCCTGCTTTAATTCCGTTGTCACGAAGTTTATCTACAACCTGCTGAACAAGGCCGCTTATAGTTCCAAGAGTTATGATTACAAAATCTGCATCTTCTGTTTTGTAATTTTCTGTGAGTCCTGTGTAGTGACGTCCGAAAATTTTTTCAAATTGATCTTCTGCTTCTGTTACGACTTCTGCAACATTCAGCATTGCGCGGTGTTCTTTATATTTAAAATAAGTGTTTGTATCAGGGCCTGCGGAAAATGCAACGTTTACAGGTTTTTCAAAATCAAATTTATTTTCAGTTTCAAATGGTGGAAGAAATTCATCTGCTTTCTCCTGCGACGGAACATCAACACTTTCAAAGGTGTGAGTTAAAGCAAAGCCGTCAAGATTTACCATGAACGGTGTCTGAACTTTTTTGTGTTCTGCGATGTAATAAGAGAGAAGTGCAAAATCCAGAGCTTCCTGTGCATCTTTGGCATATGACTGAATCCAGCCGCTGTCTAAAAGTGCAAGTGAATCACGCTGGTCTCCGTAAATATTCCATGGCAATGCAGTTGATCTGTTTGCATTCATCATCACGATTGGAAAACGGCCGCCGCTTGCATACACAAGACATTCTGCCATGTATAAAAGCCCCTGAGAACTTGTTGCAGTAAATGCACGGCTTCCTGCAGCACTAACGCCCATTGCGCATGAAAGAGCGGAGTGTTCAGATTCAACGTGTATAAAATCACTTTTTAAAGAGCCGTCTTCTACAAACTCTGAAAGCTTTTCAACAACTACAGTCTGCGGTGTAATTGGATAAGCAGAAATTACAGCTGGACGTGCAAGTCGAATTCCGTATGCAAAGGCTTCATCACCAGAAAGAAATTTTTGTGCCATTTTTTTTAACCTCTTATTTTTCTGCTTCGATTGTAATTGCCTGGGCTTTGCAGATTTTTGCGCAGATTCCACAGCCCTTACAAAAATCATAATCAATTTTTACTTTGCCGTTAGATGCATCTTTTGAAATGACACCATCAGGACAATACAGATAACACTGAAGACATCCTTTACATTTTTCTGCGTTGATTACAGGTCGTATGTTTCTCCAGCCTGAATTTTTTGTAACAAGAAATCCCGCTTCGTAAACTGTTGCTTCTGGTACAGCTTCAAAGTCAACAGGATTTTCATTTTTTAAATAAGGCTTCATGCTGCACCTCCGGCTCTTTTAAAAACTTCATCAACAAGCACAACATTTTTTGCAGCAATCTTTCCCGGCATATATTCTTCAACTGCTTTTGTAAGCTGCTCTTTTGAAATAATTTTGCTGAACCTTGCAAGAAGGGCAAGCATGACTGTATTTGTTACAGGCATTTTTAAAATTTCAAGAGCGATTGAATCTGCGTCGAATGCGATGATTTTAGAAGTATCTCCAAGTTCATCTGCTGTTTTTTTTGTGTTGATTAAAATCTTTCCGCCTTCTTTGATTTCGTTAAATGCAGAAGATGAAAAGAGTGTGTCATCAAGAAAAATAACGTAGTCTGCTTTTTTAATCTGACTTCTGTCGCCGATTTGTTTTGAATCTAATTTTGTAAACGCAAGAATTGGTGCACCGCGTCTTTCAGGACCAAAAGAAGGGAACGAGAGGGCAGACTGACCTTCTGAAAGTGAATATGCTGCTCCCAGAAGTTTAGCTGCCGTAAAAGCTCCCTGTCCACCGCGTCCATGCCAAAGAATCTCTGTCATGTTTTGTTCCTTATTTTTTAGTTACTTTTTTTACGCCCCATTCACCAAGAAGTTGAATTACCTGAACAAGGACAATCAGAATTAAAACACAGACAATCATGATTTCACTCTGATAGCGCTGGTAACCGTAGCGATATGCAAGATCTCCAAGTCCACCGCCACCGACAATTCCTGCCATTGCTGAAAATCCAAGAATTGTAACTGTTGTTACGGTAATGTTTCTTACGATTGAAGGAAGAGCTTCCGGAATCAAAATTTTAAAGATAACTTTGATTTTGCTTGCTCCTGTTGAAATGAAAGCTTCAATAACTCCTTTTGGAACATCAGAAAAACTTGCTTCAGAAAGTCGTGCAAAGAAACAGATTGCTGCAAGACTGAGCGGAACAAGAACTGCATCAGATCCGATTTTAGTTCCGACAATTATTTTTGAAAGAGGTAAAAGTAAAACCATCAGAATCAAAAATGGAACTGACTGAATGATGTTAATAATCACGCTTACAAATCTGTTTACAATTTTGTTGCGGATAAAAAGTGGATTTCTTGTTGTATAAAGAATCAAGCCGATTACTGTTCCAATAACAATTCCAATCACAACTGAAACTGCTACCATGTAAAAAGTTTCTTCAAGTGATGTAAGAATATCATTTT
This sequence comes from Treponema sp., assembly GCA_024687165.1. Classification (GTDB taxonomy): domain Bacteria; phylum Spirochaetota; class Spirochaetia; order Treponematales; family Treponemataceae; genus Treponema_D. The sequence continues at coordinate 32,411 of JAILEY010000020.1, forward strand.
TAATTTTCAAAATATTTGCTAACATAAGTCCTCCAAAAAATCAGAAATTAATGAACATATTTTTCAAGACGGAAAATGCGTTTTTCAATTTCTGAAATTACTTTCTTAACGGCTGCATCTTCGCCTGAAAAATTAACAAAAAGAATTCCAAGCGGCTTTGAACTGATGTATTCAATTTTTCCATGAAGGATATTGAAATGAACTTTGTTTGATTCTGTAACTTCAGACAAAATGCTTTCAGTTGCTCCGTCACCTTTGTAAATAAGTTTGTAAATATCGCCTTTAATGTTTTCAACAACTTCTTCCGGCAATTTGAAATTCTGTCCATGAGACAAAAGTTCTTTTGTAAATTCATGCTGCGGATTTGTGAAAACTTCGTAAACATCTCCAAGCTCAACAACTTCACCGTTTCTCATAACTGCTACGCGGTTACAGATTGATTTGATTACATCAAGCTCGTGAGTAATAATCACGATTGTAACTCCAAGTTTTTCATTTACTTCACGCAAAAGTTTTAAAACAGAATTTGTTGTTTCTGCATCGAGAGCACTTGTCGGCTCATCACACAAAAGAATCTTTGTGTTGTTTGCAAGAGCTCGTGCAATTGCAACACGCTGTTTCTGTCCACCTGAAAGTGTTGCAGGGTAAACATTTTTCTTGTCTGAAATTTTTACGAAATCAAGAAGTTCATCAACACGCTTTTCAATTTCATTTTTCTTCCAGCCTGCATCTTCAAGACTGAAGGCAATGTTTTCATAAACTGTTTTGTTTTCTGCAAGATTAAAATGCTGGAAAATCATTCCGATGTTACGGCGTAAATCATGAAGTTCCTTGTGCTTAAGATTTTTAACTTCTTTACCGTTTACGATAACATTTCCATCTGTAATTTTTTGAAGCTGATTTATAGTTCTAAGAAGGGTACTTTTTCCTGCTCCACTTCCGCCGGCAATTCCAAAAATATCTTTTTCATTGATTGTAAAAGATACGTTCTTAACTGCGTGAACAGAGTTTTTTCCATCCTTAAAACTTACACTTAAATTTTTGAATTCAATCATCTGTGTACTCCTTATAGACTTCGCATTAATGGTGTAACTTCCCTGTAAAAAAAATTGGCCGGCGGTTGAACTTAATCTAATCCACCGGCCAAAACATAATACTTTTTTTTATTATTTCAGATAGTCTACAGGGCGACCAAATGCAACGTACTGACCTTTTGGATCTTCAATAACTTTTCTAAAGCTGTCCGAGTGAACAATGTTTGTAATTTCTTTAGAAAAATCTTTTTCAACATCTTCTGTACGAACTGCAATTACGTTGAAGTAACCTGCCTGAAGCTGTTCGTTGTAAACTGCATCGCTCAATTTCAAACCTGCGCTCATTGCGTAGTTTCCGTTGATGATTGCTGCTCCAACACTATCCAGTACGTTTGGAAGGATTTCAGCATTTACTTCTTTGAAAGTAAACTTCTTTGGATTTACAGCGACATCTTTTACGCCTGCTTTACTTGCATCGATATTTGGATCAAGTTCGATTGCTCCAGTCTGTGCAAGAACACGCAAAGCACGGCTAAGGTTTGTATCATCATTTGGAATTGCAATAACACTTCCAACTGGCAAGTCAGCAATTGTCTTGTATTTTTCAGAGAAGATACCCATTGCTGCAGTTGGAATTTCTGTCAGGTATGAAAGCTTAAGTCCATGATCTGCAGAAAACTTTTTAAGATATGTTGAATGCTGGAAAACATTTACATCGATTTCTTTTTCTGCAAGAGCATTGTTTGGCTGAACGTAATCAGAAAATTCAATGATCTTAACTTTATAACCTTTCTTTTCAAGTTCAGGCTGAATGGCATCAATAACCATGTCACCGTATGGACCTGCACAAACGCCAATGCGCAATGCTGATCCTTTCTTAGAACAAGAAGCGAAAAGTCCGGCTGCAAGAATCAATGACAGACCCAACACTTTAGTAATAACCTTTTTCATATAACCTCCAGAGCAGAATCGATGTATTTACTCCTGAATAAAATACATTTCTGCTACTTAATAATTTATTTTCAGCGGGCAAGTTATGTTGCGTTTTTTGCAATGTTCAACCCACCGAATAACTAGGTTATATAAAATTCTCAGAGTTTATTCCAATACAACTTTTTTATGAAAAGTTATAGTTTTTTTTGATAGTAGCTATAAATTTTAAATTGGCTTTTAGTTGTGTTGAGCAGAATAAAAAAGGCTCTCAGTAAATGAAGTGTACCCCAATTATTGGACACTTTAACTGACGGAGCGAAAGGACTTGGTTCTGTATTCAACAGGGCTAAGTCCTTTTAGTTTTAACTTGATCCGTCTGTTATTATAATATTCAATGTAATCAATTAAATCCT
>JAILEY010000028.1 GCA_024687165.1 Treponema sp.
TAAGGACTGCCAGGCTCATCCTGAAAAACCAGAATACGCAAACTTTACGGTTCGTGTCTCTGGTTATGCAGTAAGATTCATCAACCTCACAAAAGAACAGCAGGATGATGTAATCGCAAGAACCTGCCACGCTGCAATGTAGGGCAACTTGTTCTGCAATGTAAGCAGAAGGCGGATTAATAAAAGCACAGTTTTGAGTTTTTGCCCGGAGCTGTGCTTTTTTATTCTGCTGAAAAGGTTGAGATATAAATGAACAATAATATATAATGAAAGAATGCAGACTAGAAATTCCAACCAGAAAAAAATCATTCTGGAAATAATGAAAGACAATTTGACTCACCCGACAGCGGACGAAATTTATGAGCAGGCCCGCAAAATTGACGCACACATAAGCCGCGGAACTGTTTACAGAAATTTAGGAAATTTGTCTGAACAGGGAGAGATTTTAAAAATCAGTGTGCCGAATGGATCTGACCATTATGACTCCCAGCTGCATGAGCATTTTCACTTCTGCTGCAGCAAATGCGGAAAAATGTATGACGTCCCCCAGTCAATAAGTATTGAGGCCGAAAAAGTTTCATCTGCAATGTCAAAGGACGGATTTAAAGTTAATTCTTACAATTTGATTTTTTCAGGCTTGTGCCCTCAATGCAACAAAAATTAAATTTAGAGAACATTTACTCAGCGCAATTTTTCCCAGTCTGATTTAGTCATTGCGTTAACGAAGCCAGTTCTTTTTTCATGCATTAAAGGAACATCAACATCTTCTGATTTCCACTGAAATTTAAAACCGCACTTTTCCTGCAATCGTTTTGATTTTTCATTTCCTTCATAATACGCGATCCAGACTTTCTGCATACTGCAATCTTCAAAAGCATGACGAAGCATTTCTTTTACAGCCTCGCTCATAATCCCCTTACGCCAGAACGGTTTCCCAAGCCAGAAGCCCATTTCACATTCATCATCACTCTCTGTTAAATCAGTGTGACCATTCAGCTTAAGTTCAATTGCACCAATCGCTTTTTTATCTTTCTTCAAACAGATTGCATAAGCTTCTTTTCCATTAAGAACATTTTTTATAACAAACAGACTTTCTTCAATATTTTTGTGTGGAGGCCAACCTGCAATCGGACCAACATCTGCATCTTTCGCATATTCAAATAAATCTTCCGCATCACTCTCATTCCATCTGCGAAGAATAATTCTTTCAGTTTCCATATTTAATTCCTATAAACCCCGAGTTAAGTATAGCAAAACTGTGTTATAATTAAAGTATCAAAACACACAAATTATGGAGGAAAATTATGGACTTAAAATTTTACAAATGCAAAAAATGTGGAAAGGTTGTAGCAATCATGAAGGGCTCTCCATGTGACACATTCTGCTGCGGTGAAGCAATGGTTGAACTTAAGGCAAACACAACAGATGCTGCAGTTGAAAAACATGTACCGGTTGTAGAGAAAAACGGAAATCTCGTAACTGTTACAGTCGGCTCTGTGCTTCACCCGATGGAAGAAAAACATTTTATTGAGTGGATTGCACTTGAAACAAAAAATGGAAGTCAATTAAAAGCACTTAAACCAGCTCAGGAACCAAAAGCTTTGTTTGCATTAACAGAAGGCGATGAAGTTGTAAAAGCATACGCTTACTGTAATCTTCACGGGCTTTGGGCTGACAAATAATTTTTTTATAAGGAGTAAAAAATGAGCAAATACTCAGGAACACAGACAGAAAAAAACTTGCAGGCAGCTTTTGCAGGAGAAAGCCAGGCAAGAAACAAGTACACTTATTTTGCTTCAGTTGCAAAAAAAGAAGGATTTGAACAGATTTCGGCAATCTTCCAGAAAACAGCTGACAATGAAAAAGAACACGCAAAAATGTGGTTCAAAGAATTGAGTGGAATCGGAAATACGAAAGAAAATCTTTCAGCAGCTGCAGACGGTGAAAATTACGAATGGACAGACATGTATGAAGATTTTGCAAAAACTGCAGAAAAAGAAGGATTCCCTGAACTCGCTGCAAAATTCCGCGGAGTTGCTGCAATAGAAAAGCACCACGAAGAGAGATACCGCGCTTTGCTCAAGAACGTTGAAATGAATGAAGTTTTTGAAAAGAGTTCTGTGAAAGTATGGGAATGCAGAAACTGCGGACACATCGTTACGGGAACAAAAGCCCCGGATGTTTGTCCTGTTTGTGCTCATCCACAAAGCTACTTTGAAATCAGCGAAGAAAATTACTAGCGGTGAATTATGGGTAAAATCAAAATTATCAAGGGAGACATTACAAGGCTGAATTATGATGCAATCGTTAATGCGGCTAATTCTTCTCTTCTTGGTGGCGGTGGCGTTGATGGAGCAATTCATTATGCTGCGGGTCCAGAGTTACTTTCTGAATGTCGTACACTTCACGGCTGCAGAACTGGTGAAGCTAAAATCACAAAGGGCTATAAGTTGCCGGCGCGATTTGTAATTCATACAGTTGGACCGGTTTATGATGAATATACTCCAGACGAAGCCGAAAAACTTTTGACATCATGTTATGAAAATTCGCTGAAGCTTGCAAAAGAAAACGGACTTAAGACAATTGCTTTTCCGCTGATTTCTGCAGGCGTCTACGGATATCCTAAGCTTGAAGCAATAAAAGTTGCGGTTGAAACCATGAAGCTTCACAGATACGATTTTGATGAACTTACGCTTGTGCTGTTTGGGGAAAGGGAATTCGGGATAGCGAAGGAGAAGTATTCTGAATTTCTATAATCATTTCAAATAGCTTTTCTTAATAGCCTTCACTACATATTAAATTGTGGTGAAGGTTTTTGTTTTAAATTATGAGTTTAATGCTAATATGTATAAAAAACTTAAGTCGACTATTTCTTTTCTTCTTCAAGAATATTGATAAACTGATAAATAGTGCTGTAAGTTTTATTTACTTCTGTTTTATTCTGCATATTTGTAACAGCGGTTATTCGATTATCCCAAAGCGAATCCTGCTGTTTGATCGTAAGCACTGCCTTTTTATACTGTTCCCATCCAGCAATTGAACATAATTGTTTTACACAAGCCTCACTGGCAAGTTCTGTTTCAGGAGCTTTCTTGTAATGCGAAATAAACCAGATTTCAATGCACGGTTTACTAATCAACATGATACCATCACATTTTTTTAGAGAATCCAGCACTTCTGGAACATCTCCATCATACATTAGGAATGTTTTGATTTCAGATGAATTTCCAGATAGTTCTTCTTTATGTTTCTTAATTAAACGGGGAGAAATATTGCTTCCTATAATCTTAGAAACAATTTTGATAGGAAGTCTGTATCGTTGTTTCAGAAAGTTGATGTATACTTCTTCAGTCTCTCCTTCACAGAGAACAAGAAACTGAGGACGCATTTTTCTAGGATTTGATTTTCTCTCTCTTCCCATTTTTTTATTCTCCCAGAAGATTTTTAATTATGCTGATAGAAGAATTGATGTAAGGAACGGCATCGAACCTTCCCTGTAAATAACATTTTTCTGCATCCATGTTTTCTCTAAAGTCTTTGAAGTCAAAAAGAGAATAAACCTCTGTAGAGCCATCTTCCTTTTTGTTTGTGAACAGAATCTGATCCCTTCGCATCTTTTTTATGTTCAGGAGATTTGTATTATGACTTGTAAAAAGGAATTGAGCTGATTTAGATGCATTTACCATATCAAGAATAAACTGTGCAAGTTCAGTGTGCAGGCTGGCATCAAACTCATCGAGAATAAGAGTTTTTCCATTTTTGCAAACATCAAGAAGAATTAAGAGAAGGTTGAATATTTGAATTGTTCCGGCGGATTCTTCTCCTTCAAGATGGAATGAGATATCGGGATTCCTTTTATGAGTAGTATAGAAGTTGATTACATCTGCAACTTGAGTCACTGTATTTGATGGAACAGGGATGCCATTTCTTGTTACCTGAGGTGTAACTGAGAATAATGGAGTTCTTTCTATTTTGACATTAATGTCTGTGATATCACTATCTGCCATCTTTAATGCCTGAAGAATTAAATCTTTGTTCTGCTTGAATAATTCAACTGCATATTTTCCAGAAAGCTGCGGAAGACCAATTAATAATTCAGTTCTGAAATAGTTGTAAATTTTCTTTGCAAGCTCTCTGTCCATTTGGCTTGCTCTACTAATGAACAAAGTATTTTTTCCAGTGCTTTGAGCAACATCAATTGGTTTTACAAATTGACCTTCACCAAAACTATAAATATCTGATTTATCAGGGCCTTTAGATTCATCTCTTGTAAAGATTTTAGCTCTTCTTTTTCCTGGATAATAATAAAGTTCTTCTGTAAGAATTTCACTTCTTGTCAAAGAGAATGAATACTCATATTCAATCC
>JAILEY010000052.1 GCA_024687165.1 Treponema sp.
GGCCATGGAAAATCAGGCTCAACTGAAAACTTATTTTTTATAAAGGCAAGATAATCATCATGCAAATCCTGCGATTCAAAACATTTTGCACGGATATCTTCTATAATATTCTGAACTTCTTCCCTGAGGAATGCGACAAAAGCTCCATGTGCAGAGGGCATGTCAAAGAGGGCATATTTTTCACCTGTGGCAGAATCAAAAATCTGGACAGTCAGGCTTAAGGTGGCAGGGGAGAGTATAAATTTTGCAGACAAGTCCCCATTTGAGACAGGCTGCTGCATGGAATAAATAGAATTTTCGCCTATGGAAAATCCAGCGTCTTTTAGAGAGTCAATTTTAATTTTTGCCGAGCGGAAGATGTAGCTGTAATCCATAATGCTTTCCTTATGAGGGTATTTTATCACGAAATATGGATTAAATCAGTGTTCTGAAGAATAATCTATGCTATAATGCAGAAAAGGAAAAAATTATGGTGCATGAGTTTAATGAATATGTCCGCGACTGTTTTTCTGAAGCAGGCGATATTGTCATAAAATCTATGATGGGAGGATACCTTGTATATTTTAAGGGTAAGCTTATAGGTGACATTTGCGGCGATGAGCTGTTCTTAAAGAGAACGCCCACCTCGGACAGACTGCTTGCAGATTCCGAACTGCGTTATCCCTATGAAGAATCTAAAACTCTGATGCATGTATTTGATAGTTTTGATGGTAAGGTTCTGATTCAGGAACTTCTGGAAGGTATGTATGCTGAACTTCCGGAAAAGAAAGCAAAGAAAGCCAGATGAAAAAGAAAAATGTCCTTTATTCTGTTCTGCTGATTTATTCTGTCTGTCTTCTGCTGCGCCTGTTTGAGTATTTTGTTCTGAGAACGGATCTGTCGGTAATAGGGGAGGCTCTCTTTCATAAGCTTGCTGGAATCGCGATTCTGATTTTTTGTGCACGCTTATATAAATACCGGGCTGATGAAATTGGTTTTTCTCCTGAAAAAAGCGGAATAAAACTTTTTTGCGGCCTGCTGTTTGGACTTGTCTGTTTTGCAATCGCGTATTTTACGGAAGTCCTGATTCTAAAATCTTCCGGCACATATTCCGGCCTTGAGTTTTATGTTACAAGCTATTCGGTGAATGGAAACCTTGGAAATCAGACTGGACTTGCTTTCTTTGCCCTCTGCATTTTCGGCAATATCATAAATGTCATTATGGAAGAAGGCGTTTTCCGCGGACTCTTCATCCGCCGGCTTCAGGAAAAATTTTCCTATTCTTCAGCTGCGATTTTGTCGGCCTTGCTTTTTGCTTTTTGGCATGGAGTTGCCCCGGTCAGAAGTTTTATTGACGGCGAAAGCTCTATTTTCGGCCTTTGTATGAACTGCCTGATTTTAATTTTTTCTTCGGCTGTAGTAGGTTATAAATACGGACTGATTACAAAAATCACGGGCTCTGGTTTTATGGCAATGGGCGACCACTTTGTAAACAATACTCTTGTTAATGTTATTCATGTAGTCTCAGAAAACGGCAGCGATAAACTTCAGATGGTCAGAATCAGCATTGCACAGACTCTTTCATTCATTCTTGTTTTGATTTATTTTTTTTACAGAAAAAAGGACCTGAAAAAAATATCTTAAAATTATGAATATTTTAAAATCTCTCTTAATCGTGAATTTTATGACTTTATTAAAAAATATTTTAAATACACTTGACAATATTATATTGTATTCAATATAATCTAATTAAATAGAACTACAGGAGGCTGACTATGGCAATTTATGATTACAAGGTTCTGGACAGAAAAGGCAATGAAGTTTCAATGGCTGACTTTAAGGGCAAGGTTCTTCTGATTGTGAATACGGCTACAGGCTGCGGCTTTACTCCTCAGTACAAGGGTCTTGAAGAGTTGTGGCAGAAATACCATGAGCGCGGGCTTGAAATTCTTGATTTTCCATGTGATCAGTTCGGGCATCAGGCTCCCGGCGACGACGACGAAATCCACGAGTTCTGCCAGCTTAAATACAAGACAAGTTTCGACAACTTTAAGAAAATCGAAGTCAACGGCGAAAACGAACTTCCGCTTTACACATTCCTCAAAAGTCAGAAAGGCTTTGCGGGCTTCACAGGTGCAAAGGGCCTTTTCATGAGCGCTTTCATCGGAAAGACTGACCCGGACTACAAGAACACTCCGAGCATCAAATGGAATTTCACAAAGTTTCTTGTTGACCGCGAAGGCAATGTAATCGAGCGTTTTGAATCTACGGTTGAGCCGAAAAAAATCGAAGAACAAATTGAAGCTTTGTTGTAAAATAGTACGGAGAAAATTTATGAATTACGATGTGATTATAATCGGGGCGGGACCAGCTGGAATTTCGGCTTCTCTTTACGCAAAAAGAGCAAACCTCAAGGTGGCTGTGATTTATTCAGGCGAAAGTCAGCTTGAAAAGGCTCATAAAATCGAAAACTACTACGGCTTTGCAGATGGAATCTCTGGAACTGAGCTTTACAAAAACGGCATCGAGCAGGCAAAAAATCTTGGCGTTGATGTATTAAATGCCGAAGTCACTCACATCGAGCTTCTTACTCCTCCGCCAAAAACTCTTTACACAATCAAAGCGGGCGAAAATGAATATTCTGCGCCAGGCATAATTCTTGCGACAGGAAATAAAAAGCTTCGTCCGCAGATTGAAGGTATTACAGAGTTTGAAGGAAAGGGCGTCAGCTATTGTGCCGTTTGCGACGGATTTTTTTACCGCAAAAAAAATGTGGCGGTAATCGGAAACGGAGCCTTTGCTGTTGAAGAGACGAGCCATCTTGCTCACATCGCAGAAAACGTTACGATTTTGACTGACGGAAAAGATGATTCTCAACTCAAAGCAGAGCTTTCAAAAAATCCTTCTGTTTCAGAAAAAGTTAAAATCGATAATCGCAAGGTTTCAAAAATTATTGCGAATGAAGAAAATACAAAAGTTGGCGGCGTGATTTTTTCTGATGAAGAAAAACTTTTGTTCGACGGAATTTTTGTCGCTCTCGGAAGTGCTGGGGCTGCGGATTTCGCAAAAAAACTTGGCCTTTTGCTCAACGGAGACTCAATCAGCGTGAACGAAAAAATGGCAACAAACGCACCTGGAATTTTCAGCTGCGGAAATGCGAACGGCGGTTTGCTTCAGGTTTGCAAGGCTGTTTACGAAGGCGGTGTCGCAGGACTTTCAGCCGTTGACTATATCCGAAATCTAAGGAAGTGATGATTATGAAAAAATACGATTGCCTTAAACTTGAAAATCAGCTTTGTTTTCCATTGTATGCAGCGAGTCGCGAAATCTTAAGGATGTACACTCCGCTCTTAAAAGAAATCGATTTGACCTACACGCAGTATATAGTGATGATGGTGATGTGGGAAAAGAAAACCGTGACTGTCGGTGAAATCGGAAAAATGCTTTACCTGGACACAGGAACTCTTTCTCCGCTATTAAAATCGATGGAAAAAAAGTCGCTTATAAAAAGACAAAGAAATTCTTTGGACGAGCGCATCGTTGAAATTTCAATCACAGAGGAAGGCGAAAAACTCAAAGAAAAAGCCGCATCAATTCCGCAAAAAATCGGATCGTGCATAAAGCTTTCAAAAGATCAGTCAGAATTTTTATACAAAACTTTATATGCACTTTTAAATGCGCAGTAATTATTTAATAAGTGATATGCAAAAAAAAATAAATTAAAAAGCAGAGAAATTTGAGTTTATTATCTTTATTTATAAGAAAATATATTTTTTTTTACATTTTTTTTGCAAAAACATCTCTGTTATATTGACATTTATTGGGTGTGGGGGGATATAATTCTTGGGATATTTTTTTTGATGTTTGGAATTTATTCTAGCATCTAAACAACAGGAATTAATATGAAAAAAATCAGGAATTTTATTTTATCAGCTGCAATGCTTTTTATTTTGGCTCCAGCTTTTTCTCAGATTCGTTCTTACGTCGGTATTGTGCGTCAGAAGTATTTTCCAGAGCACATTAAGTATTTTGAAAAATACCGCGATGAGCTGAATGACGCTGGCTATACAACTTACGCAAAGTATATTGATGATTATCTTGCCGGCGGTTTTGGCTCTGGTTTTGTTTATGTAGCTCCGGATGGAACAAACTATATTATTACGAATCGTCATGTTGTTTCGCAGGCTGAATCTGCTTCAATTGAATTTGAAAAAGACAATAGCGATGAAACTGTTAAGTATGAAAATCTAAAAGTTCTTTTGACTGATGATGAAATTGACATTGCGATTTTGGGATTTTCAAACGGAGAAAAGCCTTTCAAAAAAGGACTTAAATTTTCTTCCACAAATGTTTCGGATGGACAGGAAGTCTGGTCTGCAGGATTCCCTGGTCTTGGTGCAGACCCTGTATGGCAGCTTGGCAAAGGAACTGTCACAAATTCAAGAGCAAAAATCAAGGGACTTCTTGATCCCTCAATTTCAACATTGATTCAGCATTCGGCTCAGGTAGATAGCGGAAACTCAGGTGGTCCGCTTATGATTGCTTCTGCAAAGTCAACTGCGGGTTATGAAGTTGTCGGAATTAACACATGGAAAGCAAGCTGGCGTGATTCAACAAATTTTTCTATTCCTGCAAGTCAGATTCAGAAAATGATTTCTGCTGTTCAGAAAAAATCTTCAGTTAACGATGTACAGAGTCTTGAAGATCGCTCAAAAAAAATTGCATTATCACTCAAGGATTTAGGAAACGATTTTACTGTAATAGTAAAATACATTTCATATGAAAGGGCTTCAACTTATGGTCAGAAGGATTTTGACAGTGTAATGCATTATGCACCTTCAAAAGTAAGAAGCACAGTTCTTGATGCGTTCAGTTATGATCCTGCTGAAGGTTTACGTTATGCATGTGCTTATCAGATTTGGAAAAGGTTCAGTGCAGAATCAAACGACGGTGCAGTTTACACTTCTGGAAAGGTTCATTTATCTGGCAGCAATGCAAGTGTTGATCTTATGAAAGAATCGAAAAATGCGGATGAAGAAAAAGTCAGCGTAACGACTACCTGGGTAAAGGAACATGGTCTCTGGCGTCTTTTTGAATTGAGTGATGAAGAAAAATTCGCGGAGAAAAAGGATTCTAAAAAGAAGTCAAAGGATTCAAAATCTGAAAGTTATTTTTCATCTCCGGAAATTGATTTCTATAATGCGTGTTTAATTACTGCCGGTGGAGATATAAGCCTTGGTGGTAATCCTTTTAATTTTAATATTGGTCTCGACTATTTTGGTAAGCACAGTGTATACGCTTATTCTATCTGCTATCATCGTGTAACTGCAGAAAACTTAAATGATGACGTGTCATTAAACCTTTTTAGTCTTGGATTAGCTTTGAGAATTCCTGTTAAAATTGGCACTTATGGTTTAACCCCTTATGCTCGTGCAACTGTAGGACTTGGGTATGGTAGTTCTCTATCTGCATTTGGATGGAATGCTGAGGCAGGACTTCAGGCTATGTTCAATACTGATGAAGATTTCCACTATGGATTTGGTGTGTCTTATAAAGTTTTAGGTTTGTCGGAATTTGAGAATACTGAAACTGGTGAAAAGGTTGGTTCCGGTGAATTCAAGAATAAATCAATTTCGATTTATGCAATATTGTCATTCTAAAAAAAAAGGAGATTAAGATATGAAAAAAATTATTTTTGCAGCAGCTGCGTTATGTCTGATTTTTGGTCTTGCAGCTTGTGTTTCAGTTGATACGAGTTCTAAAAAAGAATATCAGACAGCAACAGGAACTCCAAAGAATTCTGTAGTATTTTACGGATTTCTTTCATGCAATTCGCAGCAGTCTTTTGCACAGATGGATCCGAATTTTGCTCCTGACAATCAGAAAATGAAGAATTCGATTTTTATTTCTAAGCCTGTAGCTCCGGGATCAACGTATGCCCTTGAATATATTCAGGGGGCTTACAGATCAGGAAATGTAATCTGGAACTGGGATCAGTATCTTCCGTTGCAGACAGCAGGAAATCCGCTTATTGTACATGTTTCTAAAAAGCCCGGGCTTCAGTTCATCGGATTTATAGATTCCTACGAAATGCTCAGGGGCAGAACTGCAAGAATTGAAAAATATGATGAAGCCGGAGAAAGAACCTGCCTTGAGGGTGCGCTGGAACTTTACGAAGGCACGGAATGGGAAAGTGTTATTCGTGAAAGACTTGATGAACTTAATGGTAAAAAATAAGGGAGTGGAAAAATGAAAAATAAGATAAAGTTTATATCAGCACTTCTTGCAGTTTTGATTGCAGGCCAGTCTTTTGCAAAGGATTCTAAAGAAGTTGAGAAGATTAAAAAAGTCGGAAAGAACGAAGTAATCGTTGTCGGCCGCATTTCAGTAACTCCTGAGGAAGACATGGAGTTTTACGCAAAGACACGCGGCGTCAGGGAAGATGAAAAGAAAACTGACAGTTACAATGTTCCTTATTCAATGCTTGCCCTCAGCGACACGGATGAATATGTAGATTTCCTGGAGAAGAATCCAAAGATCTCTTTTGAGAAGGGAGAATTCTTTTACGCAGTCTATAAGTTCGACAAAAAAACTCGCAACATTCAGTTTGAAAGCGCAACGGAATATACTTTTTTTGGTTCTCTAAAGACATTCATTTATATTCCTTTTAATTACAACGTTGACATTCCATCGGACGTTAAGGCAATATATATCGGAAGTTTTTACTATAAGACGACAGGCAGCGACTTTACCTTAAAGAACTTCAGTCATGTTGACGAATATGAACTTGCACAGGAAGCCCTTGATAAAGTAACAAAAGAGCATTACCAGCTTTACCGCGCTGACTTAAAGGACAACGCTTCTGAAGAAAAGAAAAAGTAATCCGTTCAGTTATATATTTAAACAAGCGGGGACGCAAGGCAAATGAGCGACCGCCTCCGTTGAGTTTATTTTGTTAAAACCCGCCTGGAGTTGGAAGCTGAGGGCGGGCTTTTTTTATGCTCTTTGTCCTATTTTATCAGGAAGGTGAGCAGGTCTATAACAATTGCGAATATTGCAATGGCAAGCATTACTTTTTCGTACTTTGTCACAGACGGCTTCCTTCATTCACAAGAAATCGGAGGCAAGCCGCCGCAATTCGCCAAACGTCCCCTATGAAATAATAGTACAAAAAAAGTACAAAGTCTGCCACTTTGAAACTAAAGGGCAGCTTGATGTAATTTGAGCTACACCAGCTGCCCTTTGGTTTGATTATTTTTTTTAATGTAAAATGTAAATATTAATCCGCAAGACTGACTTCAATTTTATCATCTTCTGGGTAATATGAAATGCATATATCAATTTCATTTCCATTGTCAAGATAAGCAGTTCCGTTATACAGATTGTTGCCAAGATTTTCATCAATTTTAACTTTTCTGCATTTTGCTGCATTTGATCCGTACATATTATGTGCAATTTTGCTTACGAGTTCAACGGATTCTTTTTCCAAAGTCCATCTGACTGAATTATATCCCAATACTATTCCTATTATGAAAAATGGAACATAAACTACAGATAACAAAACAGGCTTTTTTACCCGCAGCATCAATTCTTTCAGTTTTTGAGGAGCATTACGAGAAAGTAAATCCTTTACCATTTTTGGAACTGAACAAATGATTCCGATGTTTATGGCTATTCCTATCACGACATGAACATAACCAGTATGCGTAATTAAATTATATGTAATCGCATACATGTTGTATGTAAAAATTGCAACGGAAAGAATGGCTTCCCACCAGTCAAAAGTAAATCCTTTTTTCCCTTTTTCTTCACTTTCTGTTTTTACTTCTTCAACCTTTACTACGCTTACTGTTTCTTCATTTTCAACAGTAGTGCCGCATTCAGGACAAACTGTAGCGCCATCTTCCAGCTGTTTTCCGCATTTTCCACAAAACATTTTTTTTCCCCCTAAATATTATTTTATTAAACGTGTTCCGCATCCTGTGCAGAATTCGGTTCCTTCTTTAATTTCTTTGCCGCATTTTGTGCAGAATCTGTTTTTTTGAAATAATTTTTTTGCTGCGAAATGCGTATGTTTGGTAATGAATTTTCTGATAAGATTTAAAAACCAAACTCCATAAATACCGAACGTTATTGCAGACAGAATTGAACCTAAAATCCATGTGCCATAGAACTGAGAGCCTGTAGCATCAAATCTTAATCCTAAAGAACCATATTTTTTATGTTCCTGTTCATATTTTACAATCTGTTTGTGTGCATACGGCAGAAGCAGTCCGAACGTAATTCCTGCGAGCAGTCCATACAGAAACAGTACTTTGAAATATGGCCAGAAATCTGAATCAAAGCGACCGACTGTGTTGTTGTCATCAGCGAATACTGTGTTTTCTGCGCACCATTTTTCAGTTTTCCACGGTATGCAGATAGAATAGATTCCAAAGGTACAGATTATTAAAATCCATCTGATGATCCATGAATTGAACAGCGCTCCTGCAGTTCCCGTGAACTTAAGTCGTCTTCCGTCAATTACAGTATGATTGATTTCATAACCGTATACCCAGCAGACATAGAACGGATAGCAGATGCCAATCGTTATTGTTGTCAGAAGAATTCCCGCATACCTTAAAAAATAGTCAGGCAGTGCGTATCCGTCATAAAAACTTTCACTTTTTTGAGATTCACTCATTTTTTATTCACCTCCGAATTAATTAACCTCAAAAGTTAAATTAATAATATCTTAATCCATAAAAGGTGAATTTTCAACTAAAAAATAACATAAGGGGTAAATTATTTATTAAGATAATACATATAAGGTTATTATTTTTAGCTTTTATAAAGCATATTATTTAGGCAATGAATATAAAGGCTGTTTTTGGTGAAAACCTTAAAAAATATAGAAAGAAAAAGAATCTGTCTCAGGAACAGTTTGCAGAGAAACTCGACATTACAAACAAGCATTTGAGTGAGCTTGAAACCGGGAAAAGTTTTGTATCTGCTGAATTGCTTGAAAGGATTTCTGAAGTATTAAGTGTTTCTGCTTCTGCACTTTTTTATGCTCCGAATGAAAATCTTGCTGATGAAAACTCATGGTCGAAAATTGAAAATATTTTAAATGAGGAATCAGAAAGAGCCTTGAATGCAGTTAAATTCAAACTGCGTGATTTAGGGTATCTTTGATAAAATCTTCTTTATTTTTTTCTGTCTGCACTTTTATGAACAACCTTTCCTACGAGTTTCCGTTTACTTCATCGAGGAGTGCAACGTAGAGTGTAAGAAGATCTTTGTTTGAACGTCTTAATGATGATGCAATGCGTTTTGAAATTCTGTACATTACGTAGTAACCGAGCATGTAGTTTTCTTCACAAAGAGATTGAAAATCTTTTCCTGTGATGTACATGGTTCTGCAGTCTGTTAAAGCATAAACAGAAGCTGAGCGATTGTCCTTGTCAATGAGTGCAACCTCTCCGAAAAAAACGTTCTGCTCTGAAGTAAGGTTTACAACAGCAAACTGATCATTTCCCGGAGTGTTCTTTTTAATCTGTACAGTTCCTTCGTGAAGAATGTACAGCGAGTCTCCAATGGCACCCTCTTTTAAAATCAAATCACCGGCTTTGAAGTTTTTGAACTTGAGCTTTGAAAAAACTTTTTTCATCAGTTCAGCATGTTCCGGATTAGACGGATTGAAGTCAGAAAATATTTCAAGCTTGCATAATTTTTCAATGTATTCCGGTTTGAATTCCATAATGGTGTCCTTAAATCAAAATTAGGTTCATGTAAAGAGTAGCATATTTAATCATTTCTGTCATTTTTCCCCCACAACAAACAGTTCACCATCTCTTTTAAAAATAAACTTTGTGTTTTCAAGGATGGCATTTATAAAAGTTTCAAGCAGTTCGTAAAAGAGATTGATGTCTCCTTTGAATCGGTTCCAGCTTTTTTCGTGCATGCTGTTTATGCTTTTCCAGACAATTTCTTTTTCGCTGCTGCTGATTATTTCTTTTGTTGTATCTTCAATGTTTCCTTCAAGAATTATATTTTCAAGGAAAGAAACAGCGTTCTTCGGTGAGGCGATTTTGTCACTTTGATTTTGTTTTCCGATGTCGCGGAGAAAACTGCAGATTGCTTTTTTACAGTTCGGGTGGAGCATTGAAATCTGGATTACTGTCATTGCAAATCTGTCGCATGAAATTTTTGTGTAGAGTGAAAGAAATTCAAGCGGGGAAGATGGATCTATAATCTGGTCAATTTCTCCTTCAGGGACGGCACCGCAGTTCATATCAAGATCATCTGTAAAATTTTTTAGTCCGCACTGCACTCCGTATGCTGCGATTGAATCCGTTATGCTGTTTATGAATTTTATTTTGTTGAAGTGAATGTTGATTTGGTCATGTGTAATTGTTTTGTCCATTGTGATTTCATTTTCTACCTAATGTATTTTTTTTTCAACTGCAATGATATAATGTCTGAACTTTCAGGAAAGGATGCGATGAAACTTCAGAAACTTTACAGCTATACAAGGCAGGCAATTCAGGATTTTAGCATGATTGAAGAGGGCGATAAAATTGCAGTCGGAATTTCTGGAGGTAAAGATTCGCTTGCACTTCTTTATTCTCTTGCGGGATTACGAAATTTTTATCCGAAGAAATTCAGTATCATTGCCGTAACTGTAGATCTTGGCTTTGGAAATTTTGATCTTACTGAAATTAAAAAATTATGTGCTGAACTTGAAGTTGAATATCACATTGAAAAAACTCAGATTGCAGAAATTTTAAAACAGAAAATTTCAAAAGGAACATACTGCTCTCTATGTGCAAAACTTAGAAAAGGTGCGCTCAATTCTTTTGCGAAAAATGCCGGTTGTAACAAAGTTGCTTATGCTCATCACAAAGATGATATGGTTGAGACGATGATGCTTTCTCTAATTTATGAAGGTCAGTTTTTTTCTTTTGCTCCTGTGATGTATTATAAGGAAGCAGAACTGACTGTAATCCGCCCGCTGATTTATGCAACCGAATGTGAACTCAAATGTTTCAAGGAAAAATATAATCTTCCTGTTGTAAAAAATCCCTGTCCGAATGACGGTATAACACGACGAGAATATATTAAAAATCTTGTGAATAAAATAAACAGAGAAAACCGCGGTGCAAAAGATAAAATGTTCAACGCAATTTTAAAAGGAAAGATTTACGAATATTAAACATTGAGTTTTCTAAGATTCATCTGGCGGAATTTTATCGGTGTGAGGCCTGTTGTTTTTCTGAAAACTTCCGTGAAATAACTCTGGCTTGGAAACGCAAGAATATTTGAAATTTCAATCGGTGAATAATCTGAATACATAAGCATCCGTTTTGCCGTATCGATTTTTTTGTTGCGTATATAATCACTTACAGTCTGTCCTGTTTCTTCTTTAAATAAGCGTGAAAAATAAGACGGATTTAAATCAACATAACCTGCAAGAAGTGGAACTGTAATTTTTGTGTGAAGGTTGTCGTAAATATAATCGAGAGCAAGTGCTATATGCCGCGAACAGATTTTCTTTTTTCTTAAGGCCTGCATTCGTTTTGTGTAATCGATGCACATAGTTGTGTGAAGTTTTGAAATCGTTTCCGGGTCAGCAGCAACATCAGCTTTATTTATATAGAAGTCACTTAAGGTGTAAGCGGTTGTAGTTTCCATTCCGCCTTCAATGCAGTAGCGTGCAACCATCGCCGTGGTAATTATAAAATGATATCTTATGTGACGCAGAAAATTTTTTGAAAGCTGACCGAGATCTTTTTTTTCAAGAAGTGAAGTTTTGCAAAGCTCAGTAACTTTTGCTGCGTCTCCAAGCTGAATCATCGAATAAAATTCCAGCTCCGGATCATAAGGCGCATGAAGAACTTCATTTTCCCTGTTTAGATATTCCTGATAGACGATTTCCTTCTGTAAATCCATAAAAAATCTCCAAAATTTACGTAATTTTATCATAATAACGATAAAAAAGTAATAAAAAAGATATGTTTCTGCTGATTTGTGAGCCATTATTATAGCAGGGTAAAAAGCCTGAAAATCAATTTTTTTTACAGAGGTAATGCACATGTCAGAAATTAAGATTGTTGACAATGAAGTTTTTACTTTGGAAAGACCAGAAAATTACAGCGGCTTGTATCTTCCGGTTGCAAATGAAAAAGGACTTAAAAGTTCTTTGACTGCGAATTTTGGTGGAGATGCAAAACTTAATCAGAATGCATTTCTTCTTGAACCTGTGAGTGAAATCAATTTGCACAATAACAGAGGTGTGCGAAATATCTGGATTAATGTTGATGGTAAAGGCGCCTGGTCAGCAGTTGGTGCTTCTGCAGAGGAAGAAAATAAAAAGTTTACTGATGATCAGGATAAGAGCAAAATCACTGCGGGATTCATGTGGCAGACTGTAACTCGAGAATCTGAAAAATATGGACTTGAAGCTTCTGTTACAGATTTTTCTCCTGTTGAATCAGATGTTGAAATTCTTCATTTTAAAATTACAAATAAATCTTCTGATGTTCAGCTTATTACTCCTGTTGCAGCAATTCCAGTTTATGGAAGAAGCGCTGATAATATTCGTGATCACCGCCACGTTACTGCAATGCTTCATCGTATTTCAACTTTTAAAAATGGCCTTGTTGTTAAGCCGACACTTTCTTTTGATGAGCGCGGACACAAAAAAAATAATCTTTCATATTTTGTATGCGGTGTAAGCGGAAAAGGTGAAGCTCCAAAAGATTTTTATACTCTTGTTGATTCGTTTATTGGTGAAGGTGGAACTCTTATTCGTCCTTATGCTGTTGTAAAAAATATTACTGGCGTTAGTGCGGGAAGTACTGCTGAAGGAAAAGAAGCAATGGGCGGAATCAGATTTGAAACACGCACACTTCTTGCAGGTGAAAGTGCAGAGTACACAATCATTATGGGAATTACTGATGATTCAAAAGTTCCTGAAAAAATGACTGCAATTTATGATTCAACGGAAAAAGTTGAAAAAGCTCTTGAAGATTTGAAATCATACTGGCATGAAAAAGTTAATGTAAGCTGCAGCACCGGCAACAAAGAAATGGACAGCCTTATGAAGTGGGTAAGCTTCCAGCCGTTCCTTAGAAGAATTTACGGATGTTCATTTTTACCTCATCATGATTATGGAAGAGGCGGAAGAGGTTGGCGTGACTTGTGGCAGGACTGTCTTTCACTTTTGATTATGGATCCGAAAGATGTCCGCAAGATGATTGTAGATAATTACGGCGGTGTCAGAATTGACGGAACAAACGCAACAATCATCGGTTCAAAGCCTGGTGAATTTATTGCAGACAGAAATGGAATTGCACGCGTATGGATGGATCATGGTGTATGGCCGTTTATTACAACTCAGCTTTACATCAATCAGACAGGGGACGTTGATGTGCTTAAAGAAAAAGCTTCGTACTTCAAAGATGAACAGTGCATGCGCGGAACTGAACTTGATAAAGAATGGTCAGCAGATTACGGTGTAAAGCAGAAATCAGCAGATGATAAAGTTTATGAAGGAACAATTTTTGAACATATTCTTCTTGAAAATCTCTGCGCATTTTATGAAGTTGGTGAGCATAATCATATGAGACTTCGCGGTGCAGACTGGAACGATGCTCTTGATATGGCTGCAGATCGCGGAGAAAGTGTTGCGTTTACTGCAGCATATGCAGGCAACCTTAGCCAGATTGCGTCTCTTCTTCTGAAGCTTAAAAATGAATATGGCTGGAAGGAAATCAATCTTCTTGAAAGTATTAAAAATCTTATTAGCGATAATATTGATTATGACAGCGTTGATGCAAAAAAAACTCAGCTTGTAAAATATTTAAATGAATGTAAGCACAAGGTTTCCGGAAAAGTTGCAGCCTTTGATCCTGAAGAAATTGCCGCAGACCTTAAAAAGAAATCTGAATGGATTATGAATCACATCAGAAAAACTGAATGGATCAGCGGAAAGGATGAAGGCTGGTTTAACAGTTACTACGACAACGATGGCCAGGCTGTTGAAGGTTACTTTGATTCTGGAGTCAGAATGATGCTTACAGGTCAGGTGTTTACAATCATGAGCGGCACTGCACTTGAAAATCAGGTTAAGGACATTTGTAAAAGCGCGGATAAATACCTTTATAAAAAAGACATCGGCGGTTACAGACTTAATACAAATTTCCACGAAGAAAAATATAACATGGGCCGCATGTTCGGTTTTGCATACGGTGAAAAAGAAAATGGTGCAGTCTTCTCTCACATGGCTGTAATGTATGCAAACGCTTTGTATCAGCGTGGATTTGCAGCAGAAGGTTTTAAGGCTCTTAATACTCTTGCTCAGGCAGCTTTGAATTTTGAAACAAGTCGTATCTATCCTGGAATCCCTGAATATTTTGATGCTAAGGGAAGGGGCTTGTATCATTATCTTACAGGGGCTGCAAGCTGGTTCCTGTTGACTTATGTTACTGAAGTTTATGGTGTAAAAGGCGAATACGGAAAATTTACAGTTTCACCAAAGCTCATGAGTGAACAGTTTGATTCAAATGGTAAAGCTTCAATCAGTCTTTCATTCGGTGGTAAAAAGTTCTTTGTTACAATCAGTAATCCGAAGAAAAAAACTTTTGGCGAATACAAAGTAAAAGCAGCATCTTGTGATGGAAAAAATATTTTTACTGTTGAAGATGGAAGCGCAAAAATGGATAAGACAACATTGAGTTCACTTGATGAATCAAAAACTCACACTGTAGAAGTTGAAGTTGAATAATTTTTATACAAGGAGCATAAAATGAAATACGGTTATTTTGATGATGAGAAAAGAGAGTATGTGATTACAAATCCTGCTACTCCACGTCCATGGGTAAATTATCTTGGATCTCCGCTTTACGGTGCACTTATTTCGAATAATGCCGGCGGTTATAGTTTTGCAAAGTCTGGCGCTAACGGAAGAATCCTGCGTTATGTATTCAACAATTTTGATCAGCCTGGACGATATATTTATCTTCGTGATAATGATTCAAAAGATTACTGGTCAGCATCATGGCAGCCTGTTGGAAAAGATCTTAAGGATTACAAAAGCGAATGTCATCATGGTACGGCTTATACAAACATCATGGCAGATTATTCTGGAATTCATTCTGAAGCACTTTTTTATGTTCCGCTTGACTGCGAGCATGAAGTCTGGAATTTTAAAGTAATAAACAAATCTGAAAAAAAGAGAAGCCTTACTGTAACAGGGTTTGCTGAATTTACAAACAACAGCAATTATGAAATGGATCAGGTAAATCTTCAGTATTCGCTTTTTATCGGAAGAACAAAATTTGTTGAAAACAGAATTGTTCATACGGTGCATGGAAATCTTGAAGGGCTTCCTGATGAAGTAGATCACAAAACTTCAACAGACAGAGTGTTTGCTCTTGCAGGTTCAAAGGTTTCTTCTTACTGCGGAGACAAAGAAGGCTTCCTTGGACTTTATCACAGCTACAAGGATCCAGTTGGAGTTTCTTCAGGGGATCTTGGAAACATTACAAGCTATAATGAAAATTCCTGCGGTGCTTTGTCTACTGTTATTGAACTTGCTCCTGGTGAAACAAAAGAAATTGCGTTTATCCTTACAATGCAGCAGAACGATGCAGTTGAAAAGATTCTTGCAGGCTACAAGGATTTGAGTTCAACCTGTGAAAAAGAATATAAGGCTCTTGTTAAACAGTGGCACAGCCGCTTTGAACATTTCCAGGTTAAGACTCCGGATGAAAACTTTAACACAATGATTAATACATGGAATGCTTACAACTGTTTCATGACATTCACATGGTCTCGTGCTGCTTCGTACATTTACTGCGGACTTAGAAACGGTTACGGTTACCGCGATACGGTTCAGGATATTCAGGGAATCATTCACCTTGAACCGGAAATGGCTGCAGAAAAAATCCGCTTTATGCTTTCGGCACAGGTTGATAACGGCGGCGGACTTCCACTCGTAAAGTTTACTCACAATGCAGGCCACGAAGATACTCCTGATGATGCTTCTTATGTTCAGGAAACAGGACATCCTGCATACAGAGCTGATGATGCACTCTGGCTTTTCCCGACTGTTTATAAATACATTGCTGAATCTGGAAACGTTGCATTCCTTGATGAAGTTATTCCTTTTGCAAATAAGGATGAAGGAACTGTTTACGAGCATTTAAAGAGAGCAGTTGATTTTTCTATGAAGCATCTTGGTCCACATGGAATTCCTGCGGGCTTGTATGCTGACTGGAACGATTGTCTGCGTCTTGGTGCAAACGGTGAATCTTCATTTGTTGCACTTCAGTATTATTACGCAATGACAATTCTCCGCGAATTTGCAGAAAATAAAAAAGATACAGAATATGTTGATTTTCTTAATAAGGCACAGAAAGAACTTGGCGACAAGATTCAGAAACTTTGCTGGAATGAAGACAGATTTATCCGCGGATTTACAGAACGTGGTGAAGTTATCGGTAACCGCAAAGATCCTGAAGCAAACATGTGGCTTAATCCTCAGAGCTGGGCTGTAATTTCCGGACTTGCTACTGATGAACAGTCAGACGCTGCTCTTGAGAATGTAAACAAACTGCTGAATACAGATTTTGGTCTTGTGCTTATGGATCCTCCGTATCAGAAGCATGCCTTTGAAGGTGCTCTTGCAGTAATTTACAATCAGGGTGTAAAGGAAAATTCCGGAATTTTCTCTCAGTCTCAGGGATGGATTATTCTTGCAGAAGCACTTCGTGGACACGGGGATAGAGCTTTCCAGTACTTTATGGAAAATGCACCGTCTGCACAAAATGAAAAAGCAGATATCAGAAAACTTGAACCATATTGCTATGGTCAGTTTACAGAAGGAAAAGCAAGTCCACACTTTGGTCGCTCACATGTTCACTGGCTTACAGGAACTGCATCAACAGTAATGGTTGGTTGTGTTGAAGGAATTCTTGGAATGAGACCGGATCTTAACGGCCTTAAGCTTGCTCCTTCAATTCCTTCTTCATGGGATGGATTTACAGCTGAAAAAGATTTCAGAGGCTGCAGACTTAACATCACTGTTAAAAATCCTGATCATGTTCAGTCGGGATGTAAGGAACTTACTGTTAACGGAAAGAAGATGAGTGGAAATTTTATTCCTGCATCTGAGCTTACTGCAACAACAGAAGTTGTTCTTGTAATGTAATTTTTGGCGGATAAAAATTCGTCATCATAAATTGTGAAATCCTCTGGGATGAATTTATATCTTCCTGGGGGATTTTTTCATCTGAAAGTTAATTTTGATGTAAAAAAGGCAGAACTCTTTTATAATGAAATTAAATGAAAGTAAAAATTTTCTGTGTTTTTTTATTTGTAATTTTTCTCACGTCCTGTAAAAAATCTGCAAACGAAAATCTAAAAAAAATAAAAAATTATTCAAATAATTCTGCAGAATATATTTACACAAAAAATGGGTTTGATCGCGAATTTATTTTGTGCCTTCCTGATGATTTTGAAGCGGCTCAATCCGGTATAACTCCTCTGATTTTTGTTCTGCACGGATACGGAAATACTGCGCGTGGATTTATGAATGAAATTCATCTTGAAAAAGCTGCGTGTCACAGGGGATTTGCTGTGTGTTATGTTAGCGGAAAATCAAATCCTTCGTCTTATAACAAAAGAAGCTGCTGGAGTTATGGTGAGGATGAATGGTCAAAAAAGGATATAGAAATTCTTGAAGATCTTGCAAAGTTTCTTCAGAAAACATTCGGCTTTTGTTCCAGTAAAACTTGTGTTGTTGGATTCAGCAACGGTGCAATAATGGCAAATAAAATTGCTGTTGAAAAAAGTGAGACGTTTACTGCGGTTGTAAGTGTTGCAGGAATGATGAGCTTAAATGTCTGGACAAAAGTAACTGCAAAAAATAAAGAAAAAATCAGCGCTTATTTTCAGATTAACGGAACTGAAGATGAAGTTGTGCCGATGAGAATTTCAAAAAAATCAACTTATATTCCGCAGCCTCCCTTTGAAGAAGATGTACTTGAATTTATTTCAGGAACAAAAACAGCTGATGCAGAAATAGAAGTTTTAAGTGAAAGAACACAGCTTTACAAATTCAACAAAAAAGTCTGGTGGGCGCTCGTACAGGATGAAACACACGAATGGCCTTCTTTGCGCTGGTCAGGAATAAACACTTGCGAACTGATTGTTGATTTTTTAATGAATCAGTATGAATGAATTATTAAAAAAAGGTAATTAGTCAAATTTTTGAGTTGTTTATATATAAAAATTGGCGCGAGGGATTATTGAGCGGAACGAAAACATTCTGTTTGTTGTTGTCGCGAAGCGATAAAGTGAATGGTTCCATTACAACAAACAGCATGTAGATGCGATAGCATCGGTTTTGTTACGCGCAAGATGACCGGAAGCCAATTTTTTTATTTGATGAAACTTAAAGTGTTATTACTGCTTTATCTTGTTTACTTTTATAATTCATGATAGATTAGGCGTGTAAACCGCTAATATCTTTACAGGCAAAGGCGCCTGGTTTAAGCAGACGTTTTGTCTATTTTAAACCGGTGCCTTTCTTTTTTTTAAGGGGTATGTATGAAATATACGAAAGAAGAAGTTCTGGAATATATTGAACAGGATGATGTTCGATTTATTCGTCTTGCGTTTTGTGATTTAAAAGGAAAGCAGAAAAATATTGCAATCCTTCCGTGTGAATTAAATCGTGCATTTGATGAAGGTATTTCTTTTGATGCCAGTGCTGTCGAAGGATTTACTGATGAAGTTCATTCAGATTTATTTTTGTTCCCGATTCCTTCAACTTTGACTGTTCTTCCGTGGAGAAGCATGCAGGGAAAAGTAGTTCGTATGTTTTGTGAAATCCGTCATCCTGATGGAAGTATTTTTTCAAAGGATTCGCGCTCAATTTTGTGTAAGGCAGAAAAGCTCTTAAAAGAAAGAAATCTTTTGATTCAGATTGGAAGTGAACTTGAGTTTTACCTTTTTAAAACTGATGAAAAAGGTGAGCGTACAAAAATCCCTTATGATAATGCAGGTTATCTTGATGTTGCTCCTGAAGATAAAGGTGAAAATGTCCGCCGTGAAATCTGTCAGTACCTTGAGCAGATGGGAATTGTTCCGGAATCGTCACATCATGAGGAAGGTCCTGGGCAGAATGAAATTGACTTCAGATATTCTTCGCCTCTTAAAGCAGCAGATAATGTTTTGAATTTTAAAACTGTTGTTAAAGCTGTTGCAGATAAAAACGGTCTTTATGCGGATTTCTCTCCAAAGCCTCTTTTAACTGAAAGCGGAAACGGTTTCCATATTAATATTTCTGTAAAAAATGAATCGATTAGTTCAGAAGAAAATTTTGAGATTCAGAAAAAATTTATGGCAGGAATAATGGCTCACATTGAAGAGATAACTTATTATCTCAATCCAACTGAAGAATCTTATCTGCGTCTTGGAAAAAATAAGGCTCCAAAATATATTACCTGGTCAAAAGAAAACAGAAGTCAGCTTATCCGCGTTCCAGCTGTAAATAATGAGGAACACAGAAGAATGGAATTGCGTTCTGCAGATCCTTCAGCAAATCCATATTTAGCTTTTGCACTTTTGATTTATGCCGGACTTGATGGAATTGATAAAAATATGATCCGCCCTGAACCTGTAAATGTAAATCTGTACACAGCAGGAAGAGAAATAACAGACGGACTGAAAAAAATTCCTCAGAACCTTGAAGACGCAAAATTAGCCGCAGAAAAAAGCAATCTCGTTAGTTCGATTTTTGAAAAATGAAATTGCGAAGCCTGAAAAATGTTCTTGTAATTTCTGAAAACAAGACATTCTTTGACAGTATGAAATTAATTCTCCCGCCGGATGAATTTGCTGTTGAACATACGTGCAGTGGTGGTGAAGCAAGAAGACTGATTGTAAACAGACAGTTTGATATTCTTGTAATTAATGCACCGCTTCCGGATGAACACGGACTTTCCTTTGCAACGGATTATGTTGATTCAAGTATGGGAATTCTTCTTGTTTGCCCTCCAGAAACGTACGATGCTCTTTCAGCAGATGGTGAAGAAAATGGAATTATCGTTCTTTCTTCAAGTAATCCGCCGGCTTTTGTTTATGTTGCAATTAAAATGATTTCCAGTATGGTGAAGCGTCTTGAGCGGCTTGAAAAAAAGAACAGGACTCTTCAGGAAAAAATGGAAGACATCAGAATTGTTAACAAAGCAAAGTGGGCTCTCATTGATAAAAATAAAATGAATGAGGCTGAAGCACACAAGTACATTGAAAAAATGGCAATGGATAAACGGATCAGCCGAAGGGAAGTTGCCGAGATGATTCTTGATATGCTTGATTAAAAAAAAATAAATTTATTTTTTAAATTTTATTGACAAAAATATTTTGTAGTTGTATAACGTAATCAGTTAACGACAAAGACGCCGTTGATTCCGAAAGGAGTCAACGGCTTTTTTTGTTTAAACTTTAATTTTGTATTTATTTGAAAAGCGACAATGGTGTCGTGTGCGGAAAAAATGTCTGCGCATGATTTTGTCGCTTTTTTTTATTTTGGGGGTTAATTTATGACAAACGTTCCAGAACTTTTTGGAAGCATGGTTTTCAATCAGAAAACAATGAAAGATCGTCTTCCAAAAGAAACGTTCAAAGCTTTGAAAAAAACTTTGGACAATGGTGAGCCGCTTCAGCTTGATGTTGCAAATGTTGTTGCTCATGCAATGAAAGAATGGGCAATCGAAAAAGGTGCAACTCATTACACACACTGGTTCCAGCCACTTACAGGTATCACAGCAGAAAAACATGATTCATTCATTAATCCACAGGATGATGGAACTGTAATCATGTCGTTCTCTGGAAAAGAACTTGTAAAGGGTGAACCTGATGCTTCTTCTTTCCCAAGTGGTGGTCATCGTGCAACATTCGAAGCACGCGGATATACAGTCTGGGATCCGACATCATATCCTTTCATTAAGGAACATACACTTTGTATTCCAACAGCTTTCTGTTCTTACACAGGTGAAGCTCTTGATAAGAAAACTCCACTTCTTCGTTCAATGGAAGCACTGGATACACAGGCAAAAAGAATTCTTAAACTTTTTGGAAAAGAAGTAAGCCATGTTTCAACAACAGTTGGCCCAGAACAGGAATATTTTATTGTTGATCATGATTTGTGGGCACAGCGCAAAGACCTCCGTATGACAGGACGTACACTTTTTGGTGCAAAGCCTTCAAAGGGACAGGAAATGGATGACCAGTACTTTGCAGCTCTTAATCCACGCATCGTAAAGTACATGGAAGATCTTAACGACACTCTCTGGAAGTATGGAATTCTTTCAAAGACAGAACACAATGAAGTTGCTCCAGCTCAGCATGAAATGGCTCCAATCTTCAGCACAACAAATCTTTCTGTTGATCAGAACCAGCTTACAATGGAAGTAATGAAGAAAGTTGCAAAGCGCCATGGACTTGAATGTCTTCTTCATGAAAAACCATTTGCAGGTTTGAACGGATCAGGAAAACACAACAACTGGTCTATGTCTACAAACTGTGGAGAAAACCTTCTTGAACCTGGAAAGACACCTGAATCAAATGCACAGTTCCTTTTGTTCCTTACAGCAATTCTTAAAGCTGTTGATGAGAATCAGGATCTTCTTCGTATTTCAGTTGCTTCTGCAGGAAACGATCATCGTCTTGGAGCAAACGAAGCACCTCCAGCAATTATTTCTGTTTACCTTGGAGATGAACTTTACAAGGTTCTTGAAGCTCTTAAAGATGGAAAACCATATTCTCCGGATAAAACAGAGACTATGACAATCGGTGCAGATGTTCTTCCACCAATTCCAAAGGATTCAACAGACCGCAACCGTACATCTCCATTTGCATTTACTGGTAACAAGTTTGAGTTCCGTTCAGCAGGATCTTCTGCTTCAATTGCAACTCCAAATACAACACTCGATGCTATTGTTGCAGATGTACTTAAAGTATTTGCTGATGAACTTGAAAAAGCAGCAGACTTTGAAAAATCACTCAACGAGCTTATCGTTCGTGAAGTAAAAGCACACTGGAGAATCGTATTCAACGGAAACGGATATGATGAATCATGGAAGATTGAAGCAAAGAAAAGAGGCCTTCTTGAATTAAGAACAACTCCTGATGCAGTTGAACATTACCTTGATGCAAAGAACGTAAAGCTCTTTACAGAACTTGGTGTTTATACAAAAGAAGAAATGGAAGCACACTATGACATTAAACTTGAAAAGTATTGTCAGCTTCTTAACATCGAAGTAAACACAATGAAAGAAATGATCTACAAAGACATTCTTCCTGCTGTTTATAAATACATCGCTGATGTGTCAAAGACAGTCATCGACCTTAAGGCTGTAGTACCGGGTGCAAAAGCAAAAGCAGAAACTTCTGTTCTTGCAACACTCGACAGTCTTGCAGATGCACTTGTTGAAAAAACAGATGCTCTTACAAAAGCACATGAAGCAGCAAAATCTGCTGGTGGTGCTCTTGCAGAAGCAAAAGCTTACGCAGAAAAAGTTGTTCCTGCTATGGCTGAAGCACGCGCAGTTTATGATGAGATCGAACCACTTCTTGGTGAAGACTACAAGCCTTTCCCTTGCTACGAAGATCTTTTGTTCCGCGTGTAAACAAAACTGATTTAGTTCAGTAAAAAAAAATTAATTTAGGCACAACGGCGTGCTGTTGAACAATAAATCCAAATACCCCTGGATGTTCAGCAGTACGCTTTTTTTTATCTGGAGGATAATTATGGAAGATGTAATGTCTGTTATGAGCAGCCAGCTTTTTGGTGTCTGGTTCCTCATTGGTGCTGCACTCGTATTCTGGATGCAGGCCGGATTCGCAATGGTTGAAACTGGATTTACCCGCGCAAAGAATGCCGGTAACATCATCATGAAGAACCTTATGGATTTCTGTATTGGTACAGTAACATTCATGCTTATTGGTTTCAGCCTTCTCCTTGGTGAAGATGCTGCAGGTCTTATCGGAAAGCCTGGTTTTGATCTTTTTAAGTCATATGCAAACTTTGACTGGTCGAACTTTGTGTTCAACCTTGTATTCTGTGCAACAACAGCAACAATCGTTTCTGGTGCAATGGCAGAACGTACAAAGTTCCTTTCATACTGCGTTTATTCAGCAATCATTTCTGGATTGATTTATCCTATTGAAGCTCACTGGATCTGGGGCGGCGGATGGCTTGCTCAGAAGGGATTCCATGACTTTGCAGGTTCTTGTGCAATTCATATGGTTGGTGGTATTTCTGCATTGATCGGTGCAAAGTTCCTTGGCCCACGTCTTGGAAAGTTCTCTTATGATAAGAGAGGTAAGGTAACAAAGGTAAATGCATTCCCTGGACACAACCTTCCTATGGGTGCACTCGGATGTTTTATCCTCTGGTTCGGATGGTACGGATTTAACGGTGCTGCTGCAACTTCCCTTGATCAGCTTGCATCAATCTTCCTTACAACAACTGTAGCTCCTGCAATTGCAACAGTTACATGTATGATTTTTACATGGATTAAGTATAAAAAGCCTGATGTTTCAATGTGTCTTAACGCTGCATTGGCAGGTCTTGTAGCAATCACAGCTCCTTGTGATGTAACAGACGCAACAGGTGCTGCAATCATCGGTATTGTTGCGGGTCTTCTTGTAATCTTCGGTGTATGGTTCCTTGATTATGTTCTTCACATCGATGACCCTGTAGGTGCTGTTGCAGTTCACTGTCTCAACGGTATCTGGGGAACAATCGCAACAGGTCTCTTTGCTAATCCAAAGGTTCCTGGTGCATCTGAAGTTGGTGCCGGTGTATTCTACGGTGGTGGATTTGCACAGCTCAAGATTCAGTTGATTGGATTTGGTTCTGTTGCACTTTATACAGCTGTAACAATGATTATCGTGTTTGCAATCATCAAGAAGATTTTCGGTCTTCGTGTAACTGCAGAAGAAGAAATCATCGGTCTTGATAAGCTTGAACATGGAATCCAGTCTTCTTATGCAGGTATTTCAGTTCTTTATTCTTCAGAAGAAGTTGCAGAAGCAGCAGAAGCCGGTATAACAATTGATCAGGCAGTTCCTGTAGTTGTACCTGCAACAACTCCAAGTTCTACAGAATCTGTATGTCACAAGGTTGTAATCATTACAAGACAGAACAAGTTTAGTGTACTTAAGAAGGCAATGAACAAGATCGGTGTAACTGGTATGACTGTTGTAAATGTTATGGGTTGCGGTATGCAGCATGGTGCAAACGAATACTATCGTGGTGTTCCAGTTGATATTCAGCTCCTTCCAAAGATCAAGGTTGAAATCGTAGTTGCAAAGGTTCCTGTAGAAACAGTTATTGAAGAAGCAAAGAAGGCTTTGTATACAGGTCACATCGGCGACGGTAAGATCTTTGTATATCCTGTAGAAAACGTAATCAAGGTTCGCACTGGTGAATCAGGATACGACGCACTTCAGGATTCAGAATAGCAAAAGGTATTTTCGAGTTTATATGATTTTGCGAAGTAAAACGGGCGCTGACTGCGACCGAACATAAACTTGTGAATAACTATGAAGTAGTTTTCGAGTTTATATGATTTTGCGAAGCAAAACGGGCGCGGACTGCGACCGAATATAAACTCGAGAATAATTACGAAGTAATTATTCAGCTTCTTGGCAACGTTGGAAGCTCTATATATCTGAGGATCGGAATTAAGTACCCCAATTCCGGTCCTCTTTTTTTGTTATTATAAAAATTTAAGTGAGAGAATATAGAGTTAAATACTTTTAATTGTGAGTTATATTGATTTAATAAAATTTGCGCGAAGGAGCATTGATGTGAACGAGATTTCGCTTAGAGCTGATTTCTTAAAATAGAAAAAAAGATATATAAAATCTCTTGAATTTTTTTCTTTATTCTACTAAATTAAAACAACAAGCAAAGGCGCTTGGTTTAAGAAGATTTATGTCTCTTTGAACCAGGCGCTTTTTTTTGTTTAAACGGGATTTTGGAGGAATAGTATTATGTGTGGATTTGTCGGAGCATTTGATTTGGCAAGCGGCAGCAAACCTGTAGATGAGGGACTTAAAGAACAGCTTCGATCTCAGGTTCTTGAAATGAGCAAAAAAATCCGTCATCGCGGTCCGGACTGGAGCGGCGTTTACACAGGCAATAATGCAATTCTTTCACACGAACGTCTTGCAATTGTAGATCCGTTTTCAGGAAAACAGCCTTTAGTAAGTGACGATGGAAAAATCATTCTTGCAGTAAACGGGGAAATCTACAACCACAAAGAAATCCGCGCAAAGTATGCCGGAAAGTATGAGTTTAAAACTATGAGCGACTGTGAAGTAATTCTTCCGCTCTACAAAGAAAAGGGAACTCAGTTTCTTGAAGATATAAGCGGCATTTTTGCATTTGCACTTTATGACAGTGAAAAAGATGTTTATCTTATCGGACGTGATGAAATCGGTGTAGTTCCACTTTATCAGGGCTGGGACAAAGACGGTCATTACTATGTTGCTTCTGAACTTAAAGCTCTGGAAGGTCACTGTATCACAATTGAAGAATTTCCAAACGGACATTATTTTTATTCCAAAGATGAAAAACCGGTAAAATGGTATAAGCGTGACTGGGAAGATTTTAAGAATGTTGAAAATGCAAAATGTGCAACTGATGAAAAGGGTGAGATTATTGATGCATCTATAATTCAGAAAGTTCGTGACGGACTTGAAAGTGCAGTAAAGGCTCAGCTTATGTCTGATGTTCCTTATGGAGTTCTTTTGTCAGGCGGATTGGATTCAACTGTAATCGCTGCAATCACTCAGAAGTTTGCAAAGAAGCGTGTTGAAACTGGTTCTTTAAAAGATGCATGGTGGCCTCAGCTTCACAGTTTTGCAGTTGGCCTTGAAGGATCTCCGGATCTTGTTGCTGCAAAAAAAGCTGCTGACTTTATTGGAACTGTTCATCATGAAATTCATTTTACAATTCAGGAAGCACTTGATGCACTTGAAGATGTAATTTATCACATTGAAACATATGACATTACAACTGTCCGTGCATCTACTCCGATGTATCTTCTTGCACGTGCAATTAAAGCAATGGGAATTAAGATGGTTCTTTCTGGTGAAGGAAGTGACGAGCTTTTTGGAGGATATCTGTACTTCCACAAGGCACCGGATGCAAAAGAATTCCATGAAGAGCTTGTGCGTAAAATGAGTAAGCTTCATCTTTATGATTGTCTTCGTGCAAATAAATCACTTATGGCATGGGGAATTGAAGGTCGAGTTCCTTTCCTTCACAAAGAGTTTATTGATATTGCAATGGGACTTAACCCGAAAGATAAAATGAATATTAAACTTCCTGATGGTAAGCAGCGTATTGAAAAATGGATTTTGCGCAAGGCATTTGAAGATATTCTCCCTCCAGAGATTTGCTGGAGACAGAAGGAACAGTTCTCTGATGGCGTAGGCTACAGTTGGATTGATACTCTTAAAGAAATGACAAATGCAAAAGTAAGCGATGCAGAATTTGCACAGCGAGAAAAGAGATTCCCTGTAAATACTCCTGCAACTAAAGAAGAATATTTCTATCGTGAAATTTACGAAAAGCTTTTCCCAAGTCCAACAGCAGCTTTGTGTCCTCCTCATGAAGCAGGTGTTGCATGTTCAACAGCAAAAGCACTTGAATGGGACGAAGCATGGAAAAATGCAAATGAACCTTCAGGTCGTGTAATTGCCGCTGTCCACGAAAAAGCATATTAGTTTTCAGGCCAGATGAATTTGCTGCTACAGGTATTTTCGCCGTTATCAATGATTACGTCGATGCCTGTAGCGCTTTTGTTTATGCAGGTAAGAAAATAAACCCACTGTGCAATTTCTTCAGGAGATGCCCATTTTTTCAGCGGGGTCAAATTCATAATCTGATTCCAGAGGTTTTTATCGCTCATTACAGGTTCATTAAGTTCTGTCGTAACACCTCCGGGACTAATGCTGTTGCACGTTGCTCCAAAGGCTGCAAGACGGATTGCAAGATTTTTTGTGTATGCAAGGATTCCGCCTTTTGATGCAGAGTATTCGGGAAATTCAGCTCCGTTATGTGCGCTTGTAGAACACATGTTGAGTACGGATTTTATAGAAGGTGAAATATATTTTTCACTGATGCTGATTGTTCCGCGAAGATTCACGTCGATATCATTGCAATTTTGAACGCCTGCATTGTTTACAATTATTTCAATACCATCAATTGAAGGAAATAAATCTTTTTTTGAAACATCAACAATGTAGTGAGTGTAAGATTCATTTTCTATTGAAGAAGGAAGAATATCAAATCCGATTACTTCATGACCTTTTTCAAGAAAATGCCGGCAGATTGTTTTTCCAATTCCACGTGATGAACCTGTAACAAGAATTTTCATAGTCTATTTATTTTCCTCTATGAATTTTAAATATTCTTGGCCGACGTTCTGTTTTTCCCATGAACGTACAGCTTTATAGGTGAATGGTGAGAAAATTACTTCCATCAAAAGTTCAGCTATTGCTCCTGTCATTGCACAGAAAATTGATTGAGTTACAGTCCAGCCGAAGAAATGAACGCTTACAATGAATGCAAATGCAAGATTATCTACAAACTGTCCAAGGAAAGTTGAAATATATGATCTGAAGGCAAAGGCAAAAAAATTGTCTTTTTTTAATGCTCGTCCGATTGTTGCGTTGAGGCAGTTGTTGAAAACTGTAGAAATAATAATTGCCATTGTGCTTCCAAAAACAACGTACCAGCTTCCACTGAAAATCTGATTTACTGCGTTGTTTAATTCTGCAACAGACTGTCCGTTTTCATTGTAGCTTGTGCTCCATTCTCCGCTTAAAAGTGAAGCAAGAAAGAACATGAATACAACAAAAAGATTAATCAGAATTGCAACGAAGCTTAAAATGTTTGCGGCCCTTGCGTTGAATCTTTTGACTGTAATATCCATCAAAGCAAATGCAACCCAGGAAAAAATAAATCCTGCGTCAAGTGCAAGCCATGATGGGAGACCGCCGATTGATTTGTTTGCAAGAAGATTCATTGCAATGAGTGATGCCACAAAAAAAGCTGTGACCCAAGAAGGAATTGATCTGAGAAGTAGAGACACTTCTCTTGCGAGTAGTTTTGGACTTTTCATGTCCACCCCCTAGTTTTGATTTTTTATTTGCAGGATGGTAGGAACGAACTGCAAAAAAATTGATATCTGAAAATACCATAAAAAATTACTTAAAGCAATCAAAATAAATGTTTTCATACTTTTCTTTCCGTCGACACATTTTTTTATCAATGTATAAATCAGAGTATATTTTTTTATATTCCTTTGATATTATGATTTTATGAATGCCGCTGAGGTTTTGTTTGAAGAGAAAAATCTTATCGATGAAGAATTTTTGAAACTTTTGAAAACTGACGAATTTGATGAACAGCTTTTTCATTATGCGGATTTACGGCGGCGGGAATTTTATGGTACTGATGTTTATTCGCGCGGACTCATCGAGTTTACAAATCACTGTAAAAACAACTGCCTTTACTGCGGAATAAGACGTGAAAATAAAAATGCTTCAAGATACAGAATGACACCACAGGAAATTCTTGAGTGTTGTACAAACGGATATAATCTTGGGTTACGTACATTTGTTCTGCAGGGCGGTGAAGATCCTTTTTTTACTGATGAAAAAATCTGCAGCATCGTTTCTCAAATTAAAAATAAATTTCCAGACTGTGCCGTAACTCTTTCAATCGGTGAAAAAAATAAAAAAAGCTATCAGTCATATTTTGATGCTGGTGCAAGCCGATATTTACTTCGTCATGAAACTGCATGTGATTCTCATTATAAAAAACTTCATCCTGCAGAAATGAGTCTTGAAAACCGTAAGCGATGTCTTTTTGATTTAAAGGAAATCGGTTTCCAGATTGGAGCTGGATTTATGGTCGGCTCTCCCTTTCAGACTTTGGAAAACATTGTTGAGGATTTTCGCTTTTTGCAGAAGCTGGAGCCTGATATGATTGGAATCGGACCGTTTATTTCTCATCGTGATACTCCTTTTGCAGAATTTAAAAACGGCACATTGGGGCTGACATTAAGACTGATTTCTGTTTTGAGACTGATGTTTCCTTATGCGCTTATTCCTGCAACTACAGCTTTAGGAACGATTCACTCTGAAGGCAGGGAACTTGGATTAAAAGCCGGCGCAAATGTTGTGATGCCGAATATTTCAACTGCTGAAGCAAGAAAAAATTATGTCCTTTATGATAATAAAATCTGTATTGGTGAAGATGCCGTAAAATGTCATGGTTGTATCAGTGCAAGAATCGAAAGTGCCGGATATCATCTTGTTACTGATATTGGTGATGTAAAAAAATGATTTTAATAAAAGTAAAAAAAGTTTAAAAAGAATAAATTTCACTTGAATATATCGTTTTATTTCGATAATATAATGCAAAACAGAGACGTTTTGTGAGAAAGCAGATATTGTCTGTATTCTCATGAAGCGTCTTTTTTTTTAACTTTTTGAGCGACAATGGGGTCGTCCTGGAAGTAACTGTGCCTGCACGGAATTTCCGGATGTCTGTTGTCGCTTTTTTTATGGGGTAAAATAATGAAAACACTTTATGAGCCACAGTTTGAACACGATGCATGCGGTATCGGTGCTGTCGTAAACATTGACGGAAAGCAGACTCACAAAATTGTTGATAGTGCGCTTTCTATTGTTGAAAAACTTGAACATCGAGCGGGTAAAGATGCCACTGGTGAAACCGGTGACGGTGTTGGTATTCTTGTTCAGATTGCCCACAAATTTTTTAAGAAAGAAGCAGAAAAAATCGGAATAAAACTTGGGGATGAAAGAGATTATGGAATCGGTATGTTCTTCTTCCCTCAGGATAAATTCATTCGTGCACAGGCTCAGAAAATGCTTGAGACTCTCTGTGAAAAAGAAGGTCTTGAATTTCTGGGATGGCGTGAAGTTCCTGTTCGCCAGGATGTACTTGGAAAAACAGCACGCGACTGTATGCCTGCAATCTGGCAGTGTTTCATTAAGCGTCCTGAAAATGTAGAAAAAGGATTGGCTTTTGACCGCAAGCTTTATATTGTTCGCCGTCAGTTTGAACACACAAGCTTTGATACTTACGTTTGTTCAATGAGCAGTCGTACAATCGTTTACAAAGGAATGTTCCTCGTTCAGCAGCTTAGAACTTTCTACAATGACCTTCAGTCTGCTGAATATGTTTCTTCTCTTGCTCTTGTTCACTCAAGATTTTCTACAAACACACAGCCTTCATGGAAACGTGCTCATCCAAACAGATTTATTGCACACAATGGTGAAATCAATACAATCCGCGGTAACGTTGACAGAATGCTTGCCCGCGAAGAGACAATCAGTTCTCCTGTTTTCAGCGAAGAAAAAATCCGCGAGATTCTTCCTGCTGTAGATGCAAGTGGATCAGATTCAGCAATGCTTGATAATACTCTTGAATTCCTTGTAATGAATGGAATGCCTCTTCCTCTTGCAGTTATGATCTGTATTCCTGAACCTTGGAAACATGATGACAGTATGGATACAGCAAAAAAAGATTTCTATCATTACTGGGCAACAATGATGGAACCTTGGGATGGCCCTGCTGCAATTCTCTTCTCTGATGGTGATGTAGTTGGTGCAACTCTTGACCGTAATGGTCTTCGTCCAAGCCGTTATTACATTACAAAAGACAACGAACTTATTCTTTCTTCTGAAGTTGGTGTTCTTGATATTCCTGAAAGTCAGATTGTAAAGAAAAGCCGCCTTATGCCTGGTCGTATTCTTCTTGTTGATACAAAACAGAAAAAACTTATCAGTGACTTTGATGCAAAAAAAGAATACATCGATCTTTATCCATACGGTGAATGGCTCAGCTTGAATTTAAAGCATTTGAGCGATCTTAAAATTCCAAATAAAAAGATTCCAGTTTACACACAGGATGAACGCAATATCATGTATCGTGCATTCGGCTGGAACTATGAAGATGTAAATGAAATGATTCTTCCT
The DNA here is from genome assembly GCA_024687165.1 of Treponema sp. Classification (GTDB taxonomy): domain Bacteria; phylum Spirochaetota; class Spirochaetia; order Treponematales; family Treponemataceae; genus Treponema_D. The sequence goes on from JAILEY010000052.1 coordinate 31,060, forward strand.
CTTGCACAGAACGGTGTTGAGCCTACTGGTGCAATGGGCGTAGATACTCCGCTTGCTGTAATGAGTGATAAACATCCTGCTTTGTTCAGTTACTTCAAGCAGCTTTTTGCTCAGGTTACAAATCCTCCGATCGACAGTCTTCGTGAAAAAATTGTTACAGATACAACTGTTTACGTTGGAAGCGACGGTAACCTTCTTGAACCGAAATCAAAAAACTGTACCGTGCTTGAAATCAACAATCCGATTCTTACCGGTACAGATATTATGAAAATTAAGTCTTTGAATTCTAACGGACTTAAGACTTCTGTAGTTTCACTTTTGTACTATAAGAACACAGATTTAAAAGAAGCAATCGATAATCTTTTTGTAAGCATTGAACGTGAATACAGAAACGGAAGCAATATCATCGTGTTGAGTGACCGTGGTGTTGATGAAAACCATGTTGCAATTCCTTCACTTCTTGCAGTCAGCGGTGTTGAACAGTATCTTGTACGCACAAGAAAAAGAACTGCAATTTCAATCATTCTTGAATCAGCAGAAGTACGCAATGTTCATCAGAGTGCAATGCTTCTTGGTTATGGAGCACGTGCAATCAATCCGTATCTTGCACATGAAGCAATTGCTGAACTCATTGATCAGAAGCTTCTTGATAAAGATTACCACACTGCAATCGATGATTATAATAAGGGAATCATCGGTGGAATTGTAAAGATTGCTGCAAAGATGGGAATCAGCACAATCCAGTCATATCAGTCTGCACAGATTTTTGAAGCAGTCGGAATTTCAAAAGAAGTTATAGATCTTTATTTTACAAATACAGTTTCACGCGTTGGCGGAATCGGTCTTAAGGAAATTGCAGAAGATATTAACTTCCATCACAACAAGGCATTCGATCCTCTTGGACTTACAGTTAATACTCATCTTGATTCAGTTGGTGTGCATAAATATCGCCGTGGTCCAACTTGTGAAGATCATTTGTATTCTCCGGAAATTATCATCAGTCTTCAGGAAGCAACAAGAACTGGAAGCTACGAAAGGTTTAAGGAGTATACGTCTCTTGTTGATGATAATGCTCATCCTCATACACTCCGCGCAATGTTGAAATTTAATTTTGATGATGCAAAAGAAATTCCTCTTGATGACGTTGAGAGTGTTGAAGAAATTGTAAAGAGATTTAAAACCGGTGCAATGAGTTACGGTTCAATTTCTGAAGAAGCTCACAAATGCATGGCTCTTGCAATGAATCACCTCCACGGAAAATCAAACTCTGGTGAAGGTGGAGAAAAACCAGAGCGTCTTGGAACTGAATATAACTCTGCAATTAAACAGGTAGCATCAGGACGCTTTGGTGTTACAGAAGAATATCTTCTGAGCGCAAAAGAAATCCAGATTAAAATGGCACAGGGAGCTAAGCCTGGAGAAGGTGGACATCTTCCTGGTAAAAAAGTTTATCCGTGGATTGCAAAAACTCGTTACGCAACTCCAGGTGTAAGTTTGATTTCGCCGCCACCACACCACGATATTTATTCTATTGAAGATCTTGCACAGCTTATTTACGATTTGAAAAATGCTAACCGCGCTGCACGTATTTCTGTAAAACTTGTTAGTGAAGCAGGTGTTGGAACAATCGCAGCTGGTGTTGCAAAAGCAGGTGCACAGGTAATTTTGATTTCAGGTCATGACGGTGGAACTGGAGCCGCTCCATTGAGCAGTATTCATCACGCAGGTCTTCCATGGGAACTTGGTCTTGCTGAAACACATCAGACTCTTATTCAGAACGGACTTCGCGGACGTGTTGTAATTGAAACAGACGGTAAGCTTATGAGCGGTCGTGATGTTGCAATTGCATGTCTTCTTGGTGCAGAAGAATTCGGATTTGCAACTGCACCACTTATCACAATGGGTTGTGCAATGATGAGAGTTTGTAATCTTGATACATGTCCGTTTGGTGTTGCAACTCAGAACAGTGAACTTAGAAAGAGATTTACTGGAAAGCCTGAATACGTTGAAAACTTTATGAAGTTTATTGCACAGGAACTTCGAGAAATTATGGCAAAGCTTGGTTTCCATAGTGTTGATGAAATGTGTGGTCATTCAGAAATTTTGAGTCTTAAGGAAAAAGGCGCATTTGAAAGAGCAAATCTGGTTGATATGTCACGCATTCTTGCAAACGGTGAATCAGAAATCAGTAGTGGCGAATGGAAAAAAGACAGAAGCCTTTATGACTTCAAACTTGCTTCTACAATTGATGTAAGTAAACTTCTGCCTGAATTTGAAAAGGCTGTTTCAAAAATCAAGGGTACTCCTTCTAAGCAGTTCATGATTCCGGAAGCTTCATTACAGGTTGAAAGTACAGACCGCACAGTCGGAACAATTTTAGGAAGTGAGATTCAAAAGAAATTTGGAAATACACTTTGCGAAGATGCATTTACCGTAAGTGCAACAGGTGGCGGTGGTCAGAGCTTTGGTGCATTTATTCCAAAGGGACTTACACTCCGTCTTACAGGGGATGCAAACGACGGTCTTGGAAAGGGGTTGAGTGGAGGAAAGATTGTCCTCAAGTGTCCTTCTGATGCAGCTTATAAAGCAGAAGAAAATATCATCGCAGGTAATGTTGCATGCTTTGGTGCAACCAGCGGACAGGCATTCATCAACGGTATTGCAGGTGAAAGATTCTGCGTAAGAAATTCAGGAGCAACAGTTGTTTCTGAAGGATGTGGTGATCACGGTCTTGAATATATGACAGGTGGTGTTGTTGTAATTCTTGGACCAACAGGAAGAAACCTTGCGGCCGGAATGAGCGGTGGTGTGGCATATGTTCTTGACAGCAAGCACAATCTTTATCAGCGTCTCAACAAAGAACTTGTTACAATGACAGAACTTTCTGAACATCATGATATTGAAACTGTAAAAGCTCTTGTACAAAAACATGTTGAAGAAACAGGAAGTGAACGTGGAAAGGAAATTCTTGCTGACTGGGATTCAAGTGTAAAGTGCTTCAAGAAAATCATTCCAAATGATTATGCAAAAATGCTCAGTCTTATTGCAGCGGAAGAATCTGCAGGTGCAGCTCATGATGATGCTGTATTGAATGCATTCAAAAAATTTACAGCTTAAAACTGAGTTGCCAGTTAAGGGAGATTAAAAATGGGTAAGCCAAATGGATTTATGTTATATACAAGAGTTGAGAATGATTTTATAGAGCCAAAGGTACGCATTCAGAATTTCAATGAAATGCATCTGATTCTGGATGATGAAGAACGTCGTAAACAGGCAAGCCGATGTATGAACTGCGGCGTTCCAATGTGCCAGAGTGCAATCAAGCTTGCAGGAATGGTAACAGGTTGTCCTCTTCACAATTTTATTCCGGAATGGAACGATGCTCTTTACAAGGGACAGTATGATATGGCTGCATGGAGACTTTTGAAGACTTCAAGTTTCCCTGAGTTCACAGGCAGCGTTTGTCCTGCACTTTGTGAAAAAGCATGTAACTGTGTTTCCATGGAAAAGGATTACAGCGACGGAAAAGATATTAAAGATCCTGTTTCAATTCATGACAATGAACTTTATATAATTGAAAAGGCTTTTGAATCAGGATACATGAAGCCTCAGATTCCAAAAGTAAGAAGTGGAAAAAAGATTGCGGTTGTAGGTTCTGGTCCTGCAGGTCTTGCTGTTGCAGATCTTTTAAATCGCCGTGGACACAATGTTACTGTTTTTGAACGTGAAGATCATGTTGGTGGACTTTTGATGTACGGTATTCCAAATATGAAGCTGGACAAAAAAATCATTGATCGCCGTGTAGATCTTATGAAAGCAGAAGGCGTTGAATTTGTTGTTAATGCAAATATCGGTGCTGATAAAAACGCAGAGGATCTTCTTAAGGATTTTGATGCGGTTGCCCTTTGCTGTGGTGCAAAAAAAGCACGTAAGTTGAATGTCGCAGGAGAAGATGCAATCGGAATTTATCCTGCTGTTGATTTTTTAACTGCTGTTACAAAGGAAGTTGTAAAAGGAAAACAGCCGTTTGCTCTTGGTGATATGGATCCTCAGGGGAAAAATGTAATCATCGTTGGCGGCGGTGATACAGGAAATGACTGTACAGGTTCTTGTGTTCGCCTTGGTGCAAAAAATATCGTTGCTCTTGAAATGATGCCTCAGCCTCCAAAAGAAAGAGCTGCAAATAATCCATGGCCACAGTGGCCGAAAGTCCTCAAGACAGATTACGGTCAGCAGGAAGTAATTGCAACTCAGGGTGAAGATCCTCGTGTTTATAAAACAACAATCAAAGAAATTCACCAGAAGGACGGTCACGTAACAGGCGTAAAAACTGTTCAGGTTGAATTTAAAAATGTTGATGGTCAGAGAAAACTTTGTGAAATTGAAGGCAGTGAAAAAGAACTTCCTGCAGACCTTATTCTTGTTGCAGCGGGATTCCTTGGTGCAGAAGAATATACAGCAAAAGCATTCGGTGTTGATTTGAATCAGCGTGGTGTAGTTGCAACGGAAGCAGGAAAATACGCAACAAATGTTGAAAAAGTTTTCTCATGTGGAGACATGCACAGAGGTCAGAGCCTTGTTGTATGGGCAATCTCTGAAGGACGTGAATGTGCCCGAGAAATCGACAGATCCCTCATGGGCTACACAAATCTTTAAGGATTTTTTCGGTTTTGGACTGCTCGACACGACTGGGAGCCAATTTTAATAGTTTTTTAGAAAAACTCGAAATTGAGGCTACTTTTCAAAGATTTAAAAAAGTAGTATTATAGCGTTCGTTAAACGACAAAGAGGTCGCAAACAGAATTTCTTTTGAAATCAAAGGAGATTTTGTCTGCGGCCTCTTTTTTTATATCCGGGGGTAATATGAAAGAGACTAAATATATTTTTGTAACCGGCGGTGTTGTTTCCGGTCTTGGAAAAGGAATTACGGCAGCAAGCCTTGGTCGTCTCTTAAAATCGCGCGGGCTTAAAGTTGCTTCCCAGAAGCTTGATCCGTACATCAATGTTGACCCTGGAACAATGAGCCCGTATCAGCATGGTGAAGTTTATGTTACTGAAGACGGTGCAGAAACAGACCTTGATCTTGGTCACTATGAAAGATTTATTGATGAAGATCTGAACAAATATTCAAATCTTACAAGCGGAAAAGTTTACTGGAATGTTCTTAATAAGGAACGTCGCGGTGAATATCTTGGAGAAACAGTTCAGGTAATTCCGCACATTACAAATGAAATTAAAAGCTTCATCTATAACGTTGGAAAAACTTCAGAAGCAGATGTTGTAATTACAGAAGTTGGTGGAACAACAGGTGATATTGAAAGTCAGCCTTTCATTGAAGCAATTCGTCAGGTTGGACTTGAAGTTGGTAAAGAAAATGCAATTTACATTCACGTAACACTTCTGCCATTTTTGAGTGGAAGTGACGAGCATAAAACAAAACCGACTCAGCACAGTGTAAAGGAACTTCAGGGAATGGGAATCAAGCCTGATATCATCGTTCTCCGCTGTGATGAAAAACTTGAGCCTTCAATTTTCAAAAAGATTGCAATGTTCTGTAATGTAAGTGAAGACTGTGTAATAGAAAATCTCACTCTGCCGGATCTTTATCAGGTTCCTGTTATGCTTAAAAAGCAGAAGATGTGTGACACGGTTTGCCGTCTGCTTAATATCAATTGTCCTGAAACAGATCTCACTGAATGGAATGAGATGCTTGAAAAAATTCAGAATCGAAACAAGAAAGTTACAATCGGTCTTGTAGGAAAATATGTTCAGCTTCACGATGCGTATCTTTCTGTTGCAGAAGCTTTACGTCATGCAGGCTATGAGCTTGGTGCAGTTGTAAATATAAAATGGATCGACAGTGAAACAATAAATGATTCAACAATTGTCAGCATTCTTTCTGATGTTGATGGAGTTATTGTTCCAGGCGGATTTGGAGATCGTGGTGTTGAAGGCATGATTCTTGCAGCAAATTACTGTAGAAAAAATAATGTGCCTTATCTTGGAATTTGTCTTGGAATGCAGATTGCCGTAATCAGTTTTGCGCGTTATGTTGCAGGACTTAAAAATGCAAACAGTGGTGAATTTGATGCAGATAATCAGTATAAGGTTATTGATTTCCTTCCTGATCAGAACGATAATGTTGCAAAAGGTGGAACTTTAAGGCTTGGTGCTTATCCTTGTAAAATCAAGGCTGGTACAAAAATGGCTGAATGTTACGGTTGTGAAAAAATTAGCGAAAGACACCGTCACAGATATGAGTTTAACAATGATTTTCGTGAGGTTCTTGAAAATGCCGGTCTTACAATCAGCGGAACAAGTCCTGACGATTATATTGTAGAAACTATAGAAATTTCTGCAAATAAGTTCTATGTTGGTGTACAGTTCCATCCGGAATTTAAGAGCCGCCCGAATAAAGCACATCCTCTTTTCGTCGGTTTTGTAAAAGCATCACTAAAATAAATTAAGGACAGATTTATGTTACATGAAGAATGCGGTGTTTTTGGAGTTTGGTCAGACAAGAAAGAAGATCTTGCAGGCAAAGTTTATCTGGGACTTTTTTCCCTTCAGCACCGCGGACAGGAAAGCTGTGGAATTGTAGTAAACAATGACGGAGAATTTTCTTCATGCAAGGATCTGGGACTTGTAGGCGATGTATTCTCCAGAGAAAAACTTTCAGCTCTTGGTCAGGGAACAATGGCAGTCGGTCATGTAAGATACGGAACAACCGGCGCAAACACTTATGCAAATGTTCAGCCGATAGAAGTTCACAGACTGAATGGAAATCTTGCAGTTGCTCATAACGGAAACCTCACGAATTCCCAGAGCCTTAGAGAGCAGCTTGAACTTCAGGGAAGTATTTTTCATTCAACAAGCGATACAGAAACAATCGCCTATCTTCTTACAAAAGAGAGACTTACCTGTTCAAATATTGAAAGTGCAATAAGTTCAACAATGGAAAAAATTGAAGGTGCATATTCGCTTGTAATTATGACCGGAGATAAATTGATTGCAGTTCGTGATCCAAAAGGCTACAGACCTCTCTGCTACGGAAAGATGCCGGACGGTGAGTATGTAATCGCTTCTGAAACCTGTGCGCTCGATGTTGTTTGTGCTGAATTTATCCGTGACATTGAACCTGGAGAAATTCTTGTTTTCAGTAAAGACGGAATCAAATCGATTAAAACACATTGTAATAAAGAAAAAAAATCGCTGTGTGTATTTGAATATATTTATTTTGCACGCCCGGATTCTGTGATAGACGGAATTAGTGTTCATGACAGCCGTGTAAAAGCAGGAAAGATTCTGGCAAAAGAACATCCTGTTGAAGCTGATGTTGTAATCGGTGTGCCTGACAGTGGTCTTGATGCAGCCGTTGGGTTTGCTGAAGAAAGTAAAATTCCTTATGCAATCGGTTTTGTAAAAAACAAGTACATTGGAAGAACGTTTATAAATCCTGGGCAGAGTGAAAGAATCAATAAAGTAAAAATCAAGCTTAATCCAATTGCATCTGCTGTTAAAGGAAAAAGAGTTGTACTTATAGATGATTCTATTGTGCGCGGAACAACAAGCGGCCATATTGTTCAGCTTGTACGGGATGCCGGTGCAAAAGAAGTTCATGTTCGTATTTCTTCGCCACCATTTGTTGCTCCATGTTATTACGGTACTGATGTTCCAGATTGCAAAAATTTGATAGCATGCAATAACAGCCTTGAAGAAATTGCAAAAATTATCGGGGCAGACAGCCTTGGATATTTGAGCATGGAAGGGGCTATGAGTCTTGGTGCAGATGACGGCTTGTGTACATTCTGTTTTTGTAAGAAAGATAATTAAAGGGGTATTATAGATGAAACGATATTTGCTTCTTGAAAACGGTTCAAGATTTGAGGGAGAGGGCTTTGGCGCAGAATGTCCTAAAGAAGGCGTAATCTGTGAAGTTGTTTTTACAAGTGCAATGGTTGGATTTCTTGAAACTCTTACAGACAAGAGTTATTTTGGTCAGGCTGTAATTCAGACTTTCCCGCTGATTGGAAATTACGGAGTTAACCTGGAAGATGCAGAAAGTGAAAGAACCGGCTGCTGTGCATATATTGTCCGTGAATACTGTGAGCATCCAAGCAACTTCCGCTCAAAGATGACACTTGATGAATTCCTTAAGAAAAATAATGTTCCAGGCCTTTGTGGAATCGACACAAGAGCACTTACAAAAACTTTGTGCAATGCAGGAACAATGAACGGCATCATAACAGATAATCCAGATTCTGTTGATATGGAAAAAGTAAAAGCATACAGAGTTGAAAATGCCGTAAAATCAATGACAGGGAATTCGCGCGAAGTACCTGAAACAAATAAAGCTGCCTCTGTAAACGGCAAAGAATATCATGTTGTTCTTCTTGATTTTGGTGTAAAAGAAAATATTGTTCGTTCTCTTGCAGAAAGAGGATGCAATGTTACGGTTGTTAATGCATACACAAAACCTGAAGATATTTTGAAATTGAATCCAGATGGAATTATGCTTTCAAATGGTCCTGGAGATCCAAAAGAAAACACAGAGATTATTGAAAATATTCAGAAGCTTATTCAGTTAAAAATTCCACTTATGGGAATCTGTCTTGGACATCAGCTTCTTGCACTTGCTAACGGCTTTGATACTGAAAAACTTAAGTTTGGACATCGCGGTGCAAATCAGCCTGTAAAAGATCTGTTCACAAATAAAGTTTACATTTCAACACAGAATCACGGTTATGCAGTAAAACCATCAAGCATTGATCCATCAAAGGCAGATACATTCTTTATAAATGTAAATGATAATTCTAATGAAGGTTTGAAGTATAAAAAAATTCCTGCTTTCAGCGTTCAGTTTCATCCGGAAGCATGTGCCGGTCCAAAAGACACAGGTTATTTGTTCGATGATTTTGTTAAGCTCATGGAAAAGAAAGGGGAATAGAAAATGCCAAAGAATGAAAAAATAAAGAAGGTAATGGTAATCGGGTCTGGTCCAATCATCATCGGTCAGGCTGCAGAATTTGACTACGCTGGTGTTCAGGCATGTCGTGCACTTCATGAAGAAGGCGTTTCGATTGTTCTTGTAAATTCAAATCCTGCAACAATCATGACTGACCAGGTTATGGCAGATAAGATTTATATCGAACCTCTTACACTTCCTGTAATCAAAAGAATCATCAAAAAGGAAAAGCCGGATGGAATTCTTTCTGGTCTCGGCGGACAGACTGCTTTGACGCTGTGTATGCAGCTTGCAAAATCTGGATTTTTGAAAGAACAGAATGTACTTCTTCTTGGTTCTTCACCGGAAGTAATTGACCGTGCAGAAGACCGTCAGCTTTTCAAAGACACAATGGAAGAAATTAATCAGCCTTGTGTTCCTTCAAAAGTTGTTACTACTGTAGAAGATGCTTTAAGTTTTGCAAAAGAAATTTCTTATCCAGTAATCGTTCGTCCTGCATTTACTCTTGGCGGTACAGGCGGCGGAATTGCAAAAGATGAAACTGAATTAAAAGAGATTGCACATAACGGAATTTATCTTTCACCTATCAATCAGATTCTTGTTGAACGCTGTATTGCAGGATGGAAGGAAATTGAATTTGAAGTAATGAGAGACAGAAACGACAACACAATCACTGTCTGTTCAATGGAAAACTTTGACCCGGTTGGAGTTCACACTGGAGACAGTATCGTTATTGCTCCGACTGTAACTTTGGGTGATAAAGAATTCCAGATGCTTCGTTCTGCAGCTTTGAATATTATTTCTGCACTTAAGATTGAAGGCGGCTGTAACTGTCAGTTTGCACTTAATCCTGAAAGTTTTGAATATGCCGTAATCGAAGTTAACCCTCGTGTTTCGCGCTCTTCTGCTCTTGCTTCAAAAGCAACAGGTTATCCGATTGCAAAGGTTGCAACAAAAATTGCACTTGGTTATACACTCGACGAAATTAAAAATGCCGTAACTGGAACTACATATGCAGCCTTTGAACCAAGCATTGACTATGTTGCTGTAAAATTTCCTAAATGGCCTTTTGATAAATTCTTCTATGCAAAACGTTCACTCGGTACACAGATGAAGGCTACTGGTGAAGTTATGGCAATTGATGACAGCTTTGAAGAAGCACTTCTTAAGGCTGTACGCGGCTGTGAAATTCATCAGAAGGACTTGAACTTTGCACCTGCAGCAGAAATGTCAAACGAAGCACTTCTTGAAAATATCAAGACTGCAACAGACCTCAGACTTTTCTTCATTTATGAACTTTTGAAGCGCGGAATTTCTGTAGATAAAATTCACGAGCTTACAATGATTGATGAATGGTTCTTGTGGAAGCTTGTAAATATCGTTGAAGGAAAAATTGCAGAATCTCATGACAATGTAACTTACAAAATGGTTGATACCTGTTCAGGAGAATTTGAAGCACTTACACCATATTTTTATGCAAGCAGAAATACTTTAGCTTCAGGTGGTGTAAATGAAGCTGCTCTTGATCCTGATGAAAAGCGAAAGACAGTTGTTGTAATAGGTTCTGGTCCAATCCGTATTGGTCAGGGAATTGAATTTGATTATGCAAGCGTTCACTGTGTCATGATTCTGCGAAAACTCGGGTACAGGGTTGTAATCATCAACAACAATCCTGAAACAGTTTCTACTGATTTTGATATTGCAGACAGACTTTACTTTGAGCCTCTTTGTGAAAAAGATGTTCTTTCTATTCTTGAAAATGAAAAGCCTTATGGTGTTGTAGTTGCATTCGGTGGTCAGACTGCAATTAAACTTGCAAAGACTCTTGATAAAAAAGGCTACAATCTTCTTGGAACTTCTGCAGATGCAATTGATCTTGCAGAAGACCGTGAGCGTTTTGAAGAACTTTGTGAAGAACTTAAGATTAAGCGTCCGCGCGGAATGACTGTATTTACTGAAGAAGAAGCTCTCAGTGCAGCAGAAAAAATCGGTTATCCTGTTTTGATTCGTCCAAGTTATGTTCTTGGTGGTCAGAATATGATCATTGCTTTTGATAAGAGCGAAATCCATGAATACATGACTGTTATTCTTTCACAGGGAATTGAAAATCCTGTTTTGATTGATAAATACATGATGGGCGTTGAGCTTGAAGTTGATGCAATCTGTGATGGTGAAGACGTTCTTATTCCTGGAATTATGGAGCATATTGAACGAACCGGTATTCACTCTGGAGACAGTATTGCAGTTTATCCTGCATGGAATCTCAATGACATCATCCGTGATAAAATCATAAAGCAGTCACGAGAACTTGCACTTGCACTAAAAACAAAAGGTCTTGTGAATATTCAGTATCTCATTTACCAGAATGATCTTTACATCATCGAAGTAAACCCGCGCTCAAGCCGTACAGTTCCTTATATTTCAAAAGTTACAGGTGTGCCGATGGTAGATCTTGCCGTTCGTGCAATGCTTGGTGAAAAACTCAAAAACATGAATTTTGGAACAGGACTTTACCGTATCCCTCCATATTTTGCAGTTAAAGTTCCGGTATTCAGTTTTGCAAAACTCATCGACGTTGATACTCATCTTGGACCGGAAATGAAATCAACAGGAGAAGTTCTTGGTATTGCTTCAACAATGGAAGAAGCTGTTTACAAGGGACTTATTGCTGCAGGATACAATATGAAAAAATCCGGCGGTGTTTTGTTCAGCGTAAGAAAAACAGACAGATATGAAATTCCTGATCTTGCAAGAAAATTCTATGACATGGGATTTAAGCTTTATGCAACTGAAGGAAATGCAGAAACTTTGCGCGACTTTGGAATGGAAGTTACTGTTGTAAATAAGATTCATGAAAATGCAGAAGATAATCTTTTGACACTTCTTGATTCTGGAAAAATTGATTATGTAATTTCTACTTCAGCAAAAGGAAGAAACCCTCTTGCAGACAGCGTAAAGATGAGGCGTCATGCGGTTGAAAGAGGCATTCCTTGTCTTACTGCAATCGATACTGCAAATGCTCTTGCTGCATGTCTGCTTTCAAAGTTTACAGAAGAAAATGTTGAACTTGTTGATATTAATAATCTTCGCGAATCTAAGCAGACTGTTCACTTTACAAAAATGGCTTCTACAGGAAATGATTTTATCGTCATCAACGCAATGGAAGAAAAAATTGAAAATCCTGCAGAACTTACTGTAAGATTGTGCGACCGCTCTCACGGTGGAATTGGAGCAGACAGTCTCGTTCTTATTGAATCCTCTGAAAAAGCAGATGCAAAAATGAGATTCTTTAATATGGACGGTAGTGAAGGTAAAATGGCAGGAAACGCAATCCGCTGTGTTGGAAAATATCTTCATGATAAAAACATTTCAGGCCTTCAGTCTAAAGATGAGATTCTGGTTGAAACTGCAGCTGGTATCAAGCATCTTGAATTGTTTAAGCGTAATGGAAAAGTTACAAGCGTAAGAGTTGCAATGGGAGATGTTACATTTGGTGGTGCTCAGCAGATAAAAACATCAGCAGGTCAGCTTGAAGGTTATTGCGTTGATACAGGAAATCCACACTGCGTAATTTTCAGTCAGTTTGTTGATAAGGAAAATGTTGCAGTTCTTGGTCCTGAGATTGAAAATAATTCTCTGTTTCCTAACAGAACAAATGTTGAGTTTATCCGCGTTGTAAGTCCAGCAGAAATTAAGATGCGTGCCTGGGAACGTGGAAACGGTGAAACACCTGCCTGTGGTACTGGTGCTTGTGCTGCTGTTGTAACTGCCTGTGAAAAAGGTCTTTGTACAAAAGATCTTGATGTAACGGTAAAAGTTCGCGGCGGAATTCTTCAGGTTCGTTATGACGGAAAACAGGTATGGCTTGGTGGAAACACTGACATTTGTTTTGAAGGAACTGTTGAACTTTAATAAGCTATGGCAAAAACAGAAAAGATTCAAAAGACAAATGCAATAAGAATTCTTGAAGGAAAGAACATTCAGTTTGAAGCTTCAGTTTATGAGGATAATCCTGATCATAAGTTGGAGCTTGGAGCTGCAGAACGTACTGCAGAAAAACTTGGAGTTGAGCCAGAGTGTGTCTTTAAGACGATTGTAATGATGTCTGATAAAAAAGAAGTTCTTGTTTTCTGCCAGAGTGCCGTTTCAGAAATCAATCTGAAAAAAGCGCGTAAACTTGCGGGCGTAGCAGATGTTTCTCCTGTAAAACCTGATGATCTTCTAAAGCTTACAGGTTACGTCCGCGGAGGTTGCAGTCCGATCGGCATGAAAAAACAGTACAGAACTTTCATCGATGAAATGGTAACTCTCTGTGATAAGGTTTACATCTCTGCCGGTGTGCGGGGAATGCAGCTTTGCCTTTCACCGGAAGATCTTATAAAAGTTACCGGTGCAGTCGTCGGAGATTTGTCGTTATAAAGTTTATTTATTCTTTATTGTATTTTGTTGAAAGTTGATTTTATTAGACTTAGTTTATAATTACTATTGATAAAATAAAATTGGCTTCCAGTCGAGTTGAGCAGTCCAAAACCGATGCTGTACAGCATCTATATACTGTTTGTTTCAAAGTAACTATTTATTATGTCGCTTTCGCGATAGCAACAAACAGAATATTTTCGTCCTGCTCAACACTTCTTCGCGCCAATTTTATAATTTTATAACAATTTAAAATTGGGGCTTTTTAATAGATTTTAACTTTTGAATTACAATTGAGCTGTGTAAATTCAATTCCGTCTTCTTCAAGAATTTCAAAGACTCCTGTTACTTCAACATCAAGTCCGTCTTCAGGATATTCTGCTCCTTCTGGAAGAACATAGCTTAACCCCTGTGCACAGCAGGCAGTTGCATCTTTTACGATTACAGTATAGAAAGTTTTATTTAACGGTTCGTAAAAAGTTGAATAACTTTCTCCGCGGATTCTGATTGTCTTTCCTGAATACTGTTCCGGCTCAAAAATCATGTTGTAAACGATTGAGTAAATCATGTTTGTGTCCAATTCAGAAAAATCTATGTCTACTTTCTGTGTTGATTTTTTATCCGTTTCATCTGATGCGTCTGATTTTTTCTGTCCGGCTTTTTTTACTTTTGGTCCATTTTCGTATTCTGCAAATACATCCGAGACATTCATTGAACTTTTTGAAAGTTCCTTTTCTTCTTTTAAAGGTTTGCATGAGGAAATAAAAAAAATACAAAGTGTAAAAAGAATAATCAGCTTTTTCATTTTAAAATCCTTCCGGTTATGCAGGATAAAATAAAGACGAAAATATCAACCGCTACAATTGTTGCTCCGACTGGAGTTGACCGTAAAATTGAAACAAGAATCCCTAGTGACGCACTTGTTACAGAAATTATTCCGCTGCAGATTATTACGGATTTAAAATTTTTGAAAATCCTCATGGCAGAAAGGGCTGGAAAAACAACAAGCGCAGAAATTAAAAGAGAACCTACAAGATTCATTGCAAGCACAATTATCATCGATGTGATTACTGCTATTACAAGATTGTAGAATTTTACGTTGACTCCGGCACTCTGAGCAAAAGTTTCATCGAATGTTACGGCAAAAATTTTATTGTAAAAAACAAGGAATAGAACTATTACTGCGATTGAAAGAATGATGCAGAGAGTTACTTCAGCTCCTTTCAGCGTAAGAATTGAAGTTGAGCCGAATAATGTTGAACATACATCGCCTGTTATGTTTGCTGAAGTTGAAAAAATATTCATTATCAGATAACCGATCGCGAGTGAACTTACAGAAATCATCGCAAGTACAGCGTCCCCTTTTATTTTTTTCCCGCCAAGAAGAATTATGATTGCGACAATAGTTGTAATCGGCAGAACTACAAGAAGATTGTTGTTTACTTTTAAAATTGTCCCGATTGCCATTGCACCGAATGCAACGTGTGAAAGTCCGTCTCCGATGAAGCTGAATCTTTTTAAAACAAGAGTAACTCCAAGCAGGGATGAGCAGAGTGCAATTAGAACTCCGACTATCATTGCGTATCTTACAAATGGAAATTGAAAATATAAAGTAAGTTTTTCTAACATGTCAGTTTTTTTCCTATTTCAGATTTTAAGAAATTTTCTGTTGAACTCCAGAATGAATTTTCTGCGTTAATGTGCAGAATATGTTTTGCATTTTTTACTGCAGATCGGATATCGTGAATTACCATGATGACTGTAACTTTATCTTCTTCATTAATTTTTTTAATGATGTTAAAAAGTTCCTGAGTAATTTTTTGATCAAGACCAGTTGTCGGTTCATCAAGAAGAATTATTTTTTCTGTTGCACACAAAGCTCTTGCAAGAAGAACTCTCTGCTGCTGTCCGCCGCTTAATTCTCTGTAGCATCTTTTTCTAAGGTGAGAGATTTCAAGTCGCTGCATGATTTTTAAAGCTTTTCTGACTTCGCTTACAGAATACCACGGTCTGATTATTGATTTGTTTACAAAGCCAGAAAGAATAATTTCCCACACTGATGCAGGAAAATCTTTCTGTACGATTGTCTGCTGCGGAAGATAGCCGATTTCATTTTTCTTTAAGCCGTTCTCAAAATCGATGGACCCTTTGAGCGGATTTTTTAATCTTAGAATTGTTTTTATCAGAGTACTTTTGCCGGCTCCATTTTCACCGATGATGCAAAGATAATCTCCCTCTTCAACTTCAAAATTGATGTTTTTTGAGATTGGCTTTGTGTATCCGATATCAACATTTTTGCAGGAAATTAAATTCATTATTTTACAGCCTTTAATAAAGTTTCAATATTTTTTTTCATGATGCCGATGTATGTAGCTCCATTCTTTATATCTTTTTCACTTACAGACTGCATTGAATCAAGTACTTCGATTTTTAAATTCTTTTTTGAAGCTTTGCTGATTGTCTGTGCGATTTTTTTATCTGAAGATTCTGTTACGAATAATGTGTTGATGTTGTGCTTTTTAACTTTTTCAGTAAGGTCGATGATTGTTTCAAAGCTTGCTTCTGTTTCTGCAGAACATCCGTCAAATGCTGCAAAAACTTCCATGAGAAAATCTCTTGCAAGATAAACAAAAGGATTCCTGTCTGCAACTACAATTTTAACCGGATTTTTTCTTCGTAAATTAAGTCCGCTTAATTTAAGTTTAAAAAGCTCTTCCGCGTAATTTTCAATATTTGTTTTAAGAATAATTCTGCTATCGTCAGAAATTTTCCGGCTTTCACAAATATTTCTTTCAATAATCGTAGCTGAAATTTGAGCCAGTTCAAGAGAAAGCCAGATGTGCTCATCATTATTTTTTTCAATCTGGTAGTTACCGGCTATATCATAAAGAAATGGATCAACATCTTCTCTAATCAGTTTGTTCTGAGTAAGGTTTTTCATCATGTTGATTGAAACAAGATTTTTGTTTGGAGAATTTTTAAGGACATCTTTAATCCACTCTTCTGATTCTCCGCCGTTGTAAATAAAAATATCACTTTCAGAAATTTTTACAATGTCTTCTACACTTGGCTGAAAATTGTGAATGTCTGTGCCTTTGGTCATTAAAAGTGAAACTTCAGCTTCCGGAATATTTTTTGTTATATTAAGAGTCCAGTCATAAATTGGAAAAGTTGTACAGAGGATTTTTAATTTATCTGATTTTTTTTGTTTACTGCAACCGGAAAGTGATGTAATCATTAGTGCAAATGCGCACAGTTTGAAGAGTTTATTCATGATGCTAGAGTATAGAATTTTGTTTTTGTTTGTGCAAGAATTACTATACAGATTAACAGTTTAACATATAATCATATAATAATTCACTTATGTGAATTTCAGCTGCGATTTTTTACAGAATGTATCTTGCGCGGGATGTATCAGTTTCAAAAACATCAACTGCATAAAGATGAGTTTTGCTTTTGTCTTTAAGTTCCGGAAGCTGCTCAAGAATTTTTTCAGCAATAAAAGTTGCAATTCGTTCTGCACTTGGATTTTGCATAAAGTAATCAAAGTCGTTTAAATTTTTATGATCAAGAAGGGCGCATGTATCGCGCAGAGTTTTTTTGATCTCAGTAAAATCAAGAAGCATTCCGCCTTCATCAAGCTGTTCTCCCTGAACATGTGCATAAACCTTATAATTATGTCCGTGCAGATTTTCGCACTTCCCGTGATAATCTTTCAAAAAATGTGCCGCAGCAAAATCAGCCTCTACTCTTACCTGATACATGAGACGATTATATTTCAAATATCAAAAAGTAAAAAGTGGGGTATTCTTATGTATATCTCAAGAAGTTTTCATAATCTTAAAATTTAATAAATGATTTATTTCTGATTTGTGGGACGCAGGGGAAAAATTAAGGAGGGTTCCCTATGGGAAGTTACCTTGATTTTTTCCCGTTGCTGGGCCCCGCAAATCAGAAATAATTTCAATTGCTTACTTTATTTTAAAAGTTTATAATAACTCCATGAAAAAATTGATATCTCAGGTGCTTCCGTCACTCACAGAACATGGAGCTTCTTATAAAATCTTAAGTTCAAAAAAAGATGCAGAAATCGAAGGCCTTGAATTTGACAGCCGTGCAGTAAAAAAGAATACGCTGTTTTTTGCATTGCCTGGAACACACACTACAGGAAATAAATTTATTGCGGGGGCCGTAAAAAATGGTGCTTCTGCCGTAATCTTTCAGGATGAACTTTCACAGCAGGAAATTGATTCTTATCCTGATGTAGTTTTCGTAAAAGTTGATTCAAGTCGTTTTGCTATGTCTCCTGTCGCTTCTTCTTTTTATGATAATCCTTCAAAAAAGCTTGTTGTATACGGCGTAACGGGAACAGAAGGCAAAAGCTCAACCGTAAGTTTCTTGTGGCAGCTTTTACGTTTTTCAGGTTACAAAGCAGGATTTATTTCTACCGTAGAATATTCACTTGGTGGAGATGCCGTTGCAAATCCTGAGCATCAGACTACACCTGAAGCAACAATCGTTCAGCGTGAGCTTTATGAAATGGTTTGTAACGGATGTACTCATGCTGTTGTGGAAAGTTCTTCACATGGATTAAGCGGCAAACTCAACAGGCTTGGAGACGTTCTTTTTGACTGTGGAATCTTTATGAATGTAACTCTTGAGCATCTTGAATTCCACGGAACCTATGAGCAGTATAAAGATGATAAAGCAAATCTTTTCCGTGCGCTTGATAAACATGATCATGTAAAAATTATTGACGGAAAGGAAACAAAAGTTCCATGCTGCGGAATTGTAAATCTTGAAGATAAAGCCGCTCCTTTCTTTGCTGATTGTACAAAAGAAAAAGTTTACGGCTTTACAACTGACGAAGAAAAATCAAAGAATAATGAACGAGCTAAAATCCAGACTGTAAAAATCGAAAATGTTATTTCAACAAAAGACGAAATTAATTTTTCACTTGGCGAAGTAAATGTAAAGGCAAATCTACCAGGAGCATTTAATTCGTATAATGTAACAGCTGCTCTTTTAGCAGTTTCTCATACAACAGGAATTTCTATTGCACAGCTTTCTTCAAAGACAGAAAAAATTCTTCCTGTAAAAGGCCGCATGACTGTAATCAATGAGGGGCAAGATTTTGAACTGATTGTTGATTACGCACATACTCCTTCAAGCTTTGAAACTATTTTCCCTCCGATCAGAAAACGCTGCAGTGGAAAAATGATCTGCGTATTTGGAAGCGGTGGCGAGAGAGATTTAACAAAGAGACCTTTGCAGGGAGAAATTGCAGCAAAATATTGTGACGTTGTAATTCTTGCTGATGAAGATCCAAGAAATGAAGATCCTGAAACACTTTTGCGAATGATTGCAGACGGATGTTTTAAAGCAGGAAAAAAAGAAGGTGAAAATCTTTTTATAATCTGTGACAGACCAAAAGCAATCAGAAAAGCATTTTCGCTTGCAGGTAAAAATGATATTGTTCTTCTTTTGGGAAAAGCCCATGAGAATTCAATCATATACAAAGACAGAGTAATGAAGTACGACGAAATTGCAGAAGCAAAAGCCGCACTTTCAGAATTGAAATGAACGGGAGAAAAAAATGAATGTAATTTTAATGTGTGGTGGCCGCTCCGGTGAGCATGAAGTTTCGCTTGTATCATGTGCAAGTATTGCAAGAAATATTTCATCAAAGCATAACGTCAGCCTGATTACAGTTGCTAAAAACGGAAAGTTTTATCTTGCAGATTCTTCAGTAATTGAAAACCTTAAGAAAAATCCTGATGCAAAAATAGAAGTAAATGCAGATGAATCAAAACGTGTAACTGTTCTTCCTGGTGCCGGTAAAGAAGCTTTTACATGCGCAGGAAAAATAATTCCTTGTGATGCAGTTTTCTCAATCATCCACGGAACTTATGGTGAAGACGGAACAATGCAGGGACTTTTTGAAATTGCAGGAGTTCCTTACGTTGGATGTAACACACTTTCTTCTGCATGCACAATGGACAAAGACACAACAAAAATTATGTGGGCATCTGCAGGACTTCCTGTAGTTCCTGGAATCTGCATTACACGCGCAGAAGTTAACGATTCAAAAAAATACGATGAAATTGTAAAGCAGTGTATCGACACTTTGGGATTTCCTCTTTTTGTAAAGCCATGTTCAGCAGGTTCAAGCGACGGTGCAAATAAAGCAAATAATCCAAAAGAATTTTCATTCGCACTTATGGAAGCCTTCAGCTGGGATAACAAAGTTCTTGTAGAAAAAGCAATCAATGCCCGTGAAGTTGAATGTTCTGTTACAGGAAACAGCATTACTTCAAGCAGCTCAATTCCGTGCACAATGCTTAAAGCTTATGGTCCTGGTGAAATCGTTCCAAAGCATACCTTCTACGATTATGACGCAAAGTACAATGATCCTGATGGAGCTGAACTTAAAATCCCTGCACTTCTTCCTGAAGAAAAACTTGAGTACATCCGTGAGACTGCAAAAAAAGCATACAAGGTTGTAAATGCAGGCGGCCTCAGTCGTGTTGATTTCTTTATTGACCGCGACACCGATGAAATTTATCTCAACGAAATAAATACTCTCCCTGGCTTTACAAGTATCAGTATGTTCCCGAAAATGTGTGATGCATTCGGATTAAAATATGCAGATTTAATCGATCTGTTACTTGATGAAGCTGTTGCAGAATTCGACGCAAAAAATCAGCTTTGTACATCTCGCTAAGGAAGTAAAATTATGCCACATGTTTATCCAGAAGGATGCGTATTCAATTCTCTTGAAGATATTAAAAATAAACACATCACTGTTATGGGACTTGGACTCAACGGCGGTGGTGAAGCTTGTGTAAGATTTTTTCTTAAGCACGGTGCATATGTTACAGTTACCGACATGAAGAGTGCGGAACAGCTTGCACCTACAATCAATTCTTTAAGCAATGATGCAGCATTAGATCACTCAAGACTGACTTATGTACTTGGTGAGCATCGAATTGAAGATTTTGAAAATGCAGATTGTGTCATTAAAAATCCTGGTGTAAAAATTCAGGGAAATAAATTTCTTGAAAAAGCAAAAGCAATTGAAACTGACATAAGTATTTTTCTTCATTTTACAAAAGCTCCGATTATTGCAGTTACAGGCAGTAAGGGAAAATCAAGTACAGTAAGTTCTATTGAATACGGTTTGAATCAGGCTGGATTTAAATGCTTTCTTGGTGGAAACATTACTGTAAGTCCGTTGACATTCCTTCATAAAACAGACGGAACTACTCCGGTAGTGCTTGAACTTTCCAGCTGGCAGCTTGCAGATTTACGCGGAAGAAAAGCTCTTAAACCGAAGATTGCGGTGATTACAAAAATTGTTCCTGATCATCAGAACTGGTACGGAAACATGGATGATTATGTTGAAGATAAAAAACTCATCTATGCAGATCAGGATGAAAATGATTTTTCTATTTTTGATTTTGACGAGGATGATTATCTTAAAGACTGTGCATCTCCAAAATCAGGCTGTAAATGCTGGGGCGATCTTTTTGCTTCTGAAACAAAAGGCCAGGTGTTACGCTATACGACAAAAAGCTTACCTGCTGATATTTTCGGCGTTTTTCAGAACAGAATAAATAATTCAACTTTTACTCCTGCAGAAGGATTTGTAAGACTCCCTGAAAATTACATGAGCGGTTATGCGAAAAATCATGAGCTTGAAACTGAACAGATTATGAACGGCCTTTCAGTTCCGGGACAGCACATGAGAATCAATGTTCTTAATGCAGCACTTGTAATGTATCTGATGGGGTGTGCAGCTGAACAGATCTGCGAAATCTTAGGCGGTTGGAAAGGAATTCCACATCGTCTTGAAAAATTCCATGAATGGGTAAATCCTGTTGACGGCAGAAAAGTTGCATTCTATAACGACAGCTGTTCAACAGTTCCTGAAGCTGCAGCTGCGGCAAGTCAGGCTTTTGAGAGACGTGCTGTTGTAATTTCCGGTGGAACAGATAAAATCCTTGATTTCCTTCCTTATGCAAAAACTCTCAGCGGGGAAGACGGAAGTAAATACAAGCCTCTTGAACTGTATCTTCTTGCTGGAACCGGCACAAAAAAGCTTACACCGCTTCTTGAAGAAAGAAAAATCAAGTATCAGGGACCGTTTGATTCCCTTAAGGTTCTTTTGCAAATTTTAAAAACTCAGCTTATGAGTGAAAAGGCAGAAAAAATCTACGGGCATGTTTTTGAAGAAGATGTTCTTCCTGTTGTGTTTACACCGGGTGCAACTTCCTTTGAAATGTTCACAAACGAGTTTGACCGCGGAAATAAATTTAAAGAATTTGCAAGAAATATCTTCACGAATTGAATTTTTTGAAGGGTTTTCGGTTAATAAATGTATAAGAGGTGTCTTATGCATTTAAACTTTATTATAATCAAAAGATTTTGTTTAAAATCACTGGCACCTGCAGCATTGATTGTTGCGGGTGTTCTTTTTTTCGTTCGTCCAGTCAGCTGTAAATCGTCTGTGGAAGGACTTTCAATTCTTGAGGGAGATTTTACAGTCCCCCAGATTGAATCATTCACTGTTGATGATTCTAAGTCTGTTTCCATGAAGTTTTCAAAGTCTGTTGAACTTAATTCAGTTTCTCTTTTGTGTCCCTGTGAAGATCCGCTTTTTGGAAAGGAGCTGGAGCTTGAATATCAGGAGGAAAATAAAAGCGTCTGTGTGATTTTTCCGCTTTCTTCTGTTACAGGAAATTCTTATGTTCTTGAAGGAAGCCTTGCCGACTCCAACGGGAATACACTTTCGTTCAGCATTCCTTTTACGGGGTACAATGATCATCCTGCTCTTGTGAAGCTTTCGGAAGTGCGAAACAGTTATGCAAAGGTTTCCCGCGGACATAAATGTGAGTTCGTTGAACTTTATGTTGAAAAAAGCGGTAATCTCTGCGGCCTTGAAATTGAAACAGCGAGCGACGGTGAAAAAGAAAAATTTGTTCTTCCTGCAATTGAAGTTTCCCGCGGTGAATTTATAGTCTGTCATATGAGAAAAGCCATGGATAATTCAAAAGAAGAGGAAGGGCAGGTGAGTGAAACCGTTTTAGATTTAGATCTTGCAGAACATATTGATTCATGCGCCGGCTCAAGAGATCTATGGAACGAAAATACATCTTCTGTAATTTCTGACAAAATAGATGCAATTGTTGTAAGAAATTCCTTTTCTGCGCAGATTATTGATGCTGTTATTTTTGCAAAGGATATAGATCAGTCATTTTCTGCTTCCTGCAGACTTTTCCTTGAAAAAATTGAAGAAAGCGGAGTTTGGGGAAAATGTGATATTGAAAACACTTTTGTAAGCTCAAAATTTGGAACAGGAGCAGGTTACAGCTTAAGCCGAATTGATTACACCAGAAATGGAAAATCAGCGTGGATTGTTGCAAAAAAAGCAACTCCGGGGCTTCCTAACTGCACAGAAAGCCGCTGAGAGTGTAAAAATTAATTTACCCGAGGTAATCAGGGATTTCCTTAAGCTTTGTGTATTTCCAGTCTTTCCCGTGAGAATTAGGAATAAGACCGTTGATTCTGTCATTTTCTTTCTGGAGCTGGAATTTAATCATTGCCTTGAAGGTGTCCATCAGAGGCTCGGGATCTGCTTTTGGATTTGCAATACCTGCTTCCTGAAGTTCTTTGATCAGATAATAGCAGGTTTCAATTGTTGAAACACAGTACTCGTAAGGTTCCTGCTTGAAGGTAAAAATGCTTTTGTATGAGCCGTTGAATGAAAATTTTGGAAGACTTGTAACATTCGGACTCATTTTAAGCATTTTCTTTGAGCAGAACCATGTACTGTCAATCAATATTGCAAGAAGAGTTTTGCCGTTAAGTACGTCCTTAAAGCCTTCTTTTTTTGCATTCCAGGCATCATCTCCGGGATAAAGAAAAACAGGATAATACTGCGGGTCACTCAAAATCTCGTTCAGCCGCTTGCTCTTTGTAAAATCAATTCCCATGATTATTTCGCTTCCTGGAAGACAAAGGGCTGCAAGACGACCTGTTCCTGTGCGCTGTTTTTTAGCTTCTTTAGGATGCATCAAAAAAACGAATTTTATTTTACAGTCTACAGGCTTTGTGTATTTACAAAAACAGTTTGATTTTGGCCGCATGCATTTGAAGCAAAGATCGCGGTAGTGTTCTTCATTTTCTGTAGTTTCCTGAATTTCTCTCATAATGAAGAAACTATATATTAAATTTGTACAAAAAAAAAGGGACCGCCTCAGCGATCCCTGTGTATTTTTCAGCTGTAACTATCAAACCTTAAAGAGGTTGATCTGTTCACCGATTTCCTTAATAGAAGAATCCATCTGGCTTGACATGTCAGAAAGGGCTGCACCAGTTTCGTTGATTTTGCGTGCACCGATAGACATTTCATCCATACCAGTCTTCATGCTGAATGTTGCTTCCTGGAGGTTCTTAACTTCTTCAAGAATAGCCTTGTTTCCTTCTGCCATTTCTTCAGAAGCATTTTTAACCTGTGCAGTACTGTCGTTCATGTTTGTAAGTGCATCAGTAATCTGGATTGAACCTTCTTTCTGTTCTTCCATTGCACCCTTGATTTCCTGAACAAGATTGTTTGTATTGTTCATTCCTGTAGATACAAGAGCGAATGAATCAGCAGCTTCTTTTGATGCCCTAACGATTTCTTCAATTCCTTCTGTAATCTTTTTGAGCTGTTCACCGATTGTGTTTGACTGCTCAGAAGATGTTTCTGAAAGCTTACGGATTTCGTCTGCAACAACTGAGAATCCCTTACCTGCTTCACCAGCGTGTGCTGCTTCGATTGCGGCATTCATGGCAAGAAGGTTTGTCTGTTCTGCAATAGAAGAAATAACGGCATTTGCTTCCTGAAGTGATTCAGATTCGCTTGCAATCATATCAATTCTTGAATTAACTTCTTCCTGTTTCTGAACACCGTCAATAGCCTTAGATTCAAGATCCTTGAAAGATTCAGCCATTTTTGTAACTGAAGCATTTACAGAGTTGATGTTTCCGATCATCTCTTCAACTGCTGCAGAAGCCTGAGTAACGCTTGTACCCTGACTTTCAATCATGTGGTTAAGAGATTCAATATTTGATGCAATTTCGTTAACGGCACCGGCTGTTTCGTGAACACTGTTAGACTGGTTGTTGATATTTGTTCCCATGCTTTCAATGTTTGCGATGATCTGTGTAATTGCCGAGCTTGTATCTTCTGTACTTGCAGTAAGATTCTGTCCTGTTCTGTCGAGTACAGCTTTAGATTTCTTCATTGTAGAAATGATTTCCTGCATTTTCTCAGAGAACTTGTTGAAGCCTGTAACAACGCGGCCAATTTCATTATTGTTTGCACCCTTGAGTTCAATGCGTTTTGTAAGGTCTGCATTTCCGGTTGCAATATCATTGATTGCCTTTTCAACAATTCCAAGAGGTTTAACTGCGCTACCGATTGTGATAGAGAAGAGAATTATAAGAACTACTGCAGAAATTGAAATGAATGCTGTAATAAGCTTTGTAGTTGTATTTGCTGTTTCAAAAACTTCATTTTCAGCCATAACAAATGTGAGGTACCAGTTTGTGTTTTCAATAGGTGAATAAATCATCATCATGCTATTTGAACCGAATTTTGAATAGAATACACTTGTTTTCTTATTGAAAGATTCAATTCTTTTTCTGAAAGTTTCTGTTTCATCCTTATTCTGCATTGATTTTGTGATGTTGTTCATATCACCGGATGTTGCAATTGGTTCGTGAACTGAAGAATACAAAGTACCGATACCCGTTTTTCCAATATGGATTCCGTCAACAACGTGTGAAATGTGGTCTGCAAGAATTACTGCACAGAAAAAACCGATTCTTTCGCCTCTTACATCTACAGGGCGGCAGATATGAACTACAGATTTTCCAGTTGTCTTTGATTTTACAGGATTATCAATGTAGAAATTCTTTCCCTGCTTCATGATTGCCTGGAAATAATCGCGGTCTGAAATCATTGTGTGCGACTTAATGTCAGAGTCAAAGTTTCCGTCTTTGTCAACGAAAGCAACATAGTCGAAATCTTCCGGGCGGATATCAGCATTGCTCTGAAGCCATTTAACAATCTGAGCAGGATCTTTTGTATTTACAATATGATTTTTTGTGTAAGATGCAAGCTCTGCATAATATTTTCCAATTTTAGAAGTAACTGAAGAACTGAACTGGTTTGTTAAAATTGTGTAGTCTCTTTCAGCAGATTCTCTCATCTTTGATTTTGTAAAAGACGAAATTACAATAATCTGTATGATACTGAGTACTAAGTATGCTCCAGCTATGACTAAAATCAGTTTTGTAAGTAATTTTCCTTTTTTTTCTCTCACTTCCATTAATAAATCCTCCTGAAGTAACATTTTAAAAATGGATATACATTTAATTATCGGTTATTTTACGATTTTTTCAAGTTTTTCAGTTTTTTTTGCCTGATTTTTTTGAATTTTATTATAAAATTTAGTATCTTCTATAATAAAGAGGTTAAATCGACTATGTCTAATAAGAAAATTCCAATTACACTTTTGTGCGGTTATCTTGGAGCCGGCAAAACAACTCTCATGAACAAGGTTCTTTCAAATCAGGAAGGATATAAAATAGCTGTTATTGTAAATGATATTGGCGAAGTAAACGTTGATGCAAAATTGATTGCTGACGGTGCAAAAATCACAGATACTTCAAGCATCGTTCCTATGACAAACGGATGTCTCTGCTGTACCTTGAAGACTGATATGGTAAAAAACATCGAAAATATCATTAAAAGCGGAAAGTTTGATTACATAATGATTGAAGCAAGTGGTGTCTGTGAGCCTATGCCTATTGCTCAGGAGCTCGTGCAGATTAAAAACGGCGTTCTTGATAATGTTGTCGGTGTTGTTGATGCAGCACGTCTTGTTGATGAATTTGCAGGCGGAGATAAGCTTCTTGCAAAAGACAAAATCGGAGAAGAAGATATTGAAAGTCTTCTTGTTCAGCAGATTGAATTCTGTTCAACTTTGATTATCAATAAAAAAGACCTTGTTACAGAAGATGAATTTAAGAAGGTTCGCAAGGTAATTGAAGTTCTTCACCCTGGAGTTAAAATCATTGAAACAAGCCATGGAGACGTTCCTGTAAGTGAAGTTATGGCTACAGGAAATTTTGATTTTGAAAAGGTCTATACAAGTGCCGGCTGGTGTAAGCATCTTGAAGAAGATGAAATTGAGGATGAACACGATCATGAGCATGAACATAATCACGACCATGAGCATGAAGATCACGAGCACGAACATCATCATGACCACGATCATGAAGAATGTGATCATGATCATCATCATGACCACGATGACGACGATGATGAACACAATCCTCCACACGGGGAAGAAGGTCACAAGTGCGGATGTCACTGCAAGCATCATCACCATGAACACAAGCATGAAGGTGAAAGCGAAGATGAATATGGAATTGGAACTTTCATATATTATAGAAGAAAACCATTTAACCGTCAGAAGCTTGATGAATTTGCAAATATCTGGCCGAAGAATATCATCCGTTGTAAGGGCTTGATGTGGTTTGATGACGAACCTGAAATGGCATGGGTTTTTGAAACTTCAGGCCGCCAGATTTCAGCAGGATACAGTGGACAGTGGCTTGCTACATGCCCTAAAAAAGATCAGGAAGAAGTTCTTGCAAAAAATCCTAAGATAAAAGAAGAATGGGATGAAAAGGTCGGTGACAGAATGATTAAACTCTGCATCATCGGTCAGAATCTTGATAAAAAGATGATTTCAGCAGAATTAGACAATTGTCTTGCTGACTAAAACTCAATGGCTGCCTGGGTAACGGGCAGCTTTTTTTTATGATTTATACATATTGTTTTGATAAAAATGCGTAAATACGCAAAAATATCGACTGAAATGTGATTTTTTATATTTATTTTCGTAAAAAAAAGCGGAAGCCCCACATAGGAACTTCCGCCAGCATTTAGTTCACGCTAAGATTATTATATTCTTGTGAACGAAGCTTTTTCAATTTCACTTTTAAGCTCAGGGCTTGGTGTGAAAATAATTCGCTTGCTTGTGATGCATGAAGAATCAACGTTTTCTTCTTTGTCGTAGCCTTTTGAAGAGAAAGACATTTTTACGCGGCCAAAGTTTCCAAGCTGGATTTTGAAACCGTTTTTCAGATACATCGGAAGCTTTCTAACAAGAGAAGTAAGAACTGCTTCAACATCTGTAACGTTCAAGGTACATGCGTCACTGATGTCTTTTGCCAGATCCATTACAGTAAGTTCTTCCATATACTGTGGAGCAGCGTAGAATTTTGATTCATTTTTATCAAGGGGATTGATTCGTTTTGCGATACGATATTTCATAAAGTTTTTCCTTGCACTTCTTTAAGGTTTGTGCGACCTGTTCAAGGTATTTCGCTTTCATAGGCGACTCCTTGCATAAAATTAATTTTGATTCTGAAACCTTTAGGCAACGCCTGTCTTTTCAGAACCTTGTAAAATTTTGGAAAAACCATTACTATTGTTTTGATGTTCGGTAACGGTTTTTCTGTTGCTGTTTAGAGACTTTTTAATTGACTGCAATCAATTAAAAGGTCTTTTTTTTATGCTCAATTTTTACCTCCCCGCAGATTATTCTTCCATGTTCAGAATGTTTTCAATCTGCTCTTTGTCCTTTTCATTTATTTTGCCCATTGCCTTTGCAAGAGCAACAATTCCGATAACTGCTGTCGCTGTAAGAGCTGTTCCTGCAAGAATTGCTCCCCAGTTTACGCCTTTATCCTGATTAACAGGTGCTTTTGCTTCCTGCTGATCCTTTCCTAAAAGATAGTCAGGAGTTGTTTCTAATAATTCTGCAATTTTCTGTAAAGTCTGAACACTTGGATTTCTTCCGTTTGCTCCGTCAGTCATCCAGCGGCTTACAGTTACTTCGCTTACTCCAAGCTTATCTGCAAGCTGCCTCTGTGTCATTCCTTTTGATTTTAAGAGCATTTCTACTCTATTTTTGAAGTTTGCATCCATTTGAAACCTCCGTTCTTAACCAATCTTTTGTTTTATCTGGTTATAAATTATAATAATTTAACCGATATGTCAAGTAAAATAATAAAATAATTTATCTATTTGGTTAAAAATCAGTTTATTTTGAAAATTCTCGCCGAGAATTTGGTAAATACACGCCGAGAATTTTTAAAAACTCGGCGAGAATTTTTTAAAACACGCCGAGAATTTTCAAAAACTCGGCGAGAATTTTGTGGAGATGTTCAAAATATTTTGATTTTTCGTGAATTTTTACCCTTTTTTAATGTTTTCGTGATACAATAGACATCTATGGATGTAGATTATTCAAAACTGTGGGAAAAGGTAAACGTGAATAATACAATTTCATACTACAACACTAATACCTCCACATTCGTTGAATCTACCCAGTTAGTCC
Source organism: Treponema sp. (assembly GCA_024687165.1). Classification (GTDB taxonomy): domain Bacteria; phylum Spirochaetota; class Spirochaetia; order Treponematales; family Treponemataceae; genus Treponema_D. The sequence continues at coordinate 59,905 of JAILEY010000052.1, forward strand.
AGATGACAGAAGCCTGGTCTCGATTTACCTCAAAACTAGCGCTTTCTTCCATAATATTAGACTTTGGCTGTGGCTCCGGTCGCGATACAAAATATTTCCTTGAACACGGCTATAAGGTAGAAGCTATCGATGGTTCTGAAGAATTGTGCAAAGTAGCCAGTGCATATACTGGAATCAGTGTAAAGAATCAGCTTTTTACAGACTTATCAGAAGTCCAGAAATATGACGCAGTTTGGGCCTGTTCTTCAATTCTTCATGCAAGTTCGGAAGACTTGGTAATTATCATAAAAAAGATATGTACAGCTCTTAAATCACACGGGCTTTTCTACACATCATTTAAATATGGTGAGTTTGAAGGTGAGCGTAACGGCCGCTATTTTACTGATTTTACAGAAGAATCCTTTGCAGCCTTGCTTAAAAAATCTGCTGATTTTGATATACTCGAAACATGGATTACGGGAGATGTAAGACCTGGTCGGGAAGATGAGAAATGGCTGAATATAATCTTACAAAAGAAATAGGACCGATAAACTCTATTACCGGGAATACAAATAGAAGTAAGTATCTCTACTATCAGCTGAAAGATGATTTTAAGTCAGCTGAATCTATTGATTTCATAGTTTCATTTCTTATGGAATCTGGTGTAAAAATGATTCTACCTGATTTGCGTGAAGCAATTAATCGTGGAGTTAGAGTTAGAATTCTGACCGGTAAATATCTAGGGATTACACAGCCAACGGCTTTATATCTTTTAAAAAGTGAATTTGGTGATAAAATAGATTTACGCTTTTATTACACCTCGACAGAACAATCTTTCCATCCAAAGGCTTATTTCTTTCACAAAAAAAATGGTAGCGACGTATTTGTTGGTTCTTCCAACATTTCACGGAGCGCATTAACCAGCGGGATAGAATGGAATTACAGATTAAACAGCAATCAGAATCAAACTGATTTTAATGACTTCTATAACACATTCGAAAATCTGTTTAATCATCATTCTGTTATTATTGATGATGAACAATTAAAGGCTTATGCAAAATCCTGGCATAGACCGGCAGTTGCAAAAGACTTAGATAAGTTTGAGTCGTTTGCAGAGGATGACACTTTAGTTTTCAAAAACTGTGAACCGCGCGGTGCCCATATAGAAGCTCTTTATGCACTGGAACAATCTCGAAAGGAAGGTGCAGACAGAGGCCTTGTACAGGCTGCTACTGGAGTTGGAAAAACATATCTTGCAGCATTTGATTCAAAGAACTATAAGCATGTTTTATTTGTGGCTCATCGGGAAGAAATATTAAATCAGGCAGCGGCTTCATTTTGTAATGTGCGTTGCAGTAACGATTACGGCTTTTTCAATGGAACAGTTCATGATACAAATAAGGCTGTTATTTTTGCTTCTGTTGCTTCTCTTGGTAAAGATGAATATCTTAATGGCAATTATTTTAATTTGGATTATTTTGACTACATTGTTGTGGATGAATTTCATCATGCCGTTAATAATCAGTATAAAAAGATAATCGATTATTTTAAGCCAAAATTCTTGCTTGGTCTTACTGCCACTCCGGAACGTACAGATGGTAGAAGCATCTATGAACTTTGCGATTACAATGTTCCATACGAAATCAATTTATATCAGGCTATTAATCGAGGAATGCTTGTTCCTTTCCATTATTACGGAATCTATGACCAGACTGATTACTCAGGTTTGAAGTTTGTAAAAGGTGATTATCTTGAGTCCGAATTGAACGTGACATATTTGAATAATGCAATTCGTGACAACCTCATTTACAAGCATTACTTAAAGTATCATTCAAAACGAGCTCTTGGCTTCTGCTGTTCCCGTGTTCATGCTGAATACATGGCAAAGGTTTTTACACAGAGAAAAATCCCTGCCGTAGCAGTTTATAGTAATTCAGATGGTGAGTATTCAGAAAATCGAGCTCAGGCAATAAAGATGCTGGAAGAGGGTAAAATAAAAGTAATATTCAGCGTGGATATGTTCAATGAGGGTGTTGATATTCCCGAGGTTGATACTGTAATGTTCCTTCGACCAACACAATCTGGAATAGTGTTCTTACAGCAGCTTGGCCGTGGCCTCCGTACATCAAAGGGAAAAGAATATCTCAACGTTCTTGATTTCATCGGTAACTATAAATTTGCCGGAAAGAACATAAGCCTTCTTTCTGAGCAAAAGAGACCTGGTTCATTAAATAGTTTGAATACAGAAGTTCAATATCCGGATGGTTGTCTCGTTGATTTTGATATGGAATTGATTGACTTGTTCGAAGAAATGAATAAGAGAAAGCTTTCCATTCATGAAACTATTCAAAATGAGTTTTTAAGAATCAAAGACCTGCTTGATGATAAGGTTCCAACACGTATGGAGCTCTTTACACATATGGATTCAGAAATTTATAGTCTCTGTTTATCTAATGCAAAAGAAAATCCTTTTAAGG